>SFOB01000299.1 GCA_004554075.1 Treponema sp.
TGAACACTTGACGCGTCCTTCATATCGCTGAACACCTTGCTCAAGCAAATTTTTTGACGGTTTGCTCTCATATTATCAGAGTCAATCTTGCGTATTCTGCAATAAGCAAGGGCCTGCTCTCCGGTCAGCTTCAGCGTACCCTTATTACCGTCAAAGGTTTTTTCAATGTAAACATTGCCGTATCTCTTTTGGTGGTTGTTGATTTCGTTAATCTCTGCACTTGTAAGCTCCAGCTCAACACCGCCGAGGGTGTCAATAATTTTTTCAAAGCTTGTAAAGTTTACAATAACATAGTTGTCAATCTTAATTTTGTACAGATTTTCAACTGCGTTAATGTAAGTGTGGATGTCACCTGTAGACATAGCCGCATTGATTTTGTCAAACTTACCTGTGCTCTCGTCACCGGGAGTGGTTTCCCAATAAGCATAGGCATCACGCAAAATTGATGTGAGCTTAATCTGCTTTGTGTCTGCGTTAAGTGATGCAATAATTGCCGAGTCTGCTCTTGTTCCGCTTTCAAGAACATCTTTTCCTCGCGTATCCTCACCAACGAGCAAAATGTTAAGCACCCTTGATGAAGATGCAGGAGTACCGTTTCTGTACCACTGCTTAATCATATCCTGCAGCGAAGAAATCTGTGCGGCATCCGTTTCCTCGATAGGCTGAAAATTCTCAATCAGCCTGTCCATAGCCATTTGCGGCTCGGTGGTGCTTTGCGGATTGTCATCATCAGTAACCTGATTGAGCGCATTGTTGACATAAAGGAAAACACCGATGCATGCACTCAAAATAATAATGAGCAAAATACATATTACTCTTATTGCGGTATTTTTCTTTTTCTTCTTTTTTCTTTTTTCTTTTCTTTCGGCTCTCTCGCTGTCAACATCCTGCGAAACTACAAGCGGATTTTCACCCTGCCCGTTTTGCTCAACAAGTGCCTGTGCATCAACAAGCTCTTCTTCGTTTGCGGTGTCCTCCTCGGGCGCGGGCTCATCTGCCTGCTCCGGTGTCGGCTCGTCTGCCTGCTCCGGCTCCTCGGTATATTCCTCAATGGTTGATGCATCAACAAACTCGTCCTCATCAACAGCATCGTTAATCAAATCAACAGGCTCCTCAATAGGCTCCGGCGTCGGCTCAACAGTCGGCTTAACAGTCGGCTCATCGTTTGCCAATGTACAAATAAAAAATGAAAAGGCAAAGAAAAAGGGAGAAAAACTTGCGTGGAATATTATTCAGGCGATTATAATTAAGAAGTTAAAAAAAAATAATTCAGAGTCATTATTGATACAAATGCAACTATTTTTAGTTACCTTTGCAGCATAATTTTAATAGTATATGAACAAAAAAGACAAACTCTTACAAAGGTTTTGTAACCAACCTCGAGATTTCACATTTGAGGAGATGGTTTCTCTATTTTCTCAATGTGGATTCAAGTTAAACAATAAAGGTTCTACGTCAGGCTCAAGAGTTGAGTTTATCAATGAAAAAGAAAATCAGTCATATATTATGCACAGACCACATCCTAATAATATTATTAAAGGATATGTAATGAAACAGGTATTAATATTTTTAGAAATAAATGGTTATATAAAACAGAAGAAAGGATAGAAATATGGGAACAATGAAATATAAGGGATATACGGGAAGTGTAGATTTCAGCGATGAAGACAATTGTCTTTATGGCAAAGTACTTGGTATGTCCAAAGATGCCATAACATACGAAGGCAATGATGTAAATGAACTCAGAAAAGACTTTGAGGGAGCAATAGATGACTATTTGGAATCTTGTGCAAAAAGAGGAATAGAACCAAGGAAGCCATTTTGCGGCAGTCTAAATGTTCGCATTACTCCAGAAATACACAGCCGTATAGCAATGTTAGCCCAAGAAGCCGGTATTACAATCAATGCTTTTATTAGGCAGACATTGGAAAAAGCTGTATGTCTTTGAATGTTTTCAATTACTCGCCAAGGGGTATCAGGATGAGAATCTTAGAAATCAATAATCAATCCAATCCGAGCCTTTGGCTCTTAATCTGTGCAAATCTGTGCAAATCTGTGGTCTATAAAAACCAACTGTGGTCTGAGAGCGAATAATTACTAAATAATATTTGCATATTTTCGGCAATTTGTTTGGTCATCCCAATTAT
>SFOB01000300.1 GCA_004554075.1 Treponema sp.
CCTCGGCATAACAATGCATTCTTCTGCTCTCGGTTTGCACTATAGTTCACAAGCTTATTGTTTTTTCTTTATTTCAAAACCTAATGACATGATTAATTTCAGAGTGTTTGCAGCTGTGTTCCAGTCGTATGCCTTCTCTTCATCAGAAAGTTCTTCAAATGGAACAAGACAGGGAGTCTCGCGCTTTTCATCGTTGCGAACAGGTCCGAAAGTCCATCCTTCGCTCATTCGACCGGCTGACCACACCTCATGTACATTCTTGCTAATGACTTGTGCCAAATCCAAAAGTTCCTGTGGCAACTCTATTGCTGAGAGGTCCGCTGGGTGGGGGATATAGTTATTTGAGTTCATATTATTGGTTCTTATTTAATTCTGCTAATATTTGTTTTATATCTATTATATCTTCATGATCCTCGGGCAAATGTCTTTGCAATATATTCAAGGCTTCATTGAATGATTCCAAAGCCATTTCTTTATGCCCAGATGCCATACTGGCATGACCTACCATCCTATATGCATCTACGACATCAGGATGATCACCACCATAGTACTTAACTCTACGAGCAAGTGCATTTTTGAAGGATGCGAGAGCATCTTCATGTTTATTTTGTCTTGCGTAAGCCAAGCCTAGGTGATATGTCCAGTCTCTTAATTCTGGTGCATCGTCTTCTACGTCTGATAGAATATTTACTGCATTATTTAGCATTCGTTCTGTTTCTTGGAAATTGGTCATGCCGAAATGAACCGAACCGATTTCGTGACATAAATCTGCTAACTCAAATGAAGGTTTTGGACCATTTGGCAATTTATCCTCTTTCGCTATTTTAAAGCGAAGTTCTAATGCATGATACAAGTAGTTGAGTGCATTTTCATTGTCACCGTATTTATTGAACAATTTTCCTGCACGCTCATACACTTTCAAATTATTAGGATCTGTATCTTTATTGACTTTGTCAGAAATATGAACGGCTTCAATTTGATTTTTCAATGCGTTTTCATAATCTCCACTTAATTCATAAGCTACTGATAGATTTTCATAAGCTGTCAAAGTGCTTTGTTTCAGTTTTCCCTTTGTGTTCAGGTCAATACTTAAGGCTTTTTGTAGATGTTCTATTGACTCTGGATATTTTTCTAAACACATGTATGCGTCACCTACATTATTGTGAAACAAACCTGTGTCGGGATGTTTTTCACCTGCAATTTTTTGCAAAATTTCAAGAGCCATTTGAGAATACTCTAGATATTTTTCAAAATTTTCTATTGCTGCATATGCAATACCAACTTGTGAATAAGAATTAGCTGTGTCAATATTCTGCTCACCAATGGTCGCTCTTCTTAATTCGAGAGCCTTCAGTTGATATTCAAGGTTTGTTTCGTTATCGCCAAAATGAGACATTGCAACACCTGCAGTGTTATATGATTCTGCCAGTATTTCACCAGGTGCATTTAATGCTAACCTTATTTCCAGTCCTTTTTTTGCGTATTCAAGATATTTCTCATTGTCACCGAGTTTACCTGAAACGACTCCCAGATCATTATAGCATTGAGCAGTATCTAAATGATTCTCACCTAATATTTCAAGTCGAATAGCTAATGCCTTCTCTGTATATTTATATAAGGTTTTATAGTCCTCCAGCAAGTACATGGATTGAGTGGCATCCATCATGGCTTGTGCAGCTTCAATTGAATGCTCTCCATACAAGGATGATGTCAATTCTATAACTCGTTCGTGCAATTTACATTGTTCGTGCAACCATCCTTCAGCCATTTCATTCTCAAGGGTCTTAATTTTGAGTTGGTATTCCTCAATATTTATCTTTAGACCCTTCTTTCCCTCTTCACCTAATTGAATCAGATGAAGGTTGTGCTCTACGTCGCGCTCGATTTCTTCTTCGTTGAGAACCGCTTGTGCTCCCTTGTTATCGCCGGCTGTGAACAAATCCATGGCACGCTTCAGACGCTCTGAACACTTGGTTGTGCTAAGACGGGTAATCATAAGTGCTGTGTCCCAAAGACTATTCTCCATATTTGAGAGTTTCTCATTCAATTGCTGAAGTTCAGCTGCATAGTCTGCATACTCTTCATCGTCCTCGTCTGTTATCGCCAGGAGCTTCTTGGTCTTCTTAATACTCTTCAGAAGAAGGTT
>SFOB01000301.1 GCA_004554075.1 Treponema sp.
CCATACCCAACAACCTCCGCATAACTAATATCTAAAGTGTTCTGCTTTATGTGTGTATTATATATAAAATAGAGAGAAAGTCAATAGTTTTTTACCCATTTCTTTGCAGCAATTTTTAGATAAAAAATTAAGCTTTGAAGGGGCAATTTTGGAACATGAAGACGGGGAATGGCTTTAATTACTGTCTTGATTGTTCCGTCATCTTGTACCAAAATCAATCCTGCGCCTTTTTCTTCACAAACGCTTTTAATTTCATCAAGGTGGGCTTGATATAATTTGAACGGCATACAGTATGAAAAGCCACGAACTTCAGGGTGATCATGAAAATGGCGCTTCTTTTGATCGTTTCTAAAGTCTGCAATGCTGATTTTCACTTCTATTTCATGCAAATATCCCAACTTTGATATATAAACAAAATCGGCTTCATATTCACCTCTTCCCCAATTCTCGCGATCTCTTCGGTACCGTTCCCGATCTTTGTAATAGTGCAAATACATAAGAACGTTTGGTGCACAATCAATGCCACGTTAAATAGCAAAAACCCGCCCCAATGCCTGCACAATCGTTTCTTCTGTCCATTTTTTAACCACTATTAACCTTCTTTCAAATCATAAATCAGAATGCAACGGCACCGAACGTCATTTGCGGGATCGCCACTATTACCAGGAACGTCCGTTGTGACTCCTCTGCCAAGATCGAACCTCTCTTTTACTGGTATCGAAACGCCATCCATCTTTCTATGATTGGCCTTATTGTTTTTACGAACACGCTGATCTCGCATTGACCGCCATTCTTTGTATATTCGTAAACTTGGCAGCTCTTGACCCGTTTTTGCCGATATTACTTCGCCATCTTCGAACACTTCTTCAATATTTATTGCCGCGATCTGTGTCTTTGCTGGTGCTCCTGCCGCTTTTGCAGAAACTTTCAACGTTTGCACCGATTTTGGTATAGATAATTCTATATTGGGCACATCCAATAATGGCAGTGGCCTTCCTGTTGCTAGTGCTTTTTCAGTATTAACAGCTATATTTTCAACTTCAGCCGCTTTTTTTACCATTGTTTTGGCCACGTCTTCACTATAGCTTTTAATAGCTTTAAAACCCTCGTCAAGACCTTTTGCTGCGTCCCCAAAGCCTGCTTCAGAAAATGTATGTGTGGTCGTCCTGCTTGCCTGTACCGTTCTCCTGTACGCTTTTTGGGTTCTCTCAGTAATAGTTTTTGATAAGCTACTAAGATCGGTGCCTGTACCAATATTGGTTTTAATTTCTTTTATAATCGACTTTTTAATATCGTCAGTAAGCTCTTTTGTGTACTTATCATAATCACCAAAAAGGGGATTTTTAGATAACGCAACTGCCAATGTTTCGTCAGTTATGTTGGCAAATGCTTTTGTAAATAATTTATATGGTTTTGCCGCTATCAGGCTACCTGTTGCCAACGATAAGCCTTTCCATGAAGTTTGGTAAGAGACTTCTGCTTGCTCTTTCAAAATTGGCGGCACTCTAATATTGATCAATAACAAAAGAACAGAAACACGTTCCAAAAATGTCTCAATACGTCCGCTCTTTTGCAGAACTTCATAGGAAAGCTCTTTTTCATTAGCGTGAATAGCAAATTCTTCACCTATCACCTGGCGAAGTTCGCCCAATAGTTGCTTAAATTCAAAACGCAACTTGCGTTCTGCTGACTTCTGCTTTTTATCTTGTAATGTACGTATTTTGGCCAATCTATTTTCAATACTCTTTTTATTCATTACTCTTCCTCCTAAAAAAAAGAAGCCCCCTCACACGCACAAAGGGGGCTCCCACACTGTCTACTTTTCTGCATCACAACAAGAAAGGAAAAGACACATTCACCATGTTTTCAGTGATTGTATATTAGCATTTTGGGCAAAAAAAGTCAAGTGGTTTATAAAAGAAAAAGCCCTAATTCTTTTTTTATAGAATCAAGGCTTTTTTGCTGTTACTAGTCTCTCTTTTATTAGGAGGTAGGTCTTTCGTACTCGTACTCAGTTTTTGCCGTAGTTAAGTGAAATGATTATATGTATTTTGGTAAAAAAAGTAAAGAGCTGATGAATCATCAGCCCTCTAAAGAGTAGAACATGCATATAGAATGCTCTGTCCTTTTGCCTGAGAGATTAGC
>SFOB01000302.1 GCA_004554075.1 Treponema sp.
TCCGAATAGAATATTTCATCTGGCTTTGCATAACAACATCACTCCGTGTCCTTTCTCAGCTTCTATCAGTTTATCATTTGTCTTCAAAAATAACAATAAATACACAAATGTTTCACAAACATATTCCTTAAGAAAGCCCTGTCAGCAAAAAACGACAGGGCTTTCTATATCATCTTTATTCACTTGAATAGGCAGTGGTTTCCATGATGTCAGCAACGTCTACTATTTCCGGTCATCTGAAAAAGCCTCCGTATTATCTGCCACCTCCATGGGATCTTCATAGCTCTTTTCTTCTTCGTCCTTCCAAAGAGAATCATACTCTTCCTTATCTTTATTTCTCACCATTGCACCAATGCTTTTTGCAGACTGATATAGTTCCATGCTGTATTCCATCAATTTCTTTTCATCTGAAGCAGGTACGATGCCTCCCTTCATAATACGCCTTGCCACTTCCATGATCTTGCCAAGATCCTCTACATACTCTTCCATGGCTTCGCCCTGTTGTTCAGCTGAAACCATATTGGCTTTTGCTGCCCACTGTTCAGTCAGTGCACTCATATAATCCTGATACTCTGTCTGCTTCTTGTTTACTGCATCAATGGTCAATTCCAGCGTTGCAGCCTCATCTGCAAACCGATTCCGTCCGTTCTCGGTTGCCTCTATCTTTTTCTCAAGCTCCCGTTTTTGCTTTGAAAGCAAAAGTTTTTGCTCCTGATACTCTCTAATCTGCCCACCGTATATTTGCTTTGCTTCGCCGATCTTCATTTTAATCACGTCCTTTTGATTTATTCTGATACCTCCATGTATCCAAAAATTATATCGGTTTTTTCTTCATTTTATTAACTTATATTTGCCTTATACTATGAAAATTCATAATTATTTCATTGCTATTTTTACGAGCAGAGCCGCCATCTCGCGAAGCTGCAAAGCAGCTTAGCTCGTAGCAGAGCCGCCATCTCGTGAAGCTGCTTTGCAGCTTAGCTCGTAGCAGAGCCTCCATCTCGCGAAGCTGCTTTGCAGCTTAGCTCGTAGCAGAGCCTCCATCTCGTGAAGCTGCTTTGCAGCTTAGCTCGTAGCAGAGCCTCCATCTCGCGAAGCTGCTTTGCAGCTTAGCTCGTAGCAGAGCCGCCATCTCGTGAAGCTGCAAAGCAGCTTCACTCGCCGTCGGTGCTGTCGCACAATAAAAAGCGCATCATTCATGCTCATGGAAGTAAACTTCCCTCGCATGAATGATGCGCTTTTTGCTCTGCTCGTAGCTAAACCTCCAATTTGTACCCCATGCCCCAGATGGTCTTAATCAAATCGCCCTTTTGGCCCATCTTGCTTCTAAGCTTTTTGACATGAGTATCAATCGTCCTGGCATCACCGAAATAATCATAGTTCCATACATTGTTGAGAATCTTCTCCCTGGAAAGTGCAATGCCCCGGTTTTCAAGGAAATAAGTTAACAGTTCAAATTCTTTATAGCTAAGCTCCACATCCTTACCGTCAATGGTAACACTGTGTGCCGACTTATTCAAAACTATACCGCCTGCTTCCAAAATTTCTTCCTCTCCCAGTTGGTTGGTGCGTCTTAGAATTGCTTCCACTCTCGCCACAAGAATTTTGGGGCTGAAGGGCTTTGATATATATTCATCTACACCAAGCTGAAAGCCCTGAAGTTCATCCCGCTCATCAGATTTGGCGGTGAGCATAATAATTGGGACTTTCGAGTACTGACGCACTTCACGGCAGACCTCCCAGCCATCCATTTTGGGCATCATGACATCCAGAATAATCAACGCGATATCCTTTTGTCCAAAAAAAATATCCAGTGCCTGACTACCGTCCTCCGCTTCTACCACTTCATAATTACTTTTTACTAAAAAATCCTTTACCAGCTTTCTCATTCTGGCTTCATCATCCACCACAAGAATTTTTAATCTATCCATAATTGTGTATTCCCTCCCGATCTCTTATCGTTATGCAGGGATCCTGATACTCCTGTAACCTTCAGTATAGACAAAAAATATGTTAAAAATGTGAAAACCCAAACCTATTTTTCTTCATAAATATCTTTTATACTATTATTTATTCCTTGTTGTAAATATATAAATTAACATTTTTTTGCAAAATTATGGATTAAGCGAACCACTTAGTGAGT
>SFOB01000303.1 GCA_004554075.1 Treponema sp.
GTCTGTAAAGTGCATGGATGAGCTTTCCATATTTATTAGAAATCAGATTCTCATTATAGCATTCTGACATCATTCCAAAAGGTTTGACACAATCTCTGTATGGAAGCTTTTGAATCAATTTTACGGTTGTCTCACTCTCTTTCTGTCTTACGAGAATTTGATTCGCAGTTTTGCATATCTCCACAGGCAGAGCAAGACATACCGATGCATTTAATTCTGATGATTCAAAACATAATGCAATAGTAGTAATTTCACCTTCATTGAGAGAACAGTGTTTTAGATATGTTTGAATCGTATCATCATAAACATTACCTGAAATGAACTCCCATTGAATATCCATAAAGTTTGTTTTTCCAAGATGATGGTATGGGGAATCTTCACCTGCAAATGGATCGATCCATCCCTTGCTTGTATCAAGGCACTCGTCTCCTTCAATTTCTCGCCAACGCGACAGATTGAAGAGATTACGATATTGTGAACGGAAAAGTTTACTAAAGTTACTTATTTGATCATCAATGAATGTTATATGTGAACATGTAGTGAAGTCACCATCCTTGTAGTTTGGAAAATGAAGGATGTGAGCAGCATTCACAGCTATAGATGATGCCAGTTCATTTGTACCTATAATTATAAGATGTACATTCTTTTGAGATTCTTTAGTTATGCCTTCTCCATCTAATGGATTGTACTCAGATTTTGGATTAGTTGCTATAACTTTTTGTGCCCAAATTTCATTGAAGTTAAACGGTTCGAATACAATATTGTTGCCAATACCATTTGTCTTGCAGAAATCCACCCTTTGTAGAACGGAATATGTAGTGTCAGAATCTATTTGCACGTGGCACTGGATTCTTTCCCTGACAATTACTCTCTGCGCAATTTCGATAACACATTTGAGGTTGTTTGAATCATGACAGTCATCATCTTCTTCTCCAAGGATATAGATTTCTTTTGGATTGTTTTTTAACGAAAGACGGTCAATATCATCTTTTGCAGTAAGTAATCCACGGATAACAATAAGGTTTTCTTCTATCTTGTCATCTAAATAAGAACGCACACAATCCCTTATGGTTTCACTTTCCTTATTACTCATGAGAAGGATGTATGAATCGGGATGTTCTTTGTATATTTTTTCTATATATAATCTTAGAACCCCCGAGCCTAGTTCGGGGGTTCCTTGATTTGGTTTGATGGATTATTATATTACCACTGCATAATCTCGGCACTCTCAAGATCTGTGTAAACCTGCTTTGGCATATCCTTAATGGGAATGCTTAAGTAAGCGTCATTCACATATCCCTCAAGATTGAGATAGTTGCAGATGATAGACACCTGTGAATCGTATTCTCTAAGAACACTGTTAACATATGAATACTGATCAACAATTCCGCAGCTGATTATCTTATTTATGATATCATCATCACTGCCGGGCAGGTACTCAACCTGCTTACTGCCGTCATTCGCCTCATCATATACAGAGACTGTAATCTTGTTTATTGTCTGTGCAAGATCACTTACACTGGGATGACTGTCCTCTAACTCAATTCCCTTTGACTTTAAGAAATCAACCGTATTGGTATCACAGGGATAAATATAATATCCTGACAGGTAGAAACCTTCATAGTTCTTCTCATCACCTGAAGATGATAGATTTGCAATGGGATATTCCTTCTTCATGTCATCAAGAGTTCTGTCGAACACATCCTTCCTGTAATTCTCTAAAAAAGCTTCTACGTCAGTTCCCGTTATTTTGCCAATCTCAGAGTAGTTCAGCCCATTAATCCTGATAACACCGATGTTACCGTACTTGATGATATTATCGAGTCCGTTGACCACATTCTTATATTCCTCTGAATCGTAGAAGGCAGCTGTGTCGTTGTAGGTTGCACTAATTGAAGCATTATAGCTTCTGTAAACACTTCTTCCGCTCTTAAGCTTATACTTAATCACATAACAGTTCTTCTGTATATTGTCAGGATGACCATATGAATAAGTAGTCTTGGCAATCGGTACTGCCGCGTTGCCCTGCTGCCTGTCAAATACCGACTTGTAGGGCTTAAGTTCGGAAACACCGATGGTTGCAAGGTTTATAGCCTCCTTAATCTTGTCAGATTCCATATGTTTAAGTATATACTGTGTACTG
>SFOB01000099.1 GCA_004554075.1 Treponema sp.
CCTATCTTCCCTGATATTTTTTTTTTATAAAAGGAGCAGTTTTCCCTGTCTTTTGTGTTATAATAAAAGCATAGTTTTTATACCAGGAGGTTCCTATGAAAAAGATAGTTTTAGTTTTTATGGTATTGGCAGTAACATTCACAAGTGCTTTTGCCCAGGAAGCTGATTTTATTGACACTGATAAAAAAGTTAATTTGAATACTAATGAAGTTTATCTGGCTGCAGGTTCCAGCTCTTTTGTAGGGCTTTTTAGTGGAATCATTGTTGGAATTGCTGATGCAATACCAAGGTCTCAGGGGGAAGGATCAAACACAACAGAGGCTTATCCTTTTGGTGTTACAGCTGGTTACAACCACTTTTTCTGGAATCATTTAGGAGTTGGTGGTTTTGTTTCTTATGAAAGCTTTCAGCCTCTGAATCTCATTACAATTCAGGCAAAGGTTACAGGACAGTATGGATGGGAACATTTTAAGTTTTATCATGCTATAAGCGGTGGTATTGTTATTGTACCAGGCGGTGGAGTTAGTCCTGCTTTTGACGTAACTGTACTTGGATTAAAGGCAGACTTTGAAAGATTCAATATTTTCCTTGAAGGCTCTTTCCCAACTACATCAATTGTAAAAGCCGGTGCATCCTTTAAGTTCTAAAAATAAGATTGGGTTATGAGTGTGTTAAAATACAGCGATAGTGAAGCAGATTTCTGGAAAGAACATTTCGTACATCTTCAGCACAAGAATATGGTGCGTACAAATGCTCAAGCCCTGCATATGGCAGACTGTAAAGACGAATTTGACGCCTTTACAGCCAGCCATCCTGATGCAAAAATTACCTGCGAATATTTCCCGTCTTACTGCACTTTCGAAGTAAGTTTAACTGCTAATATTAAACTCCGTCTCTTTATCCAGAATAACATAAAGGCAAGTATTCTTCAGAAAAACGGACCTGACTACACAAAAATCTGTGATGCCAAGTTTCCCTACAATCCGCTTCCAGAAATCTCCGAGTTTCTCTCAAAACTCCCGGACTACCTGACCGAACTTGAACAATCCCTTGAAAATAAATCCCGCTCTCACCGCCGCCAGACCCTGGCCCTGGAGTTCATAAAAGCCTACGCCAGCACACATCTCAAACAAGAATGTCAGATTCAACCTGCAGAGGACGGCACTTTTACCCTGAATTTTCCTGTAAATAATACAAAACTTTCAGTTACAGATTTAGATTTTATACAAAAAATTGCCTCAATTTGCTAAATAACTTGCATATTTTTGCATAAAGCGATATATTTTTTGTATATTTATGCAAAAAATATGGTGGTTGATTAAGCGAAACTGTATCAAAACCACCAAGAGAGGTTATATATGGCAAAGGATAAAGTCGTTTTAGCGTATTCAGGTGGACTTGATACTACAGTAATCATTCCATGGCTTAAAGAAAACTATGATTACGATGTAATCGCTGTTTGTATTGATGTTGGACAGGGAGATGATTGGGAAGCAATCAAATCACGTGCCCTCAAAACAGGTGCAAGCGCATGTTACGTTGTAGATGCACGTCAGGAATATATTGAAGAATACATCTGGCCAGCTCTTAAGGCTAATGCAGTTTACGAGGATGAATATCTTCTTGGAACATCAACTGCACGTCCTCTTATCGGAAAAATCCTTGTAGAATATGCACGCCAGGAAAAAGCAGTTGCAATCTGTCACGGTGCTACAGGTAAAGGAAATGACCAGGTTCGCTTTGAGTTTGCAATCAAGGCTTTTGCTCCAGATATTAAAGTAATTGCTGCATGGCGCGATGACAAATGGAATATGGACAGCCGCGAAGCAGAAATCAAATATCTCGAAGACCGCGGTCTAGAAGTTCCAATGAAAAAAGATCAGTCTTACTCACGCGACGAGAACATCTGGCACCTCAGCCACGAAGGTCTCGAGCTCGAGAAGACAGAAAACGAGCCAAACTACAAGCACATGCTTAAAAATACAACAGTTCCAGAAGAAGCTCCAAACGACGGTGAATATGTAACTATCGACTTTGAAAAGGGTATTCCAGTAGGACTTAACGGCAAGAAGATGAAGGCTCTTGACCTCTTAAACGAACTCAACGTAATCGGCGGACGCAACGGTGTTGGTCTTGTTGATATCTGTGAAAACCGCTTTGTTGGTATGAAGAGCCGTGGTGTTTACGAAACACCGGGTGGAGCTATCCTTTACTTCGCTCACAGAATGATGGATCATATCTGTCTCGACCGCGAAACTTACCACTACAAGCAGCAGGTAAGCCTCCGTATGGCAGAGCTTATTTACGAAGGAAAGTGGTTCACAACTCTTATGGATTCCTGCATGGCATTCATGGACAAGGCAGAAGAAACTGTAACTGGTTGGGCAAAGGTTAAGGTAGTGAAGGGTGCAATTCGTGGTGCAGGTTCTGGTTCTAAGTACAGCCTCTACAACGAATCAATCGCTTCATTCACAACTGGTGAACTTTACAATCATAAGGATGCTCAGGGCTTCATTACCCTTGCAGGACTTCCACTTAAGGTTCGCGCTATGATGGAGCAGACTGTAGGCGAGGGCCAGGCAATTGCAGAAAGCAAGAACCTGAAAAAGCGTCCTACTGAATAGTTTACTTCTTTTTAAGAATAATAATAGTAATATCATCCTTCCTTGGCTCCGAGCCAATGAAGGTGAGAATGTCACTTACAATGCAGTTTACCTGCGTTGTAAGAGGCCTGTCTGCATTTCTGAAAATCGACTTTAATAATCTTTCCTTTCCAAAATCATCACCATCTGAATTAGTTGCTTCTGTAGCACCGTCAGTAAAGAAAATCAATTCATCACCACGCTCCATTTCTACAGTATGCGAAATAAAGTTTGTTGGCAGGTCTGGAAGTCCGATTGCGCCAAAGGCAGTATTATCATCATTTAGATAATCAGCAGAATCATTCTTTGCACTGTAATAAATTGGCATGGAATGTCCGGCATTTATAAACTCAACTTTATTACCATCTAGGCGGGTAAGAATACCGGTAAGGTAATTTTCAATATTTCCTTTTTCCTTTATATAGCGGATATTAATTCGGTCAATGATAGATTTAAGCTTATCGCTCTTTCCGTTGTTGAATTCCTGGAATATGATGTTCTTTACAAGCATGGTAACAAGACCAGAGGCAATTCCGTGTCCTGATACATCAAAAATACCAATACCTTCCAGTTCATTTCCTGTGCTGTAAATATCAAGAAAGTCTCCTGAAACACCGGCCATAGGTTTATTATAGTAAGAAATAGCCCAGTCTTCATAAATAGTTTCGTTATGCTTGAAAAAACTCTGCTGAACTACCTGAGCAAGACGGAGTTCGTTTTCAATATTTTCTTTATATTCATGCTCACTGCGGTGGTGGAGAAAGTTATCTTTTTCTGTTGCCCATCTCTTGAAAGAAAGAAAGTAAAGAATAAGAACGAAGATAACAGAATCCATTACAATGAACATATTGTATTCTTCTTTGATGTGAGGGAGCAGGGCTATAGAAGCAATAATTACTACAGGAGTATATACCACTGGTGAAATATCAAAAAAGACCGGGAAGTTTACGGTAACGCAGGCATAAACAACCATAGCATTAAAAGTATTCTTTTCGTAATACAATATGAACATAGGGTAGGCCATAAGGTATGTGAAAAGAAAATAAGTAGGAATCATTTTAACAGTAGAACGGGCAAAAGTGATTTTTTTAAGTTTTGCAGAAGAGAATATACACAAAAGACCAAAAACTATATATTCACCAAAATAAATAAATCTTGGTATTGAAGAAATATAATTTCCTTTATTTGCTACAAGAATAGAAATAAGGCCATAAATACCCATAATAATCAGCATTACCTGAGCCTTGACCATAGTAATAAGATTTCTTTCGGCCATTAAAAGCTTACATTCTTCAGGAGCCTTATATTTGGTAGTCATATAATCGCGGAAACGGATAAATATGTTGTTTTTATGTCCTTCCATATTAATCAAATAATTTTACAATGAGATTTTGTTTTTTTCAACTTTCTCATTTTTCTTCCTATTTTTTGCGGATAATTACAATTGTAATATCATCCGATTGTTCTGCATTATTGGTAAAATGATTTATATCAGCCAGAACAGAAGGTATCTGATTTCCAAAAGGCTGAATAACAGCATTCTTTACAGACTCTATGAATCGTGAACTTCCATATTCATCATGAGTAGTATTCATAGCTTCTTTTATACCATCTGTAAACAAAATGATTTCATCACCCGACTTCATTTCAAAACTAGTCTGCTGAAAAAAAGAATCAATTGAAGAAAGCCCTATAACAGTACTTGAATATTTATGGTCTGCATCAAAGTAGTCACATTCTCCGCTTTCTTTTCGATACAGAATAGGGCAGGGATGACCGGCATTTACTAGCTCTATAGTATTTCCTTTCATGCGCAGAAGAATACCTGTAAGATAGTTTTCAATATTCCTTTTTTCCACCCTGATGCGTTTGTCTATGATTTCCATTACTTCGTATAATTCTTTTTCTTCATTCTGATGAAATTCCTGCTGAAAGATATTTCGTACAAGCATCGTAACAAGACCGGATGCAATACCGTGACCAGACACATCAAAAATACCTGCTCCTTCCAGCACTTCATCATCAGTATAAAAATCATACATATCTCCGGAAACGCCAGCCATAGCCTTACTGTAATAAGCAATATCATAGCTTTCCAGCTCTGGCATCTTCCTTTTTGAAAAACTTTCCTGTACAAAAGCTGCCAGTTCAAGTTCTTTTTCCATTGTTTCCAGATGGGTATCGCGAATTTTTTCAAGCCTAAACTCTTTTATCAGCGAGTTCCACTTAAAGAGCGTCAGGGCAGAAATAACTATTGTTGTTAATAAAATATTAAGGGCAATAAAAATATCTCCGTGAGACCAGAGCCTGTAAATGATAATAAATGAAAAAAGAAACAAAAGAGTAATAAAGAATACCGGTTCAACAGAAAGCATTACAATTGCGATAATACAGACATTAGTATAAACCGTGTAAGGACTGATAGGATTTGTTGATTGATAAAGTACAATGATGCTAAGAATCAGAACTTCAAAAATAGCTATATAAGTCGGCTGATTTCGTCTCCAGGTAGGCCATTCAGGATGATGTTTTGTATGCATTGATACAAGAAGTACATGTACGCTTGTAAGAATATAAGCTAAATAATAGAATAATTCAAAAAGATGATTTTTTAAGTCTGTACCATAACGGATTATAGTAACAATAGACATAATAAAACCAAATGAAAAAAGAATCTGTTCAAGCTGGGCGAGGCGGTGTAAATTTTTTGATATTAGTCCAGCTTTAAGGCTTTTGTCCATTATAAAGCTTTCATAAAAAAACTGGCGAAATTTTTTTTTATTTTTCAATCTGTCATCCTTATAAATAGTTTTAGGGATAACAATTTTTAACTGATTAATACATTATATAGTAAGAAAGTAAATAAAGCA
Organism: Treponema sp.; assembly: GCA_004554075.1. Lineage (GTDB taxonomy): Bacteria > Spirochaetota > Spirochaetia > Treponematales > Treponemataceae > Treponema_D. The sequence continues at coordinate 5,513 of SFOB01000099.1, forward strand.
AAATAAAAAGTGTATATATTTTGAAATATTGTAATATTCCTTAAAAAATGATATTTTATAATGTCAAAATTTTAAATTATCATCGGGCTTATGTCACGATGAATTTATAGGAGCAAAACATGACATACACTGCAGAAGTGGAGCATATGTGTCCTTTGGCTAAAGGCGCATATCATGGACCAGCACCTATTCCTGAAGAAGGAGAATGGGTAAAGGTTAAGAAAATTGAAGATGTTTCTGGATTCACACACGGTATCGGTTGGTGTGCACCACAGCAGGGAGCTTGTAAGCTTTCTTTGAACATCAAGAAAGGTATCATCGAAGAAGCATTGGTTGAGACTATCGGTTGTTCTGGTATGACTCACTCAGCTGCTATGGCTTCAGAAATCCTTATCGGAAAAACTGTTCTTGAAGCTTTGAACACTGACCTTGTTTGTGATGCTATCAACACAGCTATGCGCGAACTCTTCCTCCAGATTGTTTACGGTCGTTCACAGTCTGCTTACTCTAAGGACGGACTTAAAGTTGGTGCTTCTCTTGAAGACCTCGGAAAGAACCTCCGCTCTCAGGTAGGTACAATGTTTGCTACACGCAAAACAGGTCCTCGCTACCTCGAAATGACAGAAGGTTATGTTGAGACTTGTGCAATCGATAAGGACAATCAGATTATCGGTTACAACTGTATCAACTTTGGTAAATTGATGGACGCTCTCAAGGCTGGAAAACCAGCTGAAGAAGCTATTGCAGGTGCACGTACACACTATGGTCGTGTAACTGCAGATCAGGGTATGGTTAAGTTAATCGACCCACGTAAAGAATAGGTCACAGGAGGAATAGAATTATGGCATTATTTGAAGATTTTGAAGGCCGCATTCCTCAGGTGAATAAGGCTCTTAAAGAATATGGTTTTAAAGAAGGTGAGGCTGGTTTGAACGAAGCTCGCGACCTTTGTAAGGCTCGTGGTTTCGATCCATATGAAATCTGTCAGTCTACACAGCAGATTTGTTTCGAGGATGCTAAATGGGCATACGTACTCGGATCTGCAATCGCAATCAAAGAAGCTGAAAAAACTGGTGACAAAACTGGTTCTGCAGCTGCTGCTAACATCGGTAAGGGACTCCAGGCATTCTGTTTGCCAGGTTCTGTAGCTGATGACCGCAAGGTTGGTCTTGGACACGGAAACCTCGGTGCACGTCTTCTTTCAGAAGAAACACAGTGCTTCGCATTCCTCGCAGGACACGAATCTTTCGCTGCTGCTGAAGGTGCTATTAAGATTGCTGCTAACGCTAACAAGGTTCGCAAGAACAAGCTCCGCGTTATCTTGAACGGTCTTGGAAAAGACGCTGCTCAGATTATTTCACGCATCAACGGCTTCACATACGTTCAGACAGAATTCGACTATTTCAACGGAGAAGGTACAGACAAGGCTCTTAAGGTTGTAAAGGAAGTTCCATACGGATCTAATCCAGACCGCCTTATCGTAAAGTGCTACGGTGCTGACGATGTACGCGAAGGTGTTGCAATTATGTGGCACGAGGATGTTGATGTATCTATCACTGGTAACTCAACAAACCCAACTCGCTTCCAGCACCCTGTTGCAGGTACTTACAAGAAGGAGCGTCTCCTTGCTGGTAAGAAATACTTCTCTGTAGCTTCTGGTGGTGGTACAGGTCGTACACTTCACCCGGATAACATGGCTGCAGGTCCAGCTTCTTACGGCTTTACTGATACTCTCGGACGTATGCACTCAGATGCACAGTTCGCAGGTTCTTCATCAGTACCAGCTCACGTAGAAATGATGGGCTTCATGGGAATGGGTAACAACCCTATGGTTGGTTGTACAGTAGCATGTGCGGTTGCTGTTGCAGGTAGTTTCTAATTCTACTTAAAATAATATGAGAGCTCCGTAAATAAACGGAGCTCTTTTTTTATAACCGCACATGCTACTGCAAGCCGTAGCCGCCGCTCGCTAGTCTCGCGGCGAACCATTTTGAGGATGAACCTAAAAAATTGCGCTGTCGCACAATTTTTTTTAACGGTTCCTCAATTGTAGGTATGCGCTGTTGCCGTTGCCGGAAACGGCTCATAATAAAATTAAGCGAGTTCTTGATAAATATGAAAAAACAACCCAGGCTTTCCAGTCTTATAGACAAGGCAGTTTTTGATTATCATCTCATAGAAAAAGGCGACCGCATTCTTATAGGTGCCAGCGGTGGTAAAGACTCTACTGCACTTATAAAATATTTTTCTGACAGAGCGCGCCGGCCCGACTGTGCTTTTGAATATAAGGCTCTTTTTATCAAAAGTGATTTTGCACCGGATTTTCCTGAAGGTATTGCTGATTTGTTCGGGCAGTGGGGCGTTCCTTTTGAGCAGTTGAATGTAAACGTACTTGAGCGTGTAAAGCCGGGGCAGAAGATGAGCTGCTGGTGGTGTTCTACCCAGCGCCGAACAGAACTTTTGAATTATGCTATTTCAAACGGTTATAACAAAATTGCCCTTGGCCATCATATGGATGATATTCTCGAAACACTGATTATGAACATGCTCAATAAGGGCGAACTTGCAAGCATGCCACCACGGCTTAAGTATGATAATTTTCCGGTTACTGTAATAAGGCCTCTTTGTTATGTCAGTGTGGAAAGGCTGATTGCTGAAGCAGAGCAGGGCGGCTATGCGGGCTATACTTGTACCTGTGACTATCAGGATAATTCAGGACGAAAAGGAGCCAGGGCAAAGCTTGAGGCTTTGACTGATGGTGACCAGGCAAAAAAAGAGCGGCTGTTTGCTTCGATGCGCAATATTCAGCCGCTTTATTTGCCGTAAATACGGTGGTTGAGTAGCCGCAGGCGTATCGAAACCACCATTGTCGAGTTCTGCAGTGGTTTCGATACGACACTTCGTGTCACTCAACCACCGCAGACTTCGTTAACGGATATTCTTCTCAATGAAATCCTTCTTCAATTCCATCAGTTTTTCTGTAAGCGATACCTTGTAAATATGTGGATTCAGGATTCGCTTATAAGACTCATCAAAACTTTCCAGCTGGCTCTGCATTGTTGTGCGGCTGATCTTAAGCTGCTCTGAATCTGGCGTAAAACCTGTGATAATTGAGAGAGGCTGTGAAACTTCAAAACGGCGTAAAGATATTGCTC
>SFOB01000304.1 GCA_004554075.1 Treponema sp.
GGTTTTCTTTCAGTCCTGATTTGAATGCTGCGCTTTTCGCCTTTTTGCTCTCTGATTGCAATTCTCTTAAGCATTGCAGCTGTGTCTTCTGCAGTTCTTGTTGGAATGATGCTGATTCCGTAATCAAGTGCAATTGATGTCATTGCCCCTCTTATAGCATTTGGATTGATGAATCCTGAGTAGAAATCATCCCCTTCAAGAATCATGATTGGCTTTTTAAACTCTTCCATCATCATTCTTGCCTGCTTGAACAATCTCTTATCGACAATGGAATCTACAAAGTCTTTAGCGGTTTTTCTCTCTATTGCAACCTCTTCACTTACTTGATAATCTGCAACAGCCATTGTATTGACTTTAACCTTTACGCCAATGGTATCCAATGCCCTAATGACTTTTGAGTTTCCTTCTCTTGTATCAACATAAACAACCAATTCCTGGTTTTGAGGACTAGTAAGCTCCTCATAAATGGCATCCTCTAAATCCTGTTCCTCTTTAGCTTCCTTTTCCTTAAGCTCTTTCAACTTGCTTTTATTCTCGTTTTCCAAATCAATTTCTTCAATATCCTCATCACTGACTTCCTCTTCCAATGAATCTTCCATGTCTGAAGTGACCGGGTCCTCTACAATTGATTTTTCCCTTTTGCCTAAGATCTTAGCTGTACGTTCTGCTTCAATCTTTTCAGCAGCATTAAGCTTTAGCTCTTCAATCGCTTCCTGTGTTGCAAGCTGTGTCTTCATTCTGGACTCCCTTCTAACGCTGGTCCAGTAATATCCTTCATCTATTGTCTTTTTGGTTATCAATACCTTCATCCTACCAGATGATTTACGTCCAGTTCTTCCTCTTCTTTGTATCATACGGATTTCAGATGGAACCGGTTCATATAAAATAACCAAATCAACTGCAGGGATATCAATACCCTCTTCTGCAACACTTGTTGAAATCAAAACATCGTAATTTCCTGTCTTGAATGATTTAATGATGTTTTTCTGCTCTTTTTGAGTTAGTCCTTTCTTTCCGTCACTGGTTCCTTGACCATAGAATCTAACACTTTTGATGCCTTCCTTCTCACATCTTTCATGAATCATGTCTAAAGTGTCTCTAAATTGTGTAAACACTATGATTTTTGGACTTTCCTTATCCTCTCCATCATCTCTTAAGGATTTCAATCTTGTCTGGCCATCCATACCAAGTTCGATCTTAAGGAGTTCTATGAGCTTTTTCATCTTTGGATGCTCAAGACCATATTCCTCTGCCTCTTTTGCAAGATAAACTGCTTTTGAAAAGTTTGGATCAAGCAAGATATTCTTTGCAGCTCTTGTAGTTTTCTTTCTGAGCCTACCTACATAGTCATTGAATGGAGCCACCCCTTGGCTTTCCAATAATCCCAATGCATGCTGCAAATTGATTACTGCAGAAAGAAGGGATATTGCTTGGAAACACTCCTTAGGAGGATTTACAGATTGCCCTATTTTCCTTTGAACCCTAGACCTTGCCTTCAATATGTCTCTCTTGTTTACAGACACTGTGTTGATGATTCCCAAATCCTTAAGTCCTTTGAGACGAACCTTTAATGCCTTGTTTACCAAATCTCTGATTTTTTCGAGCCTTGGACCCATTTCAACCTTTATCCAGTCGATATTGATTGGATTGAAATATGGCTTTACATCAGGATCCTCTTCAGTCTTGATAGTGATATCCTGAATGAAAAGGTTTTCACAAACTTCCTTGATCTTGCTCTTATCGTGTCCTGGAGAAGCGGTAAGTCCTAAAATAAGATGATTTTGACATTCCTTGACGTATCTTGAAGCAAGATAAACGTAGGAATAGGAACCTACTGCATGGTGACACTCATCAAAAACAATAAGGGAAACATCATCTAAACTGTATCTTTCATTCAATAAGTCTGATTCAACGGTTTGCGGTGTTGCACAAATAACCTGTGACTCTCTCCATCGCTTTTCCCTTTCATCTGTTTTTACAGCCCCTGTAATTGAGGTGCAAGGAACATTTAAAAAGTGCTTGAAGTTTTCTTCATGCTGTATGGTTAATGGTTTACTTGGAGCTAAAATAAGAATTTTTGATCCTTTTAATTTCTGAAGCCTATCTGCAGCTACGAGTATTGCAATGATT
>SFOB01000305.1 GCA_004554075.1 Treponema sp.
ATTTCAAACACTCCTACAATTATTCGTATAATTCAACTCCTTTATAACGAGCAATAGCTGCCACATCCTTATCTCCACGGCCTGATACATTGATGACAATTATATCATCCTTATCCATATCACCTGCAATTCTCATGGCATGTGCTATTGCATGTGATGATTCAATAGCGGGGATGATTCCTTCCATTCTTGATAAGTATTCAAATGCCTCAACTGCTTCATCATCAGTTGCTGAAACATATTCTGCTCTTCCAATATCATGCAAATAAGCATGTTCTGGACCGATTCCAGGGTAATCAAGTCCTGCAGAGATAGAGTAAACTGGAGAAATCTGACCATAGTTTCCTTGACAGAAATAAGATTTCATCCCATGGAAAATTCCAAGCTCCCCTTTAGCAATTGTTGCTGCATGAAATTTAGTGTCAATTCCCTTTCCTGCAGCTTCCACACCAACAAGCTTTACTTCCTCATCTTCCAGGAAATTATAGAATGCACCCATAGCATTGCTTCCACCACCAACACAGGCAATGACCATATCTGGCAATTTGCCTTCAAGCTCCAATATCTGTTCTTTTATCTCTTCACTGATTACCGCTTGAAAATCCCTTACAATTGTTGGGAATGGATGAGGACCCATTGTTGAACCAATTACATAGTGAGTGTCATCAACTCTTGAAATCCATTCTCTGAATGCATCATTCACTGCATCCTTAAGCACTTTCGAACCGGTTGTTACAGTATGCACTTTAGCTCCGAGAAGTCCCATTCTAAATACATTCAATGCTTGACGCTTGGTGTCCTCTTCACCCATGAAGACCTCACATTCCATACCCAATAATGCTGCTGCAGTAGCTGTAGCCACTCCATGCTGACCTGCACCTGTCTCTGCAATGACTCTGGTCTTTCCCATCTTTTTAGCCAAAAGACATTGACCAAGCACATTGTTTATTTTATGAGCTCCAGTATGGTTCAAGTCTTCACGCTTGAGGTAAATCTTTGCTCCACCGAGATCTTCGGTCATTCTCTTTGCATAATACAATAATGAAGGTCTTCCTGCATATTCCTTCAATAGAGTGTTTAATTCCTCTACAAATTCAGGATCTTCCTTAAAATGATTATATTGCTCTTCCAAGTTCAGGAGTTCATTCATCAATGTTTCAGACATGTATTGGCCACCATGAACTCCAAATCGTCCTCTGCTCATATTTTATCTCCAATTCTATCTCATTATAAAATTCAAATATTTATTAGTAATAATATATTATCTATAATTTTCCATAATTTCAATGATTTTCTTGATTTTCTTTTCATCCTTAAATCCATCCGTTTCAACGGAACTGCTTAAGTCAACTGCAAATGGATTGAATTCCCCAATAGCTAAAGCCAGGTTTTCACTGTTTAAACCTCCCGCTAGAAAAATGGAATTTTTAAAGAATTCACTCTCTTTATCTATAAGACTCCAGTCGAATGTTTTTCCAGAGCCTTTTCCACTGTCTAATATAAAATAGTCAGATGCTGAATCTCGCCACTTCAATAACTCATCATCATAATCAGCACCTTCTTTTATTTCAATTGCATTTATAACAGGTATTTGTTTTCCAGTTTCTTCAATTGATTTATCTTTTAGATCCCTTATATACTTTTCATCTTCATCTCCATGAAGCTGAGCCATTTCTATTATTCCATCCTTGAACAAGTCTACAATGAGTTTCATATGCTCATTTACAAACACCCCTACAGGAACAATATCTTCACTTAAAAGACCGGACAATTCTTTAGCCTGATTATATGAGACTTTACGTGGACTTTCAGCAAAAACGAATCCAATGTAATCTGGCTTATAACTATTTGCCATTTCTATATCTTCAGACCTTCTCATTCCACAAACCTTAAGCTTAACCATTCTTTAACTCCGCAATCATAGCTTTTTTATCATCACTTCTCATTAAGGTTTCGCCAATCAAAACTGCATCAACATTGTTTTCCTTCAATCTCCTTACATCTTCAGCTGTTTTAATTCCACTTTCAGAAATGAACAATATATCATCACTAACTAATCTACGTAAATTAACGCTATTATTGATATCAACAGTGAAATCAGCTAAATTTCTATTGTTTACACCGA
>SFOB01000306.1 GCA_004554075.1 Treponema sp.
CCCCAGATGGCTATTATTCAACTGAAGAGGTTGCAGAGATGTTCAAGGTGGGAGTTAAACATGTAGGTGTAATGACCAGGGAGCATAAAACGCCAAAGATTGCACTCAAAGGATTCAACTTCTATGAGAAGAAAGCCATAGATGTGCTGTATAATTTGAAGAACAACTATTCAGAAATTACAGACTGGATTACACCGGAAGAGATGCGTTCAACATATAAGATGACAGCAGAAGCTGTACGCTCCTTTATCTACCGCCATCAAATTCCCGCAAAGGTGGAGTATGGTACTACCTACTATTCTAAACAGCATATCGAACAAGTGAAAAATGGAGATTTTGATGGTCGCGAACGATATTACACTGTCGAGGAGGCAATGAAGAAGTATCATTTATCAAAAGATATAGTTCATTATTATGTAAAACGCTATAAAATCACAAAAGTAAAGAAGAAGAAATGCATATATTTCAGAAAAGAAGAGTTCGACAGATTGATGGAAAAACGTCTTTCAAAAGACGATTTACTATCAATTACTCTTGATTAGTACGATTTACTTTCTCTTTACTGAGGTCAATATTGTATCATTTAGGAATTTTGCATCAAAAACAAATAATAATAATAATAAAACAATATGCAAGTATGTAAATCTGTCAAACTCCGAATGCGAGATAGGCGCAACGGAACCAAATCCCTGTTCCTGGACTTCTGGCCCGGGTACAGAGACCCTGAGACGATGGAGTTAATTCGTCGTCGCTCACTTGGCTTGTATATCTATGCCAATCCAACCAATGCCCAGCAGAAGCAGTACAATGAAATCATCCTCTCAAAGGCAGAAGCCATCCGTTGTAGAGTGTTCATTGATGTAATTAACGAGAAGTACGACTTCTTTAATCAAGACAGGCTTAAAGAAGATTTTCTGATCTATTTCAAAGAAATGGTGAACAGGAACTTTGCAAAATGTGATGCTGCGTATAAACAATTCGAGAAGTTTTGCAAGGGCAAATGTACTTTTGAGATGCTTGATGTGGTGTACTGTAACAAGTATAAGGAATATCTTCTTGATACAAAAGTATCGTCAAGAGGTAGAAACATTGTCAATAAGCCTTTATCAAGAAACACGGCTTCCGCCTATTGGAATATATTCAAGCAAGTCTTGACGAAGGCTTATCGTGAAAGACGTTTTACCGACGATATTGCAAGTCTGTTAGATAACATACCTTGTACGCCGCCTGTAAAGCAAAGTCTCTCATTGGAAGAAGTCAGGAGACTTTATAACACAGAATGCTCTGAGCCTGTTGTTCGGAAAGCTGCTCTGTTCTCCTGCCTGAGCGGACTGCGTATCAGTGATATACTCAACCTCAAATGGAATAATGTTTGTAGCTATGCAGATGGTGGGCACTATCTGGATTTTGAATGTGTGAAAACAAAGAGACAAACGAAGGTTCCTATTGGAGAAGATGCTTATGCACTTATCATGCCCAAAACTACTGACGAATATGTGTTTGAAGGTTTCAGCAGGTCTATGACTTACGGAGTAATGCAGCAATGGCTTAAAGCGTCTGGAATCACCAAGCACATCACCTTTCATTGCTTCCGCCATACTTATGCTTCACTGCAGCTCGAAATGGGTACAGACATCTATACAGTACAGCATCTGCTCAATCATAAGAATGTGAGCACAACACAGATATACGCATCACATGCAGACCCCAAAACACGCGAAGCAGCCAACAGAATTACGTTAACGAATGTGAAAGACGGATTGCAAATAACAGAAAGTGAGAATAATCAAACAGAAACTAACCGAAAAGAAGATATAAACAAAGCAAAAAAGTGAAAGCAAAATCAATATGTAAAACGCTGAAACTGAGAAATATAAATAGTGTTTAAGGCGGTCATTTTATTGGTGCTAAATAGTAGTAAATAGAAGATTTCTCTCTAACTTTGCATTCATAAAACTCGAAAATAGTACAGTTGCAATGATAAAAAAGCTAAAAGAGAACTTTTTGATTCTTCTCATTTCAAACCTCGTAACCGCTGCTTTGGTTGTAATCGCTCCAACAATTCTTGGAGCGATTACAAACCTGAGCCATACCTCTCAGACAGAGAA
>SFOB01000100.1 GCA_004554075.1 Treponema sp.
TTTCTTCATATAATTGGACTCCTTGTACGAATCTCTCTCTTAAACCTATAAAAATAATAAAAGTAATAATATGTTTTTCACCATAAGGAATTTTCCCTTTTCAGTTTTATATTTGAAAATATAAGAGAAATCTCTTTAGAATAATCCCCTATTTATAGATTGATTAATTTAATTTATCCTTTATTTAAGATAAATTTCAGGAGTATTAATCATGAAAAAACTCAAAACTATTATTACTAGTCTACTGCTTCTTTCTTCTTTCAGTTTCTTATCTGCTGCAGACTGGCTTGATCCATCTGTTCCATCTTTTAGTAAAACCTATGAAAAATACTTTGAACATGTAGGTTTTGCAGTTGAATATGGAAACTTTGGTACTAACTGGGGAACTAAACAGGAACTTTATTATGATGAAGTTCAGAAAGGTCTTGCAAAACACGCTAACCAGATAACTATGGGAAACGAGTTTAAGCCTCAGTTTGTAATGGCATGGTGGGGAAACACACCAAAAACTAATGGAACTTTTACTGCTTCGAACGGCGTTACAATAAAAACACCTGTGCTTAACGGGCTTCAGCGAATTGATGATATTCTTGCTATCTGTAAGAAAAATGGCCTTCAGATGCGTGGCCACACATTGGGCTGGCATTCTCAGACAGAAGATGGATTTTTCTGCAAAGATTATGATAAAGCAAAAGGTCTTGTAAGCCGTGAAGAAATGGAAGCTCGTCTTGAATGGTATATAAAAACTGTTTTGGAAAGAGTTGATAGCTGGGAAAAGAAAAACAATAACGGAAAGCATATTATCTGGGCCTGGGACGTATTCAATGAAGCAACTCCTGATGGTGGTGCTAACTGGCTCCGTACAGATGGTTCTAAATGGTATTCAGTTTATAAAAACGGAGACTTCCTTGTTGATGCATTCAAATATGCAAATAAGTATGCTCCAAAGGATGTAAAACTTGTTTACAACGATTACGGCGGAATCTATGGAACTTCTACAAGCGACAAGCATGCAAAACAGCTTCGTGTAGTTGATCTGATTCTTTCACATAAAGATGATGCAGTTCTCCCTACCCGCCTTGATGCTATGGGACTTCAGTCTCACCACAGTGTAAAAAACTCTGCTGCAGCTGTAGAAAAAGAAATAACAGACTTTATTGCAAAAGGCCTTGATGTTCAGATTACAGAGCTTGATATTGGTACCTGGAATAGTTACAACAAAGAAAAAGATGTGGTAGGTGTAAACGGAAAACAGTTCAACAGTCTTGCAGATGCTTACAAGGCTTTCTTCCAGGTTTATATTAAACTTAGAAAAACACCTTCAAAGCATGGTGTAGAAAGCATCACAATCTGGGGCTTAAACGACGAACACACCTGGCTCAACATGGAATACCAGAAAAAGTGGCTAGGAAACTGCGACCAGTACCCTCTCCTTTTCACCAAGCCAGATGATAAAAAATGGACCTACACTCCAAAGCCTGCATTCTATGCAGTAATTGATGCTGCTAAATAAAACTTAAACATTCGAATCTAAAATGGCCTGCTTTCGCAGGCCATTTTTTATGGATATTGTATTTTAGGCTACTTCAATTCCGCTTTTCTGTAATTAATGTTCATGACCAGGCCGACGCAGATCATGGCTGTGAGAAGTGATGAACCACCGTAGGACAGGAAGATCAATGGGATACCAGTGATTGGCATTATGCCCATTACCATTCCTACGTTGATAAAGAAATGGAAGGCAAACATTCCGAATATTCCGGCACAGATATATGAACCATAGCGGTTTACGCATTTACGGATAATATAAAGAATCTTTAATAGAATTACTAGATAAAGAAGGAATACAAGGATGCCGCCTAAAAAGCCGAACTCTTCTGACAAAATACTAAAGATAAAGTCTGTACTCTGCTGAGGCAAAAAGCGGTAATGGCTTTGGGTTCCCATAAGATAGCCTTTACCAACGACACCTCCGGCACCAATTGCAACCTTTGACTGAATGATATTCCAGCCGGCGCCCTGAGGATCTTTATTTGGATTCATAAAGATGATAAGACGCATAATCTGATAGTCTTTAAGAACTTTTCCGAGAACCAGAGAGAAAACGAGAGAAAGAGCTATGATCGAAGTAAAATAAATAATCCAGTGAATATAGCGAGGACCATGAAGATAACGTCTGATTACATATCCCAGAAGCGTAATGATAAGGAATGCGAAAATCAGAAGCATTCTAAGGCGCATATTTGTAAGGATAGAAATAACTGCAAGTGGAGAGACTGCAATCTCTGAATTCCATACAGGCAGGACGGCAAAGAAAATCGTAAATACACCAAAGAGGAAAATGTAGCCGATGTATCTGAGTGGAACTCCGGCAATGAAACACATTATAAAGTAGATTGGAAGATATACAGATGCGGTTCCAAGATCCGGCTGAATAAGGATGAGACCCATCGGAAGAAGCATTACACCAGTTGCCAGGAAGAATCGTTTAAGCTGATCTCCATTTGCTGTATCGTCCAGAATTCGGGCCAGGTATAAGATGTAAAATACTTTTCCGAATTCAGAAGGCTGAATTCCAAACTCACCAATACCAATCCAGCTTTTTGCACCGTTTACATAGCGGCCGAAAATTCTGGTATATACGAGAAGTATTAAAAGACCAATAAAGCCATAAATTGAAAGAGACTCTGTTCTTCTGTAATCATAGATTGTAATTGCAATCATAATTACAAAACCTATAGAAGCCCAGATAATCTGTTTGATATATTCGTTTGTTACGCGGACACCAGCAGAGTTAATGCTGGAAGAATAAATAAACATTACACCAAGAGCTACCAGTGTAAGTACAACAAGAATCAGAAGATAATCGAACATTGAAAAGAATTTATTCTTCATACTCCCCTCTCCTAATCCTGTCTACCGCGGGTTTTTGTAAGATATGAGAAGCCAAGCGCTTTAGTTGCTTCTTCACAGGTCTGGTTTGCAAAGATTCCCTGAATGATTATGTTTGTACAATAAGGAGCCCACCATTCCCATTTATTACATGCCTCAACAATTGTGGCAACACAAATCTGATCTTCCGGAGGTGCATCATAAGGAGCATAAGCAACAAGCCATGAGTGCCAGCTCTGTTCATCCTTGCGGTTTGGATTACTGTAAGGTTCAACTTCGGCAGTACCGGTTTTGCAGGCAATCTGCACAATCTTGTTATGCATTGGATACTGAGGTGTACCGTCTGTAACTGTATAACGCATGGCTTCCTGAATCTGCTTCCATACATCCTTATCAATTGTTGATTCTGTAAGTACCTGAGGCTTTACTTCATCAATAACTTCACCTGATACAGGGTCTCTAACTTCCTTAAGAAGATGAGGTTTATAAATAACGCCTTCATTACAAACCATGGCAACCATGTTTGCAAGCTGCAGTGGAGTTGCTTCCATATAACCCTGACCAATTGAGCAGGACATTGTATCTCCACCAAGCCATGGTTCATGATATTTTTTCTGCTTCCATTCAGCAGTTGGGACCTGTCCTGCAACCTGGTTAGGCAAGTCTATCTGAGAGCTTTTACCAAAACCAAACTCACGGGCATAAGAAGCAATTTTTTCAATACCAAGGTGATCTCGGCCGACAGTCCAGTAATAAACGTCGCATGACTGAGCCATAGCATTTTTCATATCAAGCCAGCCATGGCCAGGTTCATGAACGTGACAGTGGAATTTACGGCCACCATAAACCATAACACCCTTACATTCAATTTTCTTTGCTGCCGGAAATGCATTTTCCTGAAGCATCGCAGCAGACATAATGATTTTGAATGTAGAAGCCGGAGGATATGAAACCTGAACGGCACGATTCAAAAGTGGTTTTGAATTATCTTTCAAAAGCTTAGCATATTCAATACCCATATCATCTGAACTGAAGATGTTTGAGTCATAGAATGGGTATGATACCATAGCAAGTACTTCGCCTGTAGATGGTTTTAATACAACAGAAGCACCAACTCGCTCCCCAAGAGCTTCTTCTACAAGCTTTTGAATATCACTGTCAATTGTGAGAACAAGGCTCTTTCCCATTTCCGGAGGAACAACAATCGGAGTGTCGGAAATAATTCGGCCATGAACATCAACGGTAGACATTTCACGACCTTCCTTACCCTGGAGAAGTGAATCATACTGTTTTTCAATTCCGGTTTTACCGACAATACTTGTTTCTTTATATCCCTGATTGTAGAGAACAGTCATTTCTGACTGGTTGATATCACCAACGTAACCTACGATGTGAGACATAGAGCCTGTATGCTGATAGTTACGGATAGGTTTTGAAACCCAGGAAACACCAGGAAGATCTATCTTATTTTCTGCAATATTAGAAATAACTGTAAAAGGAACATTAGATTTTACAGTAACCGAAGAATAAGAACGGCGCATATTCTTTGGAATCTTTTTATCAATATCTGTTTTACTTATACCAAGATACTGGGCAAGCTTAAGAATTACTGTATCATAGCGGTCTTTAGGGATTTCACCGGGAGTAACTTCAACCGCAAAAGAATCTGTATTAATAACTATAGGAAGAAGAGCGTTTCTGTCAAAAATCTCACCGCGCTGTGCAGAGATAACTGTAATCTGACTGGAAAGTCTCTGAGACTGTGAGCGGTAATGTTCTCCCTGTACAATCTGCATAGAAAAGAGCTTGTATATGTAGACCATAAAAAAGAGAAGCAGGACTATGAGAAGAATGAAGATTTTTGCGCCTTTTGTAAGCCTGTCTTCAGAATTAATCATTGTCTATACTGTCCTTTACGGTTTTTACCACAAGAGATTTTCTAAAGAAGCTTAAAAATTTAAATACAAATGGAGCCAGAAGGACATTCTCTATAAACTCGAAAAGGAAATCATAAGAAATAATGCCAGCTATATAAATATGGACATTAGGGAACAGGAGGGCCAGAAGATGGACCATAAGAGTTTTTGCAATAGTTCCAATTCCAACACAAAGCATTGGAAGAATGAATCCGGAAATAATTACGTTCTTTGCAAAGATTCCGGCTACGTATCCAATAATTGTTCTGAAGATGCAGTTAAAGCCAAATGGAATGCCGGTAATAAAATCTAAAAGAAGGCCTGAAATAAAGCCTGTAGTTTCACCGACAATCTTTCCATTCAAAAGTGAAAAATAAATTGAACAGATGAGTACTAAGTCTGGAACAATGTAAATAAATGATATGTTAGAAAGAATTGAAGATTCAAGAATTACCGCACACAAAAGAATGAATGTACTTACAAGAATTGATTTTGTCATACGCCCTACTCCTTGTCTGCCTTACGGTCATTCAGTTCTTTCTGATTTACAACGACAACATTTTCAAGACGGGCAAAATCAATTATCGGTGTAAGCTCAATATTCAAAGAAGAGTTATAATCGAGGGTTGTGATTTTTGTTATTGTACCAATTGCAATGTCGCGCATGTAATTATCGTTTTCACCTGAAGTAACTACAATATCACCATAGCTCAATTCATCTACTACAGATTTACGGATGTACTGCATTAAAAGCGGCTGATCCTGGCTTCCAAGTCCGTTTACAAGTCCAAGGTCTCGGGTATTCTGAATACGGGCAGAAACAATATTATTGATGTTATAGATTGGAATAATCTGACTTGTAAAAGTACCTACCTGAACAACCTTACCAACAAGGCCCTGGTTTCCATTCTGGAAAGCAATAACCGGCATGTTTTTTCTGATTCCATTTACACTACCCTTATTGATTGTAAGATAGGTAAAGGCATTGTCCAGGTCGCGGGCAATAATCTGAGCCGGAATATTTTTTTCATCAAGAGAAACTGCAAAATCAAGCTGTTCTTTTAAGCGGGCATTTTCTTTTCTGATGTCTGCATTTGAACGCTGCATTTCTTCATAATTTTCAAGCTTGATTACAAGATCATTATAATCTTTTTTAAGTTTGCGAAGTTCACCAACTGCATTAAAGGTATCTACTATTCCATTTGCAATGAAATGAACTCCCTTATCAAGAGAAGAGAAAATAGAAAATCCTATCTGCTTAAAGTTTACTACAAAACCGCCTGTATGGAAGCCAAGAGAAATACCACCTGCAAGCAGATAGATTATAAGGAGAAATTCAGCAAATTTAATTCTGAAAGAAAAATTCGGCTTTCTTCGCATAAGACCCACCCGGAGAAAGCTTTAATTAGTCGTTCAGACTGTCGTAAATTGTTCGCTCAGAATACATATCCTTGAAGAGGCCAAAGGCTTTTCCAGCACCAAGGGCAACACATTCAAGAGGTTTTTCTACGAGAATAACCGGTACACCAGTTTCCTTTGAAACAAGTTTTGGAAGCTCGCGGAGCATAGAACCACCACCAGTCATAACGATACCACGTTCAATGATATCAGAAGCAAGCTCTGGAGGAGTTTCTGAAAGTACTGATTTAATTTCTTCAACGATTTTTGTTACAGGCTCTTTGAGAGCTTCACGAACTTCTACACTGTCAATTTCAAGGCGGCGTGGAAGACCTGTAATAGCGTCTGTTCCCTTAAGCTCCATCTTTTCAATTGTCTTTTCTGGAGCGGCATTACCAATCTGAATCTTAAGACGTTCAGCAGCAGGCTGACCAATAATAAGGTTATGAACACTCTTTACGTGCTTTACGATTGCTTCGTCGAACTTGTCTCCACCAACGCGGATTGAGTGAGTAACAACCATACCACCAAGAGAGATTACAGAGATTTCTGCAGTACCACCACCGATATCACAAATCATGTGTCCGGCTGGTTCAAAAATAGGAATATCTGCACCAATAGCTGCGGCGCGGCTTTCTTCGATTACTTCAACTTCCTTAGCACCTGCCTTCATTGCAGCTTCAATAACTGCACGTCGTTCTACATCAGTTACGCAGGAAGGAATACCAATCTTCATTCTTACAGATTTGAAAAGTTGATGGCGTGGAATGATTTTTGAGATGAAATATTTAATCATCTTTTCAGTAGAATCAATATCAGCAATTACACCGTCTGCGAGCGGACGGATAGCCATAATGTTTCCAGGAGTTTTATCAAGCATTCGCTTAGCTTCAGCACCTACGGCAACAATTCTTTTTGTTCCCTTTTCAACAGCGATTACAGAAGGTTCGTCAATAACGATTCCCTTATCGCGAACATAAATCAAGGTATTACAGGTTCCTAAATCAATACCTATATCTGTTGAAAAACTATCAAAAAAACCCATCTATTTCCTCCCGGTTCTATTTTTATAATATTAGTTTTCGGACATTTTTTTCAGGGCACCAGGGTGATTAACCTGAATCTTAAGGGCTTTACGCCATTCAGAACGGGCCTTCACTATGTTTCCCTGCTTTTCATATATTACACCAATTCCATAATGTGCGTCAGCAGAATTTTCGTTTTTTATTAAAACTTTCTCAAATTCTTGCTGGGCAGCATCATAATCTTCTTTATCTATATAGATAGTTCCAAGAAGATTCTGGCTTCTTAATACTATATCTTCATTATCGCTGTTTTTTATGATTCTGAATAGATATTGTTCAGAAGCATTTAATTGTTGTGCTTTATAATATTGTTCTGCAATTGAAAGTAAAAGTGAATCAGATTCACGAACTAAAAGAGCCTCTGTAAAGGCGGCAATGCTTTCCATTGTCATTCCTAAAGAGGCATAGCTGAGACCAAGATATTCAGCTATATCATCTGCCTCGTAGCCGTTTTCTTTTGCAAGCAGAAGATATTTTACTGCAAGGTCTGCGTAATAATGGGTTGTAATTGTGTTCTTAGAAAAATATGCGCGGCCCAGCATATACTGAAGCTGAGGAACAAGAGATTTGTCTGCCTCATAAAGAGCCACACGAATATTGTTTATACATTCATCAAGATAGCTTTGAGCCTGCTGGGTATCTGTCTGAGACTGAGCTAAGAAAAAGCAGGCATAGCTGTAATAAGTTAATGCTGTGTTGTTGTAGGTATTGTCCTGAAGAAAAACTTTACAAAGTTCATAGACTTTCTGATAGTCGTATTCGCTCCAGGCTTCTTTTATTGTTTTGATTGAAATTCTACCGGACTGGTATTTTTTGATTCCGAAATATGTGGAGAAAGCAATGGCAGACACTACTACTACCACAACTGCAACGTGTAATACGTTTCGCAGCAGATGGCTCTTCTTTTTTGCGTAGCTGCTGTTTTCAATATTGTAATTAGCTTTCAATTCCCCACCACTTTTACAATACTTTTATAAAAAAACAGATGAAACAGTAAGCCGGGTTCTGTCCTCCACTTTCCTGTAAAAACAGAAAAGCAGGCATAACCATCTATCCGCACTGAAGATTACCCTTCAGCTCCAGCGATTTACCCGCAGTATTGCCCGGAAAACATAACTGCTGCTTAATCTTGCTCCGAATGAGGTTTACAAGCCAACTTTGTTACCAAAGCTGCGGTAGTCTCTTACACTGCCTTTTCACCCTTACTCGTCTTGCGACGGGCGGTAATATTTCTGTTGCACTGTCTGTCACGCGCTGGGCTTTGCAGGCGAACCTGCAGCTGCCAGT
>SFOB01000307.1 GCA_004554075.1 Treponema sp.
TCCGGAAGTATTACGAAAAAGTCGGAGAATTCGCAAAGGCATATAAAATCGACATGAGGCTCTTCACGGAGGAAACACCTGCGCTCATTGAGGACATAACTGATGTTCTTAAGGAATCCCCGAACATCGCAGAAAAGCTCGACCTAATAAACGGATTTACGGACGAGGAGCTTAGGACCGAGAGAATCAGCTTCGGCACGAAGACCACCTTGATAGAGTCCATCCTGGACTGCTGGTTCGTGGGCGACGACAAGGAGCAGGGGATAAACAGGATGCTGATGTCGCTGACGGCGGAAGACCGTCAGACGTTTGTCAGGAGAATCGGAACGGACAGGAAGTTTCTGAACAGGCTGTTCCAGTGCGTGAACGGCGGCGAGAAGGACGAGATGCTCGCCATACTGGGGGAAATTTTTATTTCTACAGGCTTCACTGACGGAAAGGACTCCATATCATTGAACAATGACGGCAACGACAGAGTGACCGGGAGTTTTGAGCGAGAAAAAATTATCATAAACATAACGAAAGTACAGGCATACGGAATGCGGGCGAGGGCTACGAACAGAAAGATTGAGGCAAGCCCGCTTGACATAATCACGATGAACTATGACGGAATGATTATCCGTGTGCCTGCTTTTCTGCTTCTTAATTCATGGTCGAACACTTTTGCGACACAAGAAGGAATCTTTTTTAATTATAAATATGAAGATATTGACTGGAACAGTCTGGACGAAAGACAGAAAGATGAGTATTTCTCTGAATTTGTAAGGCATTATATGGGCGAGGCTCTTTTTAGCGAACTCGTCGGAAATCCTCTTGGTCTTATTGTAACTACAATTGTAGGAATACTGCTGTTATGGGTTGCCTCGATTCCTGCAGCCTTTATGGCAGTTGTCGGTGCGGGAATAGCAGGAACAAATGTTTATGCTGGCGCAAAGCTACTAACAACTGCCCTCGAAAAAAAGAAAAATGCCACAAGCATGCATGAATTCAAGAAGGCCGCAAAATTATTTGCGGAAAGCATCGCAAAAATTGGTGTGAATGTACTTATGCTTATAGTTTCGCTTGTGCAGACTGGAAAGGCCGTTTACAAGGGGAAGACAATAAGTATTACACCAAAGAAAAATACTTTTAAATACAAACATAATCCTTCTGATAATCCAAAAGTATTACAAGATGCCATTGTTGATGAAAATGCAGTTTATGGATACTCACCGAATCCTAAACCAAATTCTAGAATCAGTGAATTTTCTAATGGAGATTTATTTGATTGGTCAAATCCAGATAAAGTAAAGGTTTATAGAGAAAGAAGGATTCAATATCATATTGAGAATGATAATATCGACAGATTAATTATAGAGATGAAAAAAAACAATAAATCTATTGAAGAGATTGCTAGATCTGCAAATGCAAAAAGAAATCAAAATCGATTAGATGATTATATAAAAAGAAACGATTTTGAAGGGTTAGAAAGAATTAAAAAGAGTAATTTACGAACATATGGAAATGAACTTGGTATAACTGCCGAGGATGCCTTAAAAAAGTATGGGAGTTGGGAAAAAGTTATTGAAAAAACAAAAAGTGCAAATCCTGGTATGGATGCTTGTTGTGGTCTGTACGATGAATATTTTGATTTATATAATGATAATTAAGGAGTTTTTAATGAATACAGAAATTAAATTAAATATAGAAGAAGTTGATGAAAATAATTTGTTTTTAACTGTATTAAAAAACGATAAAAATTTAGTCAGTGAATTAGAAATATGCCAGTTTTCGAATGAAATGGAATATTGGGGATATCCCATAAAACTGTTTAAATACAATAATATTTACGGATATCTTTTTACTAAGGAATTAGATAAAGACGATTTATTATTTGAAGTAGAACGGATTATAAAAAAATATAAATTGGATGCATAGGATGGGCATAAAATCGATAAAGGCCGTATGCGGCGGAGATATAAGACCCGATGCAAAAAGGCTGAACCCCCAGCTTCTTATGGAGAAATCCGTCTCGGAAGCTGCCCCCGCCAAAAAAACTGCCATCCCTTCACGGCAAAGAAAAGGACAGAAAATCACAAACGAAAGGATTCTGTCATT
>SFOB01000308.1 GCA_004554075.1 Treponema sp.
ATTTCCATTTCAGTAGCTGTAATTTCTGAAATAAACTCTCTGTCCAGAAGATAATCATCTTCATCAAAACTTCTTGTAACTGAAGCTGGAAAAAGTTTTTTACCCGATTGAATCTGAAGAACAGACTTTTTGAAATATTCTTTATTCTCAATATTGGGAATAAATCCTTCAACACCAAGCTGATGAATTCTCATTGCAAAGTAATGAGAAACATCATCTAAATCAACAAAGTACGTAAGAACCTTATCATTCAGGTAATGGATTCTGACCAACTCATATGAAATAACAAAGCCTAAAAAGTATTTGTCAAAAATGATTGCAATATCATTTTTATACTTAATTGCATTATGAATCTCATAAATGCTTTTACAGATAATAACGTTTTTATCTCCAATTACAGAAGATACCGTTTCTTTTACAATGTTTTGAATTTCTACGTCGCAGCATGCGACTACAATTTTGTTTATCATAAATTATCACCTTTTGAATTATCTCCAGAACTAACGGGCACCAGTGAAGAAGCTCTAAACCAGATATCACCCCAGGGTTTTGTGTCCTGACCTCGTCTTCGTAAAACATCATTTATTGTTTTTAGACCAGCGTTGATTTCGGCAATATCTCTATTGCTCTGAGCATCTTCGCTATCCTGAAGCTCTGGTATTGTTTCAAGATTAAAAGTACCAGTCTCTGTTAAACCAAACCGCTTAAAGAACTGTACTTCCAGCACCTCTTCAAAATTCTTAAGAAGAGGAATAAGTGTATAATTCCAAAAAGCACGATGTTGAGAATCGGTGTCTGTACCGCTTAAGGAACTTTTCGAATCCTCTATATTAGCAACTCTTGGCGGAATGCCATACTTTGCGAGAAGCGTATATAAGTTCCACTTTTTCATATCGTAAAGCTTCAGAACATCAGGGCTAAACGTCAACGGCTGATATTCTGTTCCTTTACCGAGTACGGCTACACGGTTTTTCATACCGCGTCCATATTTCTTATCCCAAGTTCTTGCAAGGAGTTCTGCCTCGGCTTCCGTCAGTACCTGGTCAGTCTTGAGCAGACCTTTTGGCACACCTCCTTCTTTGAGTAAGCCGGTATTTTGTTTTGCAGCAAGTAAATCCTGTTCAACCTCAAGTCCAAGACTCACCAGAGGACTAACTCCACGGAAAACATTCCAGGGGTTCCAGTCCTTAAAGTGAATAATTTCATCCGGAAGAATAACTACGGGCCTTCCGTATCCTTCTTCCGTGTACACCCATTTAGTGACTTTGTCATTGTCCACGACATGCTGCATATTTCTAGGATTTAAAATAAAAATTTCTTGAGGAAGGCCGCAGCTGTAACTCTCTCCAAACCACCAGAACGCTTCACCGTCCAGACTCCACCAGGCGCAAGTCTGTTTCCATAAGTCAAAGCGGCTCATCTGTTTGTTCGGGTAGTGAAAGAGTTTTGCTAAAGTGGAATCTTTTTGAACTCTGCCATTTTTTTTAATTTCAAATTCAGCACGCGCCACGTTACGCGTAAGAATATCTATACACACCGATACCCACGCATGCTGGAGATATGGATCTGTGCAGGTCTTCTTTTCACGAACAGAAAAGTCATCTGCAACAGATTCATTGTTAATTTCCGAAAAACTTCTAAGCTGCTTTTTTGGTTTTCGTCTGTTAAATAATCCCATTTACTTTATCGGTAATCTGCTATGCCATTACAACACCAGAGGTTACAGCGCTGAATATCGCATACCTCATAGCGTCCATATAATGATCATTTACTTTTACAATCTGATTATTCTCGTCACGAGAGTAATCCCAAATCTCTCCAAGAACGCCTGTACAGTCTTTGCATACAAAAAACTTTCCGCGTTCAATCAATGCAATAATGTAATCAATTCCTGCATCCACAGAGTTATTAGCCTTAACACCTCCAGGTACTTCCTGAATTCTCTCGCCACCTGCCGGGTCGCAGTAGGTAACAAAGAATTCGTCATACCAGCCACGAGCCTGCTGGTTTTCAACACTGGTCTTAGTCGTTATGTTGAATCCGCCATAGTCACCAATGACGTAAACACAGTCACCAACCCAGCCAATTTTTACAGC
>SFOB01000309.1 GCA_004554075.1 Treponema sp.
TGTATACCTGCCAACAGATTTAACGTTGGCAGAAGCTCTCCGCAGGAGTCCCTCGGAAGAGCGACTTATGTTTTGATACGCAGTGTCAAAACTAATAAGGAGTTACTCTTGGAAAGAGTAACAGAACCCTGGCGGTATGCGCCGGGAACCCGCTTAGGCGGGCATAGTGAAAAAGAATGGTTTTAGAAGGGAGAAAATGCCTATGGGAAAAACAATTTCATTTGTAAAAGGAAAAGGGAGCATATCCCATAATAATAGAGATTTTATTGCGGAAAATGTAGATCGTAATCGAACTGCATGGAATGTGGAGTATATTAAGCAGCCAATCAGAGAAGCTTATAATCAGCTCTTTGGTGAAGCGATAGCAGAATATAATGCAAAGCAGAAACGAAAGGACCGGCAGGTTACGGATTATTTGAAGGACATAAAGAATTCCGGAAATGGAGAGAAACAATTTTATGAGATTGTTGTACAGATTGGAAAAAAGGATGATACAGGTGTCCTGGATTCAGAGGGAAATCTATCTGTGGACGCAAAAGCAGCAAGTGAAATATTAGATGAATATGCCAGAAGTTTTCAGGAACGAAATCCGAATCTGTATTTGTTTAATGCGGTTCTCCACATGGATGAAGCAACACCACATTTGCATCTTGATTATATTCCTGTAGCACATGGATATAAAACAAAGATGCATACAAGAAATAGTCTTACAAAGGCTTTACAGGAAATGGGGATTGCTCCGGCTGTCTCAAAGACAGATAATGAGACAACTCATTGGCAGGAAAGAGAACGTGAATATTTAAAAGGATTGTGTTTGGAGCGGGGGATTGAGGTAGAAATCCTTGGAGTAAAACGTGATAATTACACGATTCCCGAATATAAGGCAGCTATTCAGGCTACAGAGGAACTGACGGCAGAACTTGAAATACTAAATGCTGAAAAACAGGAAGCTGAGAGTGTGATTGCATCAGTAGGTGCTGAAATTGCAGATGCAAGGGAAGAAGTTGAAGAAAGCAAAAAGCATCTTGATGAAATAAATGAGCAAATCGCAGACAGGGAAAAACGCTATGCAGTATATGAAAAGAAAATTGATAAAGTATTGGCTGCTGGAAAGCCTGTTGCAAAGGAACTTGCGGTGATTCGTAAGAATGCAAAACAGCTTCCCTCTATTCTTGGAAGTGAGCCATCAGTCAAAATTTCTGAGAAAGATTTCAACCGTCTTATTGATATGGCGCAGGCATCAGGGACTTTGGAAAAATTAAATGAAATCTATGATCGGGAACTGGAACACATGCAGGGGATAATTGAGTTCAAGGAATTTGTAAGGCCGAAGTCTATAAAAGAGCGGATGGAGGCTAAGCAGAAGGTTGTTGAAAAACAGAAATGCGAACAGGTAGTGAATTCTACAGCGAGGAGGGAAAAGGACATTGCAATATAAATATCAATGTCTGTTCGATGAGGGGATTTAGGGTAGCCTTGTTTAGAAATTAGTCATCATAGCAACGAGAATGAGTTAAAGAAATTGTTCATCAAGGCGGCCAACGAGTTATTTTCTGAAAGGGAAGAGATTCTTGCCAACACCAAAGTTATGATGGAAATGGTCTGTGAAACGGATTCCCTTGACAGGGATTTACAGGATAGCATCACAGAACTTAATATCATCTCGGAGCAGATGCAGATTGCCATTGCAGAGAACAGCCGGGTAGCATTAGACCAGGATGAGTATGAAAAACGCTATGCCGAACTTACGGCAAGGTATGAAAAGGCAAAAGCTAAGTATGATGACATCGCAGAGCAGATAGAAAGCAAGAAGGCGAAGAGAGAATTGTTCAAAGGGTTCATTCGAACTTTGGAGAAGCAGGATGGCATAACCTACGAGTTCGATGCCGGGCAAGAACGGATTTGAAGTGAGAGTATAGAAATGGGATTTGATGGCACTCGGGCAGAAATGCTTGGGTGCTTTTTTGCTAGAAAAATAACAGTTATTATGATAGAATATTTTGTTGTATGAGCGAAAGTAAATGCTCGCTAAAATTTGAATTTGCGCATCTATAAGGTGGAATGTGTTGACAAAAAAAATGCAGTATGATAGTATCGTCATTAGAAAAAAGGAAGGCACATTTCGTGTAAGGTGAGGAAATGATTAATAGATAATTTAATTTAAGTAAGACACATATAGTTATTGAGCCTGTAGAAAATAGGTTTATTTTTGTGTACGCTTAAGTTGGATTATCGCAAGAGGCATTTCCTTTGCTTTTCCTTAGGGAAAGTAATAAAGGTCTATTTAGCGAGTCTATTTTTGCGTATGCAAAAAAGGCTCGTTTTTGTGTGTACAAAAATAATTGACTCGTGTTTCGAAAAGGAGGAACTTTATGTTACAGATAAAGAAATTAAATTTAACACATAAAAAAGACCTGAGAGTAATTCTTGATGATTTCAACCTTGTGCTAAATGATGGAGATAAAGCAGTTATCATTGGAGAAGAAGGGAACGGAAAATCAACATTAATGAAGTGGATATATGATCCATCGCTTATAGAAAACTATATAGAAGCGGATGGGGAAAGAGTAATGGGAAACGAACGTCTTGGTTATCTTCCGCAAGAGATGCCCGATGAAGATAAGAAAAAAACCGTATACGAATATTTTTCTGAGGAAGAAATATTCTGGGAGAAAACGCCAAAAGAACTGTCTGTTATTGCAGGGAAATTTGGAATAAAAAATGATTTTTTCTACAGTAGTCAGATGATGGGGAGCCTTTCAGGAGGAGAAAAAGTCAAGGTACAACTCATGCGGCTTTTTATTCGCGATGTTTCTGTGCTATTGTTAGACGAACCTTCAAATGATATTGACATTGCGACGCTTACATTACTGGAAAAAACCATAAATGAATGGAAGCATATTGTGCTTTTTATTTCACACGATGAAACATTGATAGAGCGTACCGCCAACATGGTAATACATATCGAGCAGATTAAGCGAAAAACAGAAGCGAGATATACCGTGGCCAAGCTTCCCTATAGAAACTATGTGGAGGAACGGCTTCATAAATTTGAACTTCAAGAACAGAGGGCACTATGTGACCGTAGGGAAAAAAAGATTCGAGATGAGAAATATCAAAGAGTGTCTCAGAGTGTGCAAAGCGCATTAGCAAATTGTTCCAGACAAGCGCCGTCGGTGGCAAAGAATTTGAAGGACAAAATGCACGCAGTTAAGTCTATGGAACGAAGATTTGAAAAGGAAGATGAAAACATGACGGAGATGCCGGAACAGGAGGAGGCTATTTTCTTTAAAATGGGAGACAAAGATTCATCTATTCCGGCAGGAAAAACAGTTATAGAGTATACTCTTGCAAAACTTACGACTAGGGATGAGAAAAGGATTTTGGCTGAAGACATTAACTTGAAAATAAGAGGCTCGGAGAAAATATGTATTATTGGCGCTAATGGAGTGGGAAAAACGACTCTTTTAAGAAAAATAGCGGAAGAACTTTCGCAGCGAGATGATATTAAGGCAGAGTATATGCCGCAAAACTATGAAGAGATACTTGATTTGGATATGACTCCTGTTGATTTTCTTGATAAATCCGGAGACAAGGAAGAAAGAACAAGAATTAGAACATACCTAGGTTCACTTAAATACACGCCAGATGAAATGGAGCATCCTATTCGGGAGTTGTCTGGTGGACAAAAGGCGAAAGTGCTTCTCTTGAGGATGAGTTTAAGTGGTGCGAATGTTCTTATTCTGGATGAGCCTACAAGAAATTTTTCACCATTATCCGGCCCGGTAATAAGAAAAATGCTCCGAGAATTTCCGGGAGCTGTCATTAGCATTTC
>SFOB01000310.1 GCA_004554075.1 Treponema sp.
GGGTCTGAAAGGCTTGTATGTTCCCTATGAGCAGTACCGAGAAGATATAGAAAAATTAAATTCTCAGTTATACGAAAAACAGCGTGAAATATCTTCCGAACGTGAAAAAACAAGTCACCTCTGTAACCGATTAGACCAAGCAGAACGACAAGCCAGGGGCGAGCATGAGTTGAGGTTGGAACTGCAAGACAGATTAGACGATAAAGACTACTTGAAACAGCGTGTTAAAGAGTTAGAAAGAGAAGAACATAGTCACAATCACACCCATGATAGGGAAATTGAACATAGTCACAATTCGGTTCATGGTAGGTAAAATATGACTATTTTTTACTGAAATGCCTATTTTTCGTACTGAAATGATAAAAACCGATAAAATTCGACTTTTTAGAGCAATTCAGTTAAAAAAAAGCATAATTCAATAGAGTAGCGTGTCAAGGGTGCAGCTCTGCTGCATTTATCGCAGACCCTTGACACAGCGGAAACAGCCAACACCAAAAATGGACTAAGAGGACATGAGCAATGTATTTTTTGCTTATGTCCTCTTGTTTACTCTCTCAATCTTGACTTTAGAATTTTGAAACGCTAAAATATAAATAATTACATAATTCGGACAAGAAAAAAGCCTTGCAAGTGTTACCAGCACTCCCAAGGCACGTACATCAACATTACTACCGATAATGCAGATGCTTTATTTTCTAGTAATAGTATACCAGTGAAAAAACTGAAAATCAACTACTAGATAGACAAAAAAGAGCGTGATTAGGGCAGATATGTTGTGTTATCTGTCCTATTTTTTTATGCAAATATCGAGAGCGTAGAGAGAGCAGAGACCTACGCTATATAAAGTAAACTAGGGTGTGAGGAGCCGACGCAGTAAGTCCTCGGCATTGGTCGCGTTTGGTAGCGTGTTCCTGTGCCTAAGTGTGAAGTCACAACGAGAACACACAATAATAAAAAAGTATGGGGTGGATTCCGCAAAAAGGGATTGCAGTCGTTTGAGCAATGAGACGGATGAGCGAGACTGTATCGGCAATGAGAAAACCGAAACTTACCACAACCGACGGGGGCGAAAAAGCCGACGACGGGTTGAAAGTTATCTAGTCAATTTTTTGACGGGATAACTCTGCCCTCTGAAAACTCCCCTACCTCGGACGGGTTGAAGTCTGTAGAGTGCGTGAACTTTCCTAAGCCCTCGGCGTTTGAGAGCAAGTTACCAAAGAATTTGGTATAACTTGCTATACCAAAACGAAAATGCTAACATATAGGTAACAGATAGACACCGTTTTGGTATGGTGCTTCGCACTTGCAACAAAGCAGAAAGGAAGTGATAAATATGCACGTAGCAAAGTATACCGCAAGCCAGATAGGGCAGATGTGTACCCACTATAACAGAAACCATGGAGAGGATAGAAACTACTCTAACGAAAACATAGATAAAGAAAAATCTGTATTAAATTATAACCTTGCACCTGATAGGGAAAATGAAGTTGATTTTATAAACCAACGTATCAATGAAGTAAAGCACCTCAATAGAGCCGATGTTGTAAAAATGGCTGATTGGGTAGTTACACTCCCGCAAGACTTTAAAGGGGATAGTAGAGCCTTTTTTGAAGGGGCATACAATGCCCTAGAGAGCCGATACGGACAAGAAAATGTAGTGTCTGCATATGTCCACATGGACGAGAAACAGCCACACCTACATTTTGCATTTATCCCGATAACGAGAACGCTTGATAAAGATAATAACCCTATCGAGAAGTTGTCGGCAAAGGAAGTCCTTACAAGGACAGAACTTCAAGAAATGCACCCATACATGGAACGTGTCCTAGAGCGTAAGTTGGGGCATGAAGTACACCTCTTGAATGAAGCTACAAGGGACGGAAATAAAGCGATAAAGGAATTAAAGCGAGATACAGCTATTAAAGACTTAGAACGTGTCAAAGACCTCGAAATGGTGAAAGATAAACAAATTGAGCCAGTAGAGCCTAGAAAGGGTCTGAAAGGCTTGTATGTTCCCTATGAGCAGTACCGAGAAGATATAGAAAAATTAAATTCTCAGTTATACGAAAAACAGCGTGAAATATCTTCCGA
>SFOB01000311.1 GCA_004554075.1 Treponema sp.
CTGGTTGTCTGTACCGGCCGCCTCACAAAACTTGCAGGCAACATAACAGCCTTTGATAAATCATATCAGGCAGTAATTCATTTTGGTCAGGAAACAGATACTCTTGAATTTACCGGCACAGTAATAAAAGAAGCTCCCCTTCCAACAGAAGGCGCACTCCGAGCCGCAGTAGAAAAAATCAGTCAGCAGACAATGCAGATTCCACCAGCCTTCAGTGCAATTCACATAAACGGAGAGCGTGCCAGTGACCTCGCAAGAAAAGGTCAGGAAGCCCAGATTCCCGCCCGTAAAGTAAAAATCTACAAGGCAGAAATCAAAGAGCTCAAAGCCAACGAAGAGGGCCTCATAGAATATGCCCTCATAGATTTTTCAGTTTCAAAAGGAACCTATATAAGAAGCCTTGCCCGCGATATAGCTTATGAATGCGGCAGTGCAGCCCACCTTACAGGACTATACAGAACAAAGGTTGGAAACTTTAATATTGAAGATTCAGCAGGCTTTAATTTACTGAAAGATTTTTCAATAGAAGAAGCGATTACTCAGGCTAAAGCATATAAAGCAGATCAGGCCGCAGCAGAAGCCTCAGCCTCAGACAAAGCAGAAAAAAAGCCTGAACGAAAACCTTTTATCCTTACTCCAGAAGAAACCGCAATACAGGAAGAAATCCGCAAAAAGTTACGATTCTTCGACAAGGCCACCGCAGCGGAATGCGGTTTCGAATCAATCAATATTGCATCCACCTCAGCCCAGGCAGATTTTTTCAACGGCAAGAAAATCACAAGTTCAATGTTTGCACAAAAACTCTGGGATTATCCCGCAGAATCTCAGATTGCAGTTTTTAACGAGAATAAGTTCTTAGGTTTGATTTATAAAGACCAACAAGGTCGCCCGGGCTATAAGTTTGTTCTAAACTAGCGGGCAGCAGAATAATGCAGATGGGTAATAGCTCCCGCAAGTGCATCTGCCGCATGATCAGGCTTAGGCTCAGTCTTAAGCCCCAGCAATAATTTTACATAATGCTCTACAAGTTCCTTGTCTGCAGAAGCAGTTCCGGTTACAGCCTGTTTAATCTGATTAGGCTGATATTCACCAAGTTTAATATTATGCTGAGCAAGACATAGTGTTACCACACCCCTTGCCTCTGCCACGCTTAAAGCAGAAGTAACGTTCCTGGCAAAATATAAAGTTTCCATACCCGCTTCGTCGGGCTGAAACTCATCAATCACCGCGCATAAGCGGCTGTATATGGCAAGAAGTCTCTCCCCGTGCGGCTGGTCTGCCTTAGTTGTAATACAGCCATAACTTATCATCCGATAGCGGCCATCACAAAAATCAACAAGGCCAAAACCTGTATTTGCCAAACCAGGGTCAATTCCAAGCACCCGGCGGACACGGCGCCCTTTTTGAGAACTCTTAATCTGTTCATTCCCCGGAAGGGAATTAAAAGTTTTGTCGTCGTTTATCATAATAAGAATTTCTCACAGAGGTCACAGAGTCAATTTTAAAAATATACTGCTCTGTGACCTCCAAAGCTCTGTGAGGAATTTTACCCCATAAAAAAAACCGCCCGGTCACGAGCGGTTTCTGTGATTTATAAGATAAAGTTAAGCCTCTGGCTCAAAGTCATCTGGATATTCAGCTGTGTGGTATACGTTCTGAACATCATCATTGTCTTCAAGACGATCGATGAGGCGCTGAACCTTAGCAGCAGTATCCTTATCAACTGGAGTATAAGCATCTGGAACCATTCCTACATCAGCAGAAAGTGTTTCATAGCCTTTTTCCTGAAGTGCTTCAGCAACAGCAGTAAATGCATCTGGAGTTGTTGTTACAGTGATGATTCCGTCTTCGTTTACGATATCATCTGCACCAGCTTCCAAAGCAACTTCCATTACTTCGTCTTCGTTTACCTTTTCAGCATCAAGTTCGATAGTACCTTTGCGCTGGAACATACGAGAAACAGAACCAGAAGTTCCGAGGTTTCCACCGTTCTTTGCAAAAATGTTTTTAACGTCAGCAGCTGCACGGTTCTTGTCATCAGAAAGAACTTCACCCATTACAGCACCTCCGCCAGGAGCGTAACCTTCGTA
>SFOB01000022.1 GCA_004554075.1 Treponema sp.
TGATCTATATCAAAAACAACAAGAGATTTATATCTTGTTGTATTAAATACTCCAAGTTCACCATAAGCTTCTTTTATATAATTGCGGTTAGGAAGCCCAGCTGGCAGGTGCTTTCATTATATCTTTAATTTATCTTTTCCTTTTGATTTCAATCCTTTTACTGATTATAGAACAAAAGAAAATAACACGACATGATTTAATAAAATCTTCTTTACCAGAAGATGAATTAACAGGCCTTCCTAACCGCAATTATATAAAAGAAGCTTATGGTGAACTTGGAGTATTTAATACAACAAGATATAAATCTCTTGTTGTTTTTGATATAGATCATTTTAAGGTAGTAAACGAAGCCCATAATGGTGATGAAATCATTCTTGGTATTGTAGAGCTTGCAAAAAAATCTATAAACGATTGTGGAATTATGTTCCGCTATTCAGGAGATGAATTTGTACTCTTCCTGGAAATCGGCAGCAAGGAAGCAGAAAACCGCTTTAAGACCATCTTACAGGAAGCAAAAGAAAAGATGGATGTAACAATTTCTGTTGGACTTGTAGATATAGATCTTTCAGTTTCAATCAAAACAAATTATTACAGGGCAGTTCAGGCCTGTTATGCAGTAAAAGAATCTGGTGGTGACGGTATAGAAAAAAGATGAAAAACAAGACTCCCAGGCTTTTAAAGAATCAGACAATATTCTGCATCATCATTTCTATGGCACTTGCTTTTATTGTAACTGCTTCTACCATCCTTATATATTTTAACAAACTGACATTAGATACACAAAAGCAGACAATAACTATTGCCGTAGAAAAGAAAATTCTTGAACTCAACACCTTTTTTAATACAGCAGAAAGAATTTCAGGTGATTTTCAGGATTATATTTTAGAAACCATTGATGAAGACAAAATCCTTTCAGATCCGGTTTATGAAGAAAAATATATGACAGAGCTTACAAAAGTTCTTTCTGATTTTTCTATAACCCATAAAGGAAATGTCTGCACCTGGTTTAGAATGAACATTGAAAAATATGGTCCTTCCCGAGGCCTCTTTCTTACTGGCGGCTATCAGAAAAGTTTTGTAAGAGTTCGAACCACAGACCTTTCAAAATATTCTCCAACAGATACAGAACATGTAGGCTGGTATTATCTTCCTATCTGGAAAAAAGCACCATTATGGACTCCACCTTACGAAAACCTGAGTCTGGGTCAGAAAATGATTTCCTACTCTATTCCACTCTATAAAAATAATGAGCTGATTGGTGTTGTTGGTATGGATTTAAGCCTTGCCTATATTGATGAGATGGCAGAAGCCCTTTCTGTTGAAAATTCAACATGTCTTTTAATAGGTGAAGAACAGAACATTATTAATTTAACCAGTCAGGAAGATCTTTCAAAAGCAGTTGAACATTCTGCAGAGCTTTCTCAGATTCTGGAACAATTCCAGAATAATCCGGAAAAGCAATTTCAAACCTTTACCTGGGACGGTAGAAAGCATTACGGAATGCTTACAAAGCTTGATAACGGAATGTCATATCTTGCTTCTGTTTCGCAAAATGAATTACTACAGCCCTTATACATTTTAATTCTTACACTTTTTATTGCCTTAATAATTGTTTCTTTAATTGCCTTTTTGCTGATTCTTCATATAAATAAAACAATATTATTACCAGTAAAAATAATTGCAAAAACAACAAACCGGCTGGCTCGTGGCGAATTGAATTTGACAATTCCCTATGACTCAAATAATGAAATGGGAAGCCTTGCAAACATGAGTCATGAAATCAGAACTCCTATCAATGCAGTTCTTGGTATGAACGAAATGATTCTCAGGGAATCTGATGACAAAAACATACTGGGCTATGCTGCAAATATAAAAACTGCAGGCTCAAATCTTCTTACAATCGTAAATGATGTTCTGGATTTTTCAAAAATTGAAGCCGGCAAAATGGAACTTCTTCCGGACAATTACGAAGTTTCTTCTTTAATTATAGACCTTGTAAACATGACCAGAGAAAGGGCCCAGAACAAGGGCCTTAATTACCAATTAAATATTCCTTCCAGCCTGCCAAAAACTTTATTCGGCGACAGTATCCGTATTAAACAGTGTATTTTAAATCTGCTTACAAACGCCATTAAATATACAAAAGAAGGAACAATCAATTTTACAATTGATTACGAAAGACTGGACGAACATTCAATTAAGATGAGCATTCATGTTACAGATACCGGTATTGGTATAAAAGAAGAAGACATGGATAAACTCTTCACTCCTTTTGAGCGCATTGAAGAAGAAAAGAACCGCACAATCGAAGGAAGCGGTCTTGGTATAAGCATTGTTAAAAAGCTTCTAACAATGATGGGCAGCAAGCTGGAAGTAAAAAGTACGTATGGTCAGGGGTCCGACTTCTCTTTTGCAATCGTTCAAAAGGTTATAGACTGGACAGCCGCAGGGGACCTGAACGAAGCTTATGCAGAAAGTATAAAGCAGATGGCAAGTTATAAAGAAAAGCTCCATGCTCCTCGTGCCCGTCTTTTATTTGTAGATGATACAGCCATGAACCTTGAAGTTATAAAAGGTCTTCTTAAAAATACCGGAATTCAAATTGATACAGCTCTAAGCGGAAAAGATGCCCTTAAAGCCGTAAAAACAATTGCATACGATATTCTTTTTATAGACCACCGCATGCCGGAAATGGATGGAATCGAAACCCTGCATGCAATGAAAGATATGCCGGATAACCTGAGTGCTGGAAAGCCTTGCATTGCCCTTACCGCAAATGCAATCAGTGGCGTTAAGTGATTATCAAATATCTTCCGGAAGAATATCTTGAAGAAGCACCCGAGAACCTTTCAGAAAATGACCAGGCTTCAGCTGATTTTATGGCTAAACTTAAGGAAACAGAAGGCATTGATGCAAAATCCGCCCTGAAAAACTGCGCAACTGCAGAACTTCTTATTTCAACAATTAAACAGTACTACTCTACTATTGATGAAAAGGCACTTGAATTACAGCAATACTTCGAGGCCGAAGACTGGAAAAATTACGAAATAAAAGTTCATGCCTTAAAGAGCACTTCAAGACTTATCGGTGCAACTGCACTTTCAAAACTTGCAGAACATCTTGAAGAATGTGCCGGAAACAACAAAATAGATGAGATTCAAAATGAACATAAAATCCTTATAGATTCTTATCTGAATTTTAAGCATATACTAAAGCCTCTTACAGAAGAGAATCCAGACCAGGCTGATAAATCTGAGATCTCCCAGGCAGATCTTTTAGACGCTATAAATCAGATGATAGTTTATGCAGACGCATTTGATTTAGACGGGCTTGATGAGGTGATGAACAAACTAAGTTCTGTAAAACTTCCACTTGATTTTTCACAGAAATTTAGTAAAATCCAGAAAAGCATAGAAAATGTCGACTTTAAAGAACTAAGGCTTTTACTATCGGAATGGAGCAATAAAGAATGATCGATGATCTTTATATAGTTGGTGACCAGTCTAGACTTGTCGTAAAAAACATAATAAACCAGTTTAAGGAAACAGGCTGTAATATTTCAGTTTTTGCTCCTACAAGCGAAGACGTAGATAATCTTCCAAATTTTTCAGTTCATCTTCTCATTATCCTTTCTGATAATATCGATTTTAACGTTATTAAAAAAATTGTCGTATATCAGAAAAAATATGAATATTCCCTTTGTTTTGTAGGTCACATTTCAAATCTTTCCCTTGAAGATGATAACTTTTTTAAACGAATTCCTTCTATAAAACTTGAATCATTTACTATTAATCCGGATAAACTTCTTGAACTTATGGAAAGAAATGACAACAGAAAAAAGCATATCCTTGTTGTAGATGATGAACCAATAATTCTCAGAAGCATAAAAGTATGGCTGGGAGATGATTTTCATCTTTCACTCGTAAGCTCTGGAGAAATGGCACTTGAATTCCTGGACATGCATCCGGTAGACCTTGTTCTTCTGGATTATAAAATGCCAACAATGGACGGACCAAAAGTTCTTGAAAAAATCAGAAATGATGAAAGACTTGCTACCCTTCCAGTAATCTTCTTAACCGCAAATAATGACCGTCAGAGCATTATCAATGTCATGCAGTTTAAACCTGATGGTTATATTCTCAAAACTAAAGCACCTGATGAAATCAAACAGGCAATTGTTGATTTCTTTAAAAACAGGGTCATTAAAGTCTGAAAAGAGCCCATTTTTAATCTTCACAAAATCCCGAAAAGAGAGTATACTTTTTGGATAATTAGGGAAAGAATCGGCAAAATTTTTCCTTAATTTCTATATATGTATATTTATTAATTGGGAGCAAGTATGACATATTCTTATTTTCCAGGCTGTACGCTCAAGAATAAGGCCATTGACCTTGATATCTGGGCTCGTAAGTCTGCGGAAGCGTTAGGATTCACACTTGAAGAAATTCCTGAATGGCAGTGCTGTGGTGGTGAATACCCTATGGCAAAAGACGAAATCGCTTCAAAACTATCGTCTGTACGTGCATTGGCTAATGCGCGCGATTCTGGAAAAGAACTGGTAACTCTCTGTTCTGCTTGTTATAACGTGCTTAAGCAGGTTAACAACGACATGCAGACTGACGAGAATATCATTCTCAAGGTGAACAATTATTTGAAGCAGGACGAAATTGAGTACCATGGTGAAACTAAGGTACTTCACTACCTCGAAATCCTGCGCGATGTTGTAGGCTGGGACAAGGTAAAAGCAGCAGTTAAAAAGCCATTTACAGGCAAGAAAATCGGTGCTTATTACGGATGTCTTCTTTTGAGACCTGGCAAAGTACTTCAGCTGGATGATCCTGAAAATCCACAGCTTATCGAAGACTTTATCAAGGCTATC
Source organism: Treponema sp. (assembly GCA_004554075.1). Lineage (GTDB taxonomy): Bacteria > Spirochaetota > Spirochaetia > Treponematales > Treponemataceae > Treponema_D. Next base: position 4,880 of record SFOB01000022.1, read on the forward strand.
GGTGCTACTCCTGTAATCTATGCTCAGAGAAACGAGTGCTGCGGTGCCTACACCATGTTTGAAGATGAGTCTATCCCAAAGAATAGAACAAAGAAAATCCTTTCAAATGCAGAAGATATGGGAGCTGATTTCTTAGTAACCTCATGTCCTCTCTGCCGCTATAATCTTATTAAGAATAAGGGCGACTCTAAGCTCGATGTAATTTACTTTACAGAACTTCTCGCAGAAGCCCTCGGTCTTAAGGAGGAAAAATAATGGAAGCAGATTTGACTAAAGAAATCATCCTCCAGAAGAGCGGTGTAAATCCTAAGAAATGTATGGTCTGCGGAAAGTGTTCTGCTACCTGCCCTAACTATGATGCTATGGAATATCATCCACATCAGTTTGTTCAGATGGTAGAAAACGGCGATCTTGAGCCACTTTTGCAGTCTAAATCAATTTATGCATGTCTTTCATGCTTTGCCTGCCTTGAGCGTTGTCCACGCCAGGTTGAACCAGCAAAGCTTATCGAAGGCGTACGTCAGTTTGTTGAAGGTCAGCGCGGTCCTCACCGTCTGGATCCTGTTCAGGTTCCTGAGCATCTTGATGATGACATGCCACAGCAGGCTATTGTTAGTGCTTTCAGAAAGTACAAGCGTTAAGGAGTGACATAGAAAATGGAAAGAATTGGTGTATTTGTATGTCACTGTGGTACTAACATTGCCGGAACAGTTGACGTAGAAAAAGTTGCAGAAGAACTTGGAAAGGTAGACGGAGTTGTTTATTCAACACACTACACTTACATGTGTTCATCTGCCGGTCAGCAAATGATTGAAGACCATATCAAGAACGACAAGCTTACTGGTGTAGTTCTTTGTTCATGTTCTCCACGTATGCACGAAAAAACCTTCCGTTCATGCGCAGAGCGTGCAGGTCTCAACCCATTTAAAGTTGAAGTTGCAAATATCCGTGAACAGACTTCATGGGTAATGAAAGATATTGAGCAGGCTACAGAAAAGGCCATCGCTCTTGGTAAAGCTGCAATCGCAAAGACAATCCTTGACACACCTCTTATCGCAGGTGAAACTCCAATGACAAAGCGCGCTTTGGTAATTGGTGGTGGTATTGCCGGAATTACAGCAGCCCTCGACATCGCAGATGCCGGCTTCCCGGTAGACATTGTAGAAAAAGACTACACTGTCGGCGGTAAGATGGCTAAACTTGATAAAACCTTCCCTACTTTGGACTGTGCATCTTGTATCGTAACTCCAAAAATGACAGAAGTTAGCCAGAATCCTAACATCCGCATTCTTTCAGCTTCTGAAGTTTGCAGAGTTTCAGGATATATCGGAAACTTCGAAATTGATATCAAACGTCACCCACGCTATGTTGATGAAACAAAGTGTACAGGTTGTGGTGCTTGTATCGAAAAGTGTCCTAACAAGAAGGTTCCAAACGCCTTCAACCTTGGTTTGAATAACCGCAAGGCAATTGATATTCCTTTTGCTCAGGCTGTTCCAAAGGTAGCAAACATCGACGCAAACTACTGTCTCCACATGAAGGGTCTTGCTAACGGTAAAGACAATGTTTGTGGATTCTGTGAAAAAGCTTGTGCCGCAGGGGCTATTAAGTTTGATCAGAAAGAAGAAATTATTACAGAAAAGTACGGTGCTATTATCGTAGCAACCGGATATAATCCTATCTCTCTCGAGAAGTTTGACGAATACGCTTATAACCAGAGCCCGGACGTTGTTTCATCACTTGAATTCGAACGCCTGTGCAATGCTTCTGGTCCTACAAATGGTCATCTCCTCCGCCCATCAGACGGAAAAGAGCCAAAGACTATCGTATTCGTTCAGTGTGTTGGTTCACGCTGTTCTGCAGATTCTACAAAAGGTCACGAGTACTGCTCTAAGATCTGTTGTATGTATACTGCAAAGCACGCAATCCTTACACGAGACCACTATCCTGATACAAACTGCTATGTATTCTACATTGACGTTCGTACTCCAGGTAAACTCTTTGATGAGTTCTATCGCCGCGCTGTTGAACAGTATGGCGTTCACTACATCAAAGGTCAGGTAGGAAAAGTTACTCCTCAGAGCGACGGAACTCTTGATGTTCAGGGAAGCGATTTGATTTTGAACAAACAGGTTCATATCAAGGCTGATATGGTTGTACTTGCAGCATCTATCGAAGCAGATAAGTCTGCACGTCCACTTGCTACAATGCTTACAACTTCTATGGACAACAACGACTTCTTCCTCGAAGCTCATGCTAAACTTCGTCCTGTTGAATCTCCAACTGCAGGTATCTTCCTTGCAGGCTGCTGTCAGGGACCAAAAGATATTCCGGAAACTGTTGCTCAGTCATCTGGTGCCGCAGCAAAGGCTATCTGCCTGCTTGTAAAAGACAAGCTCAAGAACGACCCTTGTACTGCTCAGCCTGATGAAAATGCATGTAACGGTTGTGGACAGTGTGTTAACGTTTGTCCTTACGGAGCTATTTCTTATGTTGATAAGGATTTCCGTGGTCCAAACAGAACTACAATTACACGTCATGTATCTCAGGTAAATTCTGCTATGTGTCATGGTTGTGGTGCTTGTACAGTTGCTTGTCCTTCTGGAGCTATGGATCTTAAGGGCTTCAGCAACAAACAAATCTTGGCGGAGGTTGATAGCGTATTGTAACATAAACCGTCATCCTGAACTTGATTCAGGATCTATAACAAAGATGCTGAAACGAGTTCAGCATGACGTGTTATAAACGTGAAATATGATTATGAGTGAAAACAAAAACTGGACGCCAAAGATTGTAGCATTCTGCTGTAACTGGTGTTCTTATGCAGGTGCCGACCTGGCTGGTAACAACCGTCTCGAATATCCAGGAAACGTAAAAATTATCCGCATTCCTTGCTCATGCCGCTTGAATCCTTTGTTTATTCTGCGCGCATTCCAGCGTGGAGCTGACGGTGTTATATTGTGTGGTTGTCACCCTGGTGACTGCCACTACTCTACTGGTAACTATTTTGCACGTCGTCGTATGACTCTCCTTTTCTCTATGCTTGACTTCTTAGGAATTGAAAAAGGACGTACTCGTGTTGAATGGTGTTCTGCTGCAGAAGGTGTACGCTTTGCCGGAATTATGAATGATTTCGTAAAGCAGATTACTGAGCTTGGCGAATGTAAAAAGCTGGAGGATGTAAGATGCAAGACAAATTAATCGCACGCGCAAAGGAACTCCTTGCTGAAGGAAAAATTCAAAAAGTTGTAGGCTGGAAAAAAGGTCTTTTTGAAGACGATATCACACCAGCTGTATTCAACAGTGCAGAAGAACTTGATAAAGATTTTGTGTTCAACAAATATTGCAAGGCTAATCTTTCAAAATATCTTGTAAAAATCACAAGAGAAATTGAAGTTGCAAAGAGCACAACAAGAATGAACAACACAATGGCTAAACAGCGTGATCCTAATGCCCAGGATAAACCTATTCCACAGGCAGTAGTTCTCGTATTCCTTAAGCCAAGTGATACATATTCTTTCACACAGCTTCTTAAAGAAAACCGCATTACCCGCGGTGACGTTTATGCTATCGGAGTTCCTTGTCAGGATACTCTCGACGGCGGAGATGTTTGTGAAAACTGCAAGAACAAAAAGCCTGTTTCTTGCGACGAATTAATCGGAATTGAAGCTGATGTAGAGCCAGTTGAATCTACACGCATGGCTGAAGTTGCAAAGCTTGAGGCTATGACTGCAGACGAGCGCGACGCATTCTGGAAGAATGAGTTCAGCCGCTGTCTCCGCTGTAACGCATGCCGCGATATCTGTCCTGCATGTACCTGCGAAAAATGTGTATTCGACAACAACAAGCTTTATACTTCACAGAAGGTTGCTGAAACTAACTTTGAAGAAAGCCTCTTCCACATCATCCGTGCATGGCACGTTGCAGGCCGCTGTACAGACTGTGGTGAATGTTCACGAGTTTGTCCACAGCACATCCCATTGTATCTTTTGAACCGCAAGTTCATCAAAGATATCAACGAGATTTACGGCGAATATCAGGCTGGTTCTGATATGGAAACAAAGCCTGCTATGCTTACATTTAATGCAGACAGCGATCCTGAAACAACAATCGTTTACGACCGCTCTAGCGACAAGGAGGCTGAATAATGCTTAGTATCAGTGCTGATAAAATTGATTCATTGTTTGAGCTTATCGGTTCAAAGCAGCCTCTTTACCTGCCTGTAGACAATAACTCTGGCAAGGCTGATTTTAAGAAGTGGGAAAAAGGCGTAAAGCTTTCTTCTGCCCTTAAAACTGTTCGCTCTGCAAAAGACTTCTTCTTCCCAAAAACTGAACATATGGTTTCATACAAGGTTTCTGGAAAAGAAATTGAAGTAGAAGATCCAAGAAAAGACGTTGAAGACTTTGTAATTTTTGGTGTACGTGCCTGCGATGCAAAAGGTTTTGAATGCATTGACAATGTTTATATGCATATGAATCCTCAGGATTCTTACTATACAAACCGCCGCGAACACGGAACAGTAATTACACTGGCTTGTAACGAACCTGTAAAAGAATGTTTCTGTTCAACATACGGAATTGACGCTTCCCTCGCTAAGGCAAGCGGAGATGTATCTTGCTGGAATGCAGACGGTACTTACTACTTTGCTGCTAACACAGACAAAGGTAATAAGTTCCTCGAAGCTGCTAAATCAGTTTTGAAGGATGGAGACAGCAAGGCAGTAGAAGCAACAAAGAAATCAATTTCTGAAAAGATCGAAAAGCTTCCATTTGCACACCTTGACATTTCAAAGCTCGGAAAAGTTACTCCAGAGCAGATGAACAAGATTTTTGATAAAGACAATAAAACAAAAATCTGGGAAAAGGCTTCAGAAGCTTGTCTTGGTTGTGGAACCTGTACTTACGTTTGTCCAACCTGTATGTGTTTCGATGTTCGCGACTTTGCAACAGGAACAGACAAGGGAATCCGTCAGGTACGCTGCTGGGATTCATGTATGTATAACGACTTCACTCAGATGGCTGCAGAAAACCCACGTCATACTCAGAAAGAAAGAAGCCGCCAGCGCTTTATGCACAAGCTTGTTTACTACCCAATGGCACACGAAGGTCTCTTCTCTTGCGTAGGATGCGGACGCTGTCTGACCAGCTGCCCTGTAAACATGAACATCGTAAAAGTTATTAAAATGATACAGGAGGCGGGTGAACTCTAATGGAAACAAAAGAATCATTCATTCCTTATGTAGGAAAAATTATTGACATTAAACAGGAAACTCCTGATGTTAAGACTTTCAGCGTAGTTGGTCTTGACGGAAAGAAATTGTTCAACCATATTCCTGGACAATGCGCTATGCTCATTGTCCCAGGCGTTGGTGAATCTATGATTTCCATCACTTCTTCACCTACTCTCGAATCTCACATGGAATTCTCAATCAAGAAGTGCGGTTGTGTAACTGAATGGCTCCACAACGCAGAAGTTGGCCAGCAGATTTGTCTCCGCGGACCAATCGGAAACGGATTCCCTGTTGAAGGTGCTCTTAAAGGAAAAGATATCCTCGTAATCGCCGGAGGTATTGGTATTGCTCCTGTACACTCTGTAGTAAATTACATGATGGATCACCGCGAAAACTACGGTAAAATCCAGGTAATTTACGGTGCCCGCTCAAAGGCAGACCTCGTTCGCCTTGACGAGATGCAGAACGTATGGAAGAAACAGCCAAACTGCTCTATCGATATCACAATCGACCGTGCAGAAGAAGGCTGGGATGGACACGTTGGATTCGTTCCACCTTTCATCACAGAGCTCAAACCAGATGCCGGCATGACAGTAATCATGTGTGGACCTCCAATCCTTATCCATATGTCACTTGGAATTCTTAAAGACCTTGGTTTCAAGGACGAACAGATTTTCACCACAATGGAAATGCGCATGAAGTGCGGTATTGGAAAATGTGGTCGCTGTAATATTGGTGACAAGTTTGTCTGCAAAGACGGACCTGTATTCAGTTTTGACCAGCTTGGTGAACTTCCACCTGAGTATTAATTTATAGGAGCAAAATAAAATGGCTGAAAAGAAATCTGTAAAAAAGCCAGCTGCAGCTAAGAAACCTGCTGCTGAAAAGGCTGAAAAGAAAGAAATGGCTACAATTTATATTTTTGGTAAAAAATATGATGTTCCGGCTGAACTTACAATTATGAATGCAATGGAATATGCCGGATACCAGCTCAAGAGAGGCTGCGGCTGCCGTAACGGCTTCTGTGGTGCTTGTGCTACAATCTATCGCATTAAGGGACAAAACCAGCTTCAGACTTGTCTTGCTTGTTCTAAGAAGGTTGAAAACGATATGTATATCGCTACTCTTCCATTCTTCCCACTCGTAAAGCAGATTTACGATATCAATAAGATTAAACCAGAGCAGTCTATCATGATGCAGCTCTACCCTGAGATTTATTCTTGTGTAGGTTGTAACGCTTGTACACGTGCCTGTCCACAGAGCCTGCAGACAATGCAGTACATCGCTTACGCTCAGCGCGGCGATTTTGCAAAGTGTGCTGACCTTTCATTCGACTGTGTAATGTGCGGATGTTGTTCTTCACGCTGTCCTGCTGGAATCTCTCACCCACAGGTTGCAGAGCTTGCCCGCCGCTTGAATGGTAAATACATTCAGCCACAGAGCCAGCACCTCATCGATCGCGTTGCAGAAATTGAGTCTGGTGCCTGCGAAAAGGACATCAAAAACTTTGTAACTATGTCTACTAAGAACCTTGACAAAATCAAGGAACTTTATAACACACGCGAAATCGAGAAATAAGGAGAAAGACGAATATGTACGGAAATTACCTTGACGATGCTGCGAAAATCGTAGCTGCAAAACGCGAAGAAAACCTTAAATTTGAACATGCTCGTCTTACTGCCGAAGAAAAAGACGATCTTCTTTTGAAGTTCCACCCGGACCGCATTAAGAAGCAGTTCACAGAACTCAAGATTGGTCCTAACAAAGGACAGCAGGCTCCTATCGAGCTCGCAGAAATGCTTCAGGCTAAACCACGCCTCGAGCCAGAAAAGATTGACCTTAACCACATTGACTATGAGTCAGACGTTCTCGTAATTGGTGGTGGTGGAGCTGGTACATCAGCTGCAATCATGGCTTCTGAAGCTGGAGCAAAAGTACTTCTCGTAACTAAGCTCCGTGTTGGTGATGCTAACACAATGATGGCTGAAGGTGGAATTCAGGCTGCAGATAAGCCAAACGACTCACCTGCTCAGCACTACCTCGACGCTTTTGGTGGCGGTCACTTCGACGGAAAACCAGAACTTGTATACACACTCGTAAACAAGGCTCCATCTGTAATCAAATGGTTGAACGACCTCGGTGTTGAATTCGACAAGATGCCAGACGGTACAATGGTAACAACTCATGGTGGTGGAACAAGCCGCAAACGAATGCACGCATGTAAGGACTACTCTGGTGCTGAAATCATGCGTACACTCCGCGACGAAACATTCAACCGCGCAGACAAGATTACTGTAGTAGACTTCACTGCAGCTATCGAAATCATCAAGAACGAAAAAGGTGAAGCTGCCGGTGCCGTTCTTATGAACATTGAAACTGGAGAAATCCGCATTGCTAAGGCTAAGGTTGTAATCATTGCAACTGGAGGGGCTGGACGTATGCACTATCAGGGCTTCCCAACTTCTAACCACTACGGTGCTACAGCCGACGGTCTTGTAATTGCATACCGCGCTGGTGCAAAGCTTCTTTATCAGGATTCATTGCAGTATCACCCGACTGGAGCTGCATATCCAACACAGATTCTTGGTAAACTCGTAACAGAAAAGGTTCGCTCTCTTGGAGCTAAACTTATCAATAAAGACGGTGAAGTTTACATTCACCCTCTCGAGACACGCGATGTAAACGCTTCTGGTATTATCCGCGAAGTTCGTGAAGGCCGTGGAGTTCACAACGACGTACAGGATGCTGTATGGCTCGATACTCCAATGATCGAAATGATCCACGGAGAAGGAACAATCCTTAAGTCAATTCCTGCTATGTACAACATGTTCATTAAGTACGGAATCGATATCCGCAAGGAACCAATTCTTGTTTATCCTACACTCCACTATCAGAACGGTGGTGTAGAAATCGACAAGACTTGCCACACTAACGTTGCTAACCTCCTCGTTGCAGGTGAAGCTTCTGGTGGTGTTCACGGTACAAACCGCCTTATGGGTAACTCACTCCTCGACGTAGTTGTATTCGGACGCGAAGCTGGAATCGAAGCTGGTAAGATGTTCAAGAAGATTAAGCTTTCAGACAAGCTTTCTCTTAAGCATGTAACAGACTTTGAAAAGGAAAGAGCTGCTGCCAAAATTAAGGGCAACGCTGTTTCTCCAAAGGTTCTTCCAACTTACCATCACGGAAACCCTGAATTTGACAAAGAAATTCCAGGTGCTACACTTTAATATTTGATCCTCCGGTCAAGCCGGAGGATGACAGTTGTTTGCCGAACTTGTTTCGGCATCACAAAAAAAATCCGCAATCAAATCGATTGCGGATTTTTTTTACCCTATTTATTATTCATCTTCCCATGCCGAATAATCATAATTTTCATAATGAAGGTGATAATATTCGCTGTTAAAGCTTTCCTTAAACTTATATTTCGGTCCCACCTTGCATTTTACATCCCTGCGGCAAATCGGAATGCACCAGGTAACCATATCGTTAGCAGTAACATATTCCCGGATTTTTACACAATCTTTTTTCAGGCTGTAAAAAAGATTGTACCAGCATTTTACATCACCATAGGTTGTGAGTTCATCAATTTTTCTTTTACCACCTGTATGAATAATAAAATGCCTTGCAAAGATTTTTGCCAGTGCGCTACCAATGCTCCAGCCCCAGATCACAACCTTATAGTCCGGATGATTTTCAACCTCTCTGTAAAATCTGTCAAAAGGAACATTTTGTGCAGACTTATAGATTCTTGCATAACCAAAAGAAGTCCATATTATTTTGTTATCAAGCTTAAGAGGCCATGGAAAAAAGAGATAATTATTATCCCAGTCTTCATCACTGTCGCTTTCCTTAAACTGAATAATTACTTCTTTACTTTCATCATCTACGATAATTTTATAATCAAGGTCTCGGCCGATTTCTTCATAGGTGTCTCCATAGTGCTTGTAGGCATAAAATCTTTTCTGAGTGAGAGACATATTTTCAGTGATTTTTTCGAACTCAGCATTTCTTCTGGCCCATTTTTCTTCTGCTGTTTCAGGTTCTTCAAAGTTACTTTCAGCATCAGAAGTTTCTACTTCTTCAACTTCCTCAACAACTGGAGCTTCATTAAGCTGATTTTCAGAGTTATCTTTTACTGCTTTTGTAGAAGAACAGGAATTAAAGCCTATAAAAGCAAACATCAATAGGAATGATAAAATTGTAATTTTTTTAATGGTTGCAATCTTTTTCATAATAATTTAAATATTATAACACACAATTCCATCAATTATTAGTTTTTTTTCAAATTTTAACCTTGCTTGAACATAAGACAGTATAACTATATAATAGAAGATAGAGGTATTAAAATGGTTCTTTTTGGTGGAATCTTATCAATTAAAACAATCAGTTTTTTAGTTTTTTGTGTATTCGTAATCGCAGGATTAGGATACCTTCTTGGTAGAATCACAATAAAAGGTGTTTCTTTGGGAACTGCGGGAGTATTTATCGTAGCTCTTCTTTTTGGTGCTTTCCTTTATAACCCTCTGGCTGCTCAGCTTAAGGTTGGTGGAGCAACTTATGTTTCAAACGCACTCAAGATTGTTGAAAATCTTGGTTTGATTCTGTTTGTAACTTCTGTTGGTTTTATTGCCGGTCCTTCTTTCTTTGGTGATTTGAAGAAGAACTTTAAGTCTTACATTCTTCTTGGTGTAGTAATCATTTTGATTGGTGGACTTTCTTGCGCTGGCTGTATCATTTTTGATAATAAGGTATACGGACGCGACCTCGAAGAAGTAGCTGCAATGCTCGTTGGTCTTCTTTCTGGTTCTCTTACTTCTACTCCAGCCTTCTCTGCTGCAAAAGCAACAGTAACTCAGGGTGGAGCAATTGACTATGAAGCAATTGTTGCCGTAGGACACGGAATCGCTTACCTCTTTGGTGTAGTTGGTGTTGTTCTTTTTGTTCAGCTTGTTCCAAAGTTTGCAAAAGCTGATATGGATGCAGAACGTGCAAAACTTTCTGAATCTGCTCCAGAAGCACCTTCTAAGCTCACAGGTTCAGAACTTGATCTTGATCCTTTTGGATTCTGCGCATTCTCATTAGTAGCAGTTCTTGGTGTATTCTTTGGTTCTTTCAAGTTTGGTAACTTCTCTCTTACAACAACAGGTGGATGTCTTATCCTTTCTTTGATTTTCGGACACTTTCAGAAGATTGGAAAAGTAAGCATTATGCCACAGGAAGCAACTCTTAAAGTTTTCCGTGAACTTGGTCTTATGCTCTTCCTAATTGGTGCCGGTGTTGCAGGTGGTGCTTCATTCGTTAAGTACTTCCAGTGGGTATACTTCATCTACGGAATCATCATGACACTTCTTCCAATGATTATTGGTTATATCTTTGCTAAGTTCGTTCTTAAGCTCAACCTTTTGAACAACCTTGGTTCAATCTGTGGTGGTATGACATCAACTCCAGCTCTTGGAACTCTCATTTCAACAGCCGGAACAGAAAAGGTAGCCGGAGCTTACGCTTCAACTTACCCAATCGCTCTCGTAGCAGTTGTACTCGTTTCACAGTTCCTGATCATCATCTTCCGCTAATCTTATATCGCAATAAAAATATGTATGCGGAGTGAAAAAAAAGCCTGCCACCAACATCATCCTCGTTGGCGACAGGCTTTTTTTTTCACGTGAGCATATATATTTTTATTACTTACTAGTCATATTTATAACACCATCCCAGTCATCTGCGACTCCATTTTCTATGAAGTTTTTACAGCGGTCTGCAAAGACAAGGGCAATCGGGTCACCGCCACACATTGAGTTGGCCTGCATGAAAAGCTTTCCGGCGTTTGCAAAATCTCTTGTAAGGTATTTATCAAGAGCTGCATGGAAGATATCTATTTCTTCACTCTGCTCTCTTGTAAGTTCATCTGTAAAACCTACAATACTGTACAATTGAACTGGAGTTGAACGACCAACTACACGAACCTGGTCCAGTCGTTTTGCAGCAATTACCCCCTTATGAGCACCTGAATCTGCCATGTTCCATGTATCATCAGAACACATAATCCATGAACCATAAGCCTTGTTTACACCTTCCAGACGGCTGGCAAGGTTTACTGTATCACCAATCATTGTATAGTTGAGCTTACTGAAGGTATCTGTTTTACTTCCCATAAGACCTACAAAGGCTTCTCCAGAGTTTACACCGATTCGAGTCTGAAGCGGCTTAAGCTGTATAGTTTCTTTGCTTCCATCTTCATGTGTAATCTCTTTTGGTTCAAACAAATCAGCATGAGTCTTGTTAAACTCAACTTCAACTTTCTTCATACGTATTGCAGAATCCAGACAGAGGTAAGCCCATTCTTCCGGAGTATGTGCATTCATAGGGTCTGGAGCACCAAACATAGAGATGATGGCATCACCTTCGTATTTATCAATATTTCCGTTGTTGCGGAGAATCTCGTTAGACATCTGGCCCAGGTATTCATTCAAAATCTCAATAAGCTTGTTTGGTCCTTCGTCTCCATAAAGTTTACCAATGCTTTCACTGAGAGTAGAGAATTTCTGAATATCAGAGAATAGCGCTGTAATTGTTTTTTTCTGACCTTCTGTCTTAAAGGCATCCGGATTCTTACGAAGCTCGTTTACGGTATCCTTATTTGCAAAAGAAGAAGCAATCTGGGTAATGAACTGCTTTTCCTTTGTAGACAAATAGAAACGGAAGCCTATTCCAGCAATCAAATCTACAAAGAGGTAAAGGATTGTTCCAACAAACTGAATATAATATCTGCTGAAAACAAATAGAGCGCCCCAGAAAAGGCAATAAAGCAGATATGCTGCAAAGGTTGTAATATTCTGAGTTGTATTTGTAGCATTAAATAAAAGTAGCATCAATAAAGATAATACAAGAGCAAACAGTAAGCCCCACTGCCATTTTATAGTGCAGATAAAATCTTCTTTTAAAAGTGTATTCAAAACGTTGGCGTGAATACCTACATTCATAAACTTTGTTTCATAAGGAGTTGCTCCAATATCAGTTGTAGATGTTGCAGTATTTCCGATTATACAATAAGCATCTTTATAAAGAGGTCTAAGCTCCTTCATAAAATCATTAAATGCATCTGTAAAATATTTAAGATTATCAAAATCTTCTTCGAGATAACTCTGCATTTCTTCTAAGGCAGGATCACTAAATCTTTCCATCAATTCTTTAAGACGTGCAGTTACTTCAGCTAAATGTCCTGCATTGCAATACTGTCTTACATCTGAATAAAATTGATTTCTTAAATCAAAATAAAGCCTATAGTCTTCATCACTAATACCATCAATTATAGAACCATCTGAATTATAACCGGTACACTTTGCAAGTAACTCGTCTTTAAGCTGACATACTGCCTCATATTCATCAAGCAAGGCCCAGGCTTCTGAAGTATAGGCCATTTCTGAACCATCATCATTTGCAACAGCATGCATTGTAATATAGTTTAAAAGAGAAAAAATCTGTTCTTCAAAAGTATCAAGTCTTATAAGATTTATGATTGAATCATTCTTAAATGAAGAGTCGCTGGAACCGTGGCGGTAATTAATCAGCATACGTCCATGAGGATCCAGTGGAATCTTAAGATCTTTGCGGCCGCCTGTATAAGGGTTCTTTGCATTTTTAACAATCAGGTAATCCTTTTCGCGGATAAGTTCCTTAGAATCTACAATATCGAGGAAAGGTCCAAATGCAAGCTGATTTATATAGTGATCATTATATTTTACTAAAAGCTGCATTCGGCGGCGGATACCGTCGCCATCTACTACAGAGTTAGTATAGTTTGCACCATAAGCTCTTGTCATCAGTTTGTGCATAGCCGGATTAAAACCACGCGATTCCCCTGTTTCATAAGAAGTATATTCATTTCCAATCTGAATAAGATTAGAAGAATCAGTTACTTTGTCTGTAAGAATACGGTTGAGGATATAATTATTCTCTTCCGGTGTGATATCGTAACCAAGGTCATCATGATTTATTGTAAGATATGTATGTCCAAAGAACTGAATACAACGCGCAAAATATTCATCATTGTCACGGGACATATTTTCGGCAATGTAATTTTGAAGATTTTCAAAGGTAGGCTCAATATTTTCACCAATCAGTTCATTAACCAGAGCAGGAACTTCAGATGCACGGATATAACCTGCATTAATTGCTGAAGAAAGCTGGCCGATTAATTCGTTTACAGTATCTTCGGTAACATAAACCTGCTTGTAGATCTTCTGTTCTGCTGAAGGTGCAATACCGTTTTTTGTTGGAGAAATATATTCAATATCGAATATTGCACATTTAGCCCCCAGCTCCTTCATACGTAAAAGGGCATCTGCGTAAATATCACGGCTCCATGGCCATTCTCCAAGTTCTTTGATTGAAGGGTCATCAATTTTTACAAGCATGATATTTTTGTCGGCAACTGGTTCTTTTCTACGACCAAGAAGAGAATCGTAAAGACGGAAATCTAATTTTGCAAAAATGCCTGTATAAAATAAAACTCCGAATAGTAAAAATACAAATAATTTAATAATAAAGCTGATAAATAGATTTTTGTTTTTCATATATCTATTATATCAGATAAAAGCGGATAAGTAAAAAATTATTCGAGAGTTTAGAAATCTTCCAGGGCTAATTTCGCGGCCAGCTGCTCTGCTTCTTTCTTTGATTTGGCTGTAACCGGGCCGTATACCTTGTCTCCAAGATGAACACTTACCTTAAAAGTCTGGTCGTGGTCAGGGCCTGTTTTAGAAATAAGCTCGTAGCGGGGACACTGCTTAGTTTTTTTCTGAAACTTTTCCTGCAACTGTGTCTTAAAATCTTTTGTACCCTGAGAAAAGGTATCTGCAATTGCAGGTGCTATAAATGAAAGCACATACTTTTCTGCAGCCTTATAACCAGAGTCCAGATAGTAAGCACCGATTATTGCTTCCATACAGTCTGCGAGAATTGCAGGCTTTGTACGTCCGCCTGTAAGCTCTTCTCCGTGGCCTAAAAGCAAAAGTTTATCAATTCCAAAGCGCAGGGCAACCGGTGCCAATGCTTTTTCAGATACAACAGCTGATTTGATTTTAGCCAGATCGCCTTCCGGATTGTCTAGTTTTGTATACAGATAGGCTGCGGTTACCATTCCAAGGACTGAATCACCCAGGAATTCAAGCCGCTCATTATTTTTCACTCCGTGTGCTTCGTTTGTGAGTGAACGATGATGAAAGGCCTGATCAAGAAGTTCAATCTTCTTAAATTTTATTCCTACCCTGTTACAAAATTCAGACAGTTTATGTTTTCTTTCTTTTGTCAGTTCCATAATTCCTCGTAAAGGAGGTCTCGATACACCGCTTCGCGGCACTCGACCACCGTTGGTTGAGTAGTACGGTGCTAAAGCACCTATCGTATCGAAACCACAATAAAAAAAGCACAAGACTTACTCTTGTGCTTTCTGCTCTTTTATCTTAGTTATAAGAATTATTTGCCCTGTTCAGACTTGATGAAGTCATAAGCATCGCGAACAGTTTCGAATTCGTTTGCTTTTTCATCTGGGATGCTAACTCCCAATTCTTCTTCGATAGCGTATACCAATTCATAAGTATCAAGGCTATCAGCTCCAAGATCGTTTCTGAAAGAAGAATCCAAAGTGATCTTTCCTTCATCGATTTCCAATTTGTCAGCAATAAGCTTCTGGATTTTTTCAAACAATTCGTCCATTCTTTTTTACTCCTAAGAATTAGCCATTAACTTCAGGTGTGATAACCTGACGTCCGCGGTAGAAACCACATTTTGGACAAACATGATGAGACTGTACAAGGTTTCCGCAGTTATTGCATTCAACAAGCTGTGGAGCCTTAAGTTTCATGTTGATTGTCTGACGTCTTTTTGTTACGGCCTTTGATGTTTTACTTCTTGGTACTGCCATATATGTAACCTCACTATAATATTATCAGATATAACTGAAGTTTAATATACAACAATTCCAATCTGAATGTCAATCTATTATACCAAATTAACGTCATTTGTCAAACAAATTTTTGATTTTTGTCATTTAAAAGAAAATTTAAGTTCTCAAAAAAACAAATGTACTCCCGCAGAAAATGTATACAGACAGCTCGCTTTCCGTTTTTGGGTAAGAATCCTGCGGCTTTCTTTCAGAAAGTCCTCGGATTCTTTTTATGCAAGTCTGCAAATACGTCAAGAGGCAGTCTGCATACCTTTTCTGCTCCGTACATTTGTTTTTTATGCACAGAGACTCTTTAAAAACATTAATTCTTATATTTGTTTGACAATGCCTCGGCAACCAGGGGTGGGACCATTCGTGAAATATCGCCGCCGAACTGGGCAAGCTGTTTGATTGAGCTTGATTTTACGATGGCGTATTTTTCCTTTGACTGGAGGAATACGGTTTCTATGTCCGGATTGAGGTTCTGGTTCATCAGGGCAAGTTCGAACTCGTAGCCGAAGTCATTGGCTGAGCGCACTCCCCTTACCAGGACTTTGGCGCCTACTTCTTTGGCGTAGTTTACAATGATTCCTTTATATGAATGAACAGACACGTTTTTGAAAGGTTTAATCAGTTCGCGCAAAAATTCAACGCGTTCTTCTTCTGTGAACATAGTCTTTTTTTCCGGATTTACAGATACAACAACATCAACACTTTCAAAAAGTCCGGAAGCTCTTTTAATAATATCTAAATGACCATTTGTTGGCGGATCAAAAGACCCTGCAAAAACTGCTTTTACCATATATACGTAATCTATCTTATTTGACGAAAACGGGCAATAGATGTAAAATTGACGCTATGAAAAAGATTTATGTTTTATTCACAATTATTCTCGGTGTTTGTTTAATCTCATGTGGTTCTGCACCTGCTGCTGAAGAAAAAAAGCCAGAGGCACCAGTTGTGGAAGAAACTGCAGTTGATGAAGTTGAAGATGTAGTTGATGTTGACGACGAAGTTGAGCTTATTAATGAAGAAGTTCCGGCAGAAGCTGATGATGAAGAATATCTCCGTTCTACAAAAGCCCTTTCTGCAGAAGAATTAGTAACTAAAGACGAATTTGCTGAAGATAAGGCAGAAATCCTTAGAATCATTAAAGAACTCCAGAAGGTAATGGAAAAAGAAGATGTAGAAGCCTGGCTCAAATATGTAGATAAGGATTCTAAAAACTTCTATTCAAATCCCGCAAATATCCGTAAGGTACAGAAAAAACTTCCTAACAAAGCAATCGTATTGAATGGAATCGGAGACTACTTTAAGTATGTATTCATTCCTTCAAGAAAGAACCGTGAAATCACCGAAATCCGCTATATCTCAAAAACTAATACAAAGGCTGTTCAGGTAAATGAAGACAAGTCTATTACAAGGTATTATCAGTTTATAAAGGTAAACGGTAAGTGGTACGTTCAGTTAGACAGAGTTTAATGAAGTATGTCACCCCGAACTTGTTTCGGGGTCTATTTTTGTAGATGCTGAAACAAGTTCAGCATGACCGAAATATAATTTCCGTTGATTTTTTATCAAGTATATTCTATAATTATTAAATAGGTTTTTAGACCACGGAGGAATTTTTGATGAAACTTTCAAGAAAAGTTTTTGTTGCATCAGCAATGATGCTCGTAGCTGGATTTGCTTTTGCTCAGTCAGAAAAAGAATCATCTGTTGAAAGTGAATATCTTAATGATGTTGATGGCGACATCATTATGACACTTGCTGAATCTGATGAATATGATAATAAACTTGTTGCCCTTCAGTACCTTCAGGCAGCACTTGATGACGGCAATACTTCTGATGCTGTTATTCAGGCTCTTGACCGCCTTGCAGGTGATGGTCTTACAACTCAGAACCGTACAAACGGACGCCTTATGAACAACTTCCCGGAAATCCGCCGCGAAGCCTGCAAACTTATGGCAAAGGTTCCTACCGAACATTCAAAGAATATGTTGATTTCTATTGCAGTTGCAGATAACGAACCAATGGTAATTGCAGCAGCAGTTAAATCACTTGGACAGATTGGAATTAATGAAAATGATGAAGCAGTTGATGCAATCGCATTTGCTAACCGCAGAAATCAGGTTTTGAACCCTACAAGTTCTCTTGCACTTGAAGTTCTTAATGCATTTGAAATGCTTGCTGATTCAACAGAAAATAAAAAGACAATGATTGATACTGTAACCCGTATTTCTACAGACTATCATTACGTAACACCTGTTAGACAGAAGGCTTACAAGCTTCTTAAAAAGCTTTCAAGTTCAAATGACAGCAAAAAGAAATCAAACGCAGACGCAAAATAAATTATAAACGAGAGAATTCAGTTTATAGAAAAAGGGCTTCCATAAAGGATGCCCTTTTTTAGCGCAAAATGTAATTACGATAACGTTGGAGTAAATATGGAACCAATAATCCTTGCATCTTCTTCCCCTCGCCGACAGGAAATCTTAAAAATGCTCAAGATTCCTTTCAGAGTAATCATTCCAAACATTGATGAAACTCTATCATCTGCAGTGGAAAAGGAACAGATTCCAGAATTACTTGCACAGGAAAAAGTTTCTGCCGTTATCCGCTCTCTGCCTGCAGGCCAGGAGATTCAGTGGATTCTGGGTGCCGACACTGTTATTCTTTTTGAAGATAAAATTATGGGAAAGCCTGAAAATCATGATCAGGCAATTGAATACCTGTCTGCTCTTCAAGGAAAAACACACACAGTTCTTACAGCAATTGTTCTGTATAATGGACGCGAAAAAAAGACAATTTCCCGCCTTTGCAAAACTAAGGTAACCTTTGCTCCAATGACTAACGAAGAAATTGAATGGTATGTTGAGACCGGTGAATGGCATGGAGCTGCCGGCGGTTACAGAATTCAGTCTCTTGCATCTTGTTTTATCTCTAATATTGAAGGTTCATATTCAGGAGCCGTTGGCTTGCCTATTTTTGAGCTTTACGATATATTAAAAGAACAGGGATATTCTATTTTAGAGTAGCCTTGAAATTATAAACCAACTCGTAGAGTTGGTAAATCTTCCGACCTTTTTTAAGGTACGAGAAATAGAGTTTGGTGGTGAATGCAAAGGATTCCCGGGTCAAGCCCGAGAATGACATTTGTTGGTAATTCACCCGTGAAGGAGTTAATCATGGCAGTAGTAACCATGAAGAACCTGTTGGAATCTGGAGTACACTTCGGACATCAGGTAAAACGCTGGGATCCACGTATGAAGAAGTACATCTTCGCAGAACGCAATGGTATCCACATTATCGACTTGCAGAAGACAATCGCTGCAATCAAAGACGGCTATGATGAAGTACGCAGAGTTACTGCATCTGGCAAATCAATCCTCTTCGTAGGAACTAAAAAACAGGCACAGCAGGCTGTACAGAAAGAAGCTGAACGCTGTGGTATGTTCTATGTAAACAACCGCTGGCTTGGTGGTATGCTTACAAACTTCGCTACAATCAAAAAATCACTTCAGCGCCTCAAGAAAATCGAAAAGATGGAAATTGACGGCACATTCGATAATCTTACAAAAAAAGAAGTAGCTGCCCTCCAGAAGGAAAAGGCAAAGCTCGAAAAGAACCTCGGTGGTATTAAAGAGATGAAGGAACTCCCAGGAGCTCTCTTCGTAATCGATACACACAAGGAACAGCTCGCTGTTGCAGAAGCACGCAGAATGGGTATCCCAATCATCGCTGTTGTTGATACAAACTGTAACCCAGAAGGAATCGACTACCCTATTCCAGGTAACGATGACGCTATCCGCGCTATTTCTTTGTTCACTTCTATTATTGCTAACGCTGTAATTGAATCTGACAATGAAGCTGGTCTTAAGATTCTTGAGAACCTTAACGACGAAGATGATGTTCAGACTGACGCTTCTACACGTACAGAAGATCAGGAAATCGTTGATTATTCTAACTATCAGCCAACTGAACCAAAAGAAGAAGATGTTGAAGCAGACGAAAAAGAAAGTCTTGCTGACGACGTTGACGAAGACAAAATTTATAAGGACTAATATATGGCAATCACAGCAGCTGACGTAAAGGCACTTCGCGAAGCAACTGGTGCCGGAATGATGGAATGTAAAAAAGCCCTTACAGAATGTAATGGCGACATGGCAGAAGCAGAAAAATATCTTAAGGAAAAGGGACTTGCAGCTATGGCTAAGCGCGCTGAGCGTGCTACAACTGAAGGTCGCCTCTTCATCCGCCAGAACGGCAATAAAATTGCAGTTGTTGAACTTACTTGCGAAACAGACTTCGTAGCAAACAACGCAGACTTTATCGCTGTAGGTGAAAAGCTCCTCGACGTAACTTTCGAAAAGGGTTACACAAAGGTTGAAGCTGATCACGAAGCTATCCTTGAGCCACTCAAGGTATCTATCCGTGAAAACATGAAGGTTGCAAAGGTTGAAGTAATTGATGTACCTGCTGATGCATCTGCTTCATTCTACGTACACTCAGACAAGAAAACTGGTGCTGTAGTTGTAGTTAAAGGTTCTACTGCAGATGTAGTAAAGACTTTTGCTTATGACTGCTGTCTCCACATTGCAGCTTTCACACCATCTTATCTTTCAAAGAAAGATGTTCCAGAATCATATGTTGCTGAACAGAAAGAAATCTTCAAGGCACAGATGGATCAGGACGAAAAGATGGCTGGTAAGCCTGAGAACGTTAAGGAAGGAATTCTCCAGGGTAAGATTAACAAGCACCTTGCAGAAATCTGTTTCGAAGACCAGATGTTCGTAAAGGACGACAAGAAAACTGTAACAGCAAAACTTGCAGAAGTTGGAAAGGAAGCTGGTGCTTCTTTGAGCTTCGCTACAGCTAAATTGTTCGTACTTGGAAAGTAAGTTTTTTTTAAGGTGGTTTCGATACGCCCTTTGGGCTACTCAACCACCGTTATAAAAAATGTCTGGTGGTTGAGTGCCGCGAAGCGGTGTATCGAAACCACTGGACATTACACGTTTTAATTAGGAGTTAGAAATGGCAGACATCGAAGAAAGAATGACTAAAACTATCGATTCTTTAAAAGATTCATTCAATACAATCAGAACTGGACGCGCTAATGCCGCAATTTTTGATAAGGTTCGTGTTGATTATTACGGAACAAAATCACCTTTGAATCAGGTTGCTACAATCGCAATTCCTGAAGCTCGTTCTGTCATCATCACTCCTTTTGACAAATCACTCATTTCTGAAATTGAAAAGGCTATTCAGGTAGCTGACCTTGGATTAAACCCATCAAACGATGGTAAGGTAATCCGCATTGCAATTCCTGCTCTTACAGCAGACCGCCGTAAGGAACTTGTAAAGCAGGCTAAAACTGTTGCAGAAAACTCAAGAACAGCAATCCGCAACATCCGCCGCGACGGAAACGACGACCTCAAGAAACAGCAGAAAGACGGAACACTCACAGAGGACGGACTTAAAACTGAAACAGACAAGCTTCAGAAGCTTACAGATAAATACATCGACGAAATCAATAAGATTTACGATGCAAAGGAAAAGGATATCATGCAGAACTAATGCATGAATGACTTTATGGCTTTGGATAAGGAAAATCTTCCGCTGCATGTAGCCATTACAATGGACGGCAACGGAAGATGGGCACAAGAAAGAAAACTCCCCCGCACTTCTGGACACGACGAGGGCTTGCGCACTGCGAAGAGAATCGTAAAGGCTGCAAGCGACATTGGAATAAAATATCTTACACTTTATGTTTTTTCCACTGAAAACTGGAAGCGTGCCGAACAGGAAGTTGGATTTTTAATGAACCTTATCCATACCCATCTTTGTGCTGAACTGGACTTCTACAGAGAAAATAAAATCAGAGTACGCCACATAGGAAACTTTGATGCTCTGCCTAAGGGAGTTCAAAAAGATATACAACAGGCAATTGAAGATACAGCCGGCTTTACCGGCATGACAGTAAACCTTGCAATCAACTATGGCGGACGTGACGAAATAATCCGCGGAATCAAAAAAATCATAAATGAAAAAGTTCCGGCAGAAAAGCTGGACGAAAAACTCTTCTCCACATATCTTGATATGCCGAATGTTCCGGATGTAGACCTTCTTATTCGAACTGGTGGAGAACAAAGACTCAGCAATTATCTTTTATGGCATGTAGCTTATGCCGAACAAATATATTGTGACACACTCTGGCCAGATTATTCAAATGAGGAATTTATTTCTCATATTGAGGCCTTTCAGCACAGAAACAGACGTTTTGGTGCCGAAAAGCCGGCCGCAAAAAAGGAATAAAGTATGAGTAAAGTTGTAAAAAGACTTTTGACATTTTTTATAGGAATTCCACTGGTACTAGCAATAGTATTCTGTGATTTTCTAAACCATTTACCACTTCAGATTGCAATAGGAGTTTTTGCAGTTCTTGGAGCAAATGAGTTTTATAACATGCTTACTAAAAAAGGCTGTGTTCTTTTTAATAAAGAATTGATTTTGATTCTTACTGCTCTTCTTCCTTTTTCAAGTTACATCTTTTTACTTGCCGGTCTTTCACTTGATGTAACTCCATGGCTTTTCATTGCACTTGTAATTTTTTTAATGGGTTGTGAATGTTTTACAGCAAAAAGTTTTGAAAACTCTGTTTATAAAATTGCTTATTCAACACTCACACTTTTTTACACCGGCTTACTTCTTACCTTCCTTTCAAGAATGACAATTCTTCCTGATTCAAAATACATAATCAGTCTCTTTTTGATTTTTGTATTTATGTGCGACTCATTTGCCTGGTTCTTTGGCATTCTTTTTGGAAAATCAACAAGAGGATTTGTTGCAGCAAGTCCTAACAAGAGTCTTGTTGGCTTTATTGGTGGAATTGCAGGTTCATTAGGCTGCGGCTTCCTCTTTAAGTATATCTTCCCGGAAGTAATGACAATCAGCAATGTAAATCTTGCAATTCTTGGAGCAATTACTGCAGTTGCCGCAATTATCGGAGATTTGATTGAATCTGTTTTCAAACGCTCATGCGACATTAAAGACAGTGGTAATCTTATTCCTGGTCGTGGCGGTGTACTCGATTCCATTGACTCAGTAATTATTGCCGCTCCGATTTTCTATATTGGTTATAATTTCTTGTTCTAAAATAAATATGTCACCCCGAACTTGTTTCAGGGTCTCATTTATAAGATCCCGAAACAAGTTCGGGATGACGTGTCACGGATAGCATATGAAAAAGGTTTTAGTTCTTGGTTGTACAGGGTCTATTGGCTCCAGCACTCTTGATATCATAAATAACATGCCTGAAGAGTTCTGCGTTTGCGGACTTCAGGCTCATTCAAATAATGAAAAACTTTCTAAGCTTGCAGCAGACTACAAATGTCCAAGTCTACTTTCTTCTGAAGATAATTCACAGGAAGCTTTTCAAAAGCTTATAGACCAGGCTCAGCCTGATATTGTAGTAAACGGTATAGCCGGTGCTGCTGGACTCCTGCCTTCAAAAACCGTTCTTGAAAATGGAATTGATTTAGCCCTTGCTAACAAAGAAACAATTGTTATGGCAGGTCCTCTTATTAAGGAGCTTGCCCGTGAAAAAAGAGCAGCCCTACTTCCGGTAGATTCAGAACATTCTGCAATTTTTAATCTCACTCAGAGAATCGGTATGCAGAATATTAAAAAGATTGTAATTACAGCAAGCGGTGGGCCTTTCAGAACCTACACAAAGGAGCAGCTGGAAGAAGTTACTCTTGAACAGGCTCTAAAGCACCCAACCTGGAATATGGGAAAGAAAATCACAATCGACTCTTCAACCCTTGCTAATAAAGGACTTGAAGTTATTGAAGCAGCCTTTCTTTTTGATGTAACTGCAGACCAGATTGATGTTGTTGTTCATCCGCAAAGTCTTATTCATTCATTAGTTAGAACTAACGACGGAGAACTTTATGCACAGATTTCTGAACCGGATATGAAGCATCCTATTTTGTGTGCCCTCAACTGGCCCGAAAACAAAAAATGTTACATGGAAGAGTTTGATTTGTTTGATAAAACGATGACCTTCTACAAACCAAGAATGAATGATTTTCCTCTCCTTTCCTACGCCTTTGAATGCGTACGTTTTGGAAAATGCTATCCTATTGCCTTTAATGCCGCAAACGAAGTTGCAGTACATGCCTTTATAGACGGCAAAATCAACTATCCTTCAATTTCCCGTATTGTACGCGCTGTACTTGACCGCAACTGGAATACATATCTTGATTCCTTTGAAACTGTTTTTGAAGCAGATAAAAAGGCCCGCGAATACGCTATGGAGCTTATATAATGAAGTGGCTGTATGGAATCTTATGTTTATTCTTTCTGATTATCTTTCATGAATTCGGCCACTTTCTTGCAGCCAAGCTTTTCGGCGTAAAGGTAGAAAGTTTTTCTATCGGCTTCGGCCCCGTTCTACTCCACCGCACAGTAAAAGGAACAGACTACCGTCTTTCCCTCATTCCACTCGGCGGCTATTGCGGCATGAAGGGAGAAAAAGATTTTCAGAAGGCAATTGAAGAAAAGCTTCCAGAAATCCAGGCAGAACCAGATTCCCTTTATGGCATTCACCCATTCAAGAGAGCTTTGATTGGTTTTGCAGGTCCTTTCTTTAATTTTATTTTTGCAATCATTGCCTGTGCCTTTATAAATGGAATCGGCTATACCTATTATACATATTCAAATAAGATTCTTATAACAGATAACCTTCCTTCATCTGCTGCCCGCGATGCAGGCATTCAATCCGGTGATATTATCATTCAGATTAATAATAAAAAGATTTTTGATTTTTCTGAATTGATTGAAGAAGTTTCTGTAAGACCCGATGAAGATCTGAAAATTATAGTAGACCGTGACGGAGAGCTTCTTGAATTTAACGTACATTCAGAAATGGATAAATCTTCTGGCAGCGGAAAAATCGGAGTTGCCGCAGACACATCAAAAGTTTTGAAAAAGGAAGCACCAACTTACAGCTTCTTTCCGGCAATTTACCATGGTTTTACAGATGCTATAAAATCGGTTGGAATTACAATTAAAAGCATTGGAATACTCTTTAAGGGTGTTGATATGAACAATGCAGTTTCAGGCCCGGCCCGGGTCACAGAACTTCTTGGCAGCACTGTAAAAGAAGGCTTTTCTGCAGGCTTAAAAGTAGGCTTTGTAAGCCTTATGAGCCTTATGTCAGTAATCAGCATTTCACTTTTTATAATGAATCTGCTTCCAATTCCAATTCTGGACGGCGGCCTTATTTTAATCGCTCTTATTGAAATTATTATTCGCCGGCGTATAAATCCGCGCATACAGTATTATGTGCAGTTTATAGGCTTGGCATTTATTGCTTTAATATTTATCATTGGACTTAAAGGTGATATCTTTTATTTTATAAACAGGGGTAAATAATGAAAAAATACATTGGACTTCTGGCTGCGGCCCTTCTTTCATTTTCAATTTATGCACAGTCTCATATTTCAACACAGTCTCATCAGGCACAGGTAACTCAGATTTCACCAGTTTCTGCACGTGGAACTGACGGTTCATATTACACTGCTTCTGACGACGGCTTTGTCATTAAATGGTCTTTTGACGGTCAGGGAGAACACTATCAGTTTTCTGATGTTTCAATAAAACTCCTTGCAGTTTCCCCTGGTGGAAATGAAATTGCAATTTACGAAACAGACGGTGGTTCAATAAACCGCCTTACAGTCTGGGACTGGAAAACACTTACCCGTAAATATCTGAAGAAGTTTTCTGATTCAATTACTTCCCTTTCCTACTCTGCTAAAGGAACCTACCTTATTGCAGGAACTGCAACTGTAGATGGTGCTGTCTGCATACGTACTCAGGGCTGGCAGATTGTAGACAAGATTAAGGCGAATACCGGAATTGTAAGTTATATTCACACAAGTGGAACAGAAAAGACCTGTGTATTCTATTCTCCTTCAGGAGCCCTGTCTTTTTATGATTTTACAACTGGAAAACTTAAGCAGAAAATGCAGATCTTAAAAGGTCTTTCGCAGACAGTTATGTACAACGACAACCGCCTTTTTGCCGGAGTTCGCGACAATACAATTTACATTACTGCTTCTGGAAAGACTATTGCCTCCGTTCCTGCAAATAATCCGATTATTATTTCTACAGAAGCTGATTATAATCTTTACTATCTGGAAACAGATGGACGCGGTAACTATGAAGTAAAGATGATTGAAAGTCAGGAAGAAAACAAGGTTTCAAATCCGCGACTGGTAAAGAGCCTTAAAGGTCCTAGAGGCTCTGCTGTTGTTACCGCAGCTGTTAAGGATGCAACAAGCATTTATTTTGGCGGCAAGAACGGTTCTGTATACAAGAGCGAAGTTGAAGCTACAATCACAACAAACACAATGGTAGAAATGACCGAAAATATCTATTCAAAGATTTACGGTATGGCTCCAGCTGAAAATGATTTTTACTTCCTTACTACAAATGCAATTTACCGTTCTTCTTATGATACCGGTGTAATTTCAAGACTTTCTACTACCTCCGGCGAAACAGATATTATTGCCTATAAGAATAATTCTGCAATTTTGTGGAGTCAGTCTGAAAATTCTCCGGTTAAACTTGTAAATCTTGAAACAAAAGCTTCCAGCGTTTTATTCACACCAAAGAACAGTGTGCAGAAGGTTAAGCTTTGTTCTGTTGAAGGAAATGACTTCCTAATTGAAATTGAAAGCAACAGCGTGGTTAATCTTTATGATATGCAGAGCGGAAAGCTTTCTGAGATTTATTCAGGAACCGGTATTCAGGATGCAGTGTACATGAACAACAAACTTGTATACATTGCAAAATCTGCGGCAACTAATCCACAGACTCCGCTTTTGAGCGTAAATCCGGAAACAATGGAAACTGTTCCTCTTCCTATCAAGGGTAATGTTACTTACGCTTTGAGCACAGACGGAAAAACAATCTACGGTCTTAATATTATTTCTGATGATACAGGACGCAATACTTACGTATTCTCTTACAATATTTACACAAAGCAGATGACAAATATTTTGAAGTTTGCAGAAGAGGATGCAGAAGCCTTTACTTATTTGAGTGGAAATACATTATTTACAAATATCGGCCGCAACAAGGTATACTGCTACAATCTTTCTACTAAAAAGAGATTTGCTTATAACCGCTCGGCTTCTATTCCAAAGACACTTTGTCTGAATAGCCGCAGAGCAGTTATTTTGAACTCTAACGGTAGTATTTCCTGGTGTGGAACTACAGACAGCAAGTTACTTGCAGACTGGTACTTAACCAAAGATGATCAGTGGTATGAATTTTAGTTCATGTCATTCCCGTGCTTGACACGGGAATCTAGATATCTCTGTGGTTTCTAGATCCTCGGGTCAAGCCCGAGGATGACAGTTATCTCCAATCCGCAGTGTTTATTCCACAACCTCTCCACAAGGCGTCTGAGTAGATGCCTACGTAGTTCTGGGCGCTGGTGTCCCAGCTGAAGTTTTTCTGCATGCCGCAAATCTGCATTTTTTCAATGTGGCCAGTTTTTTTGTTAAGTCTGTATTTTGTACTAAAGAAATAAATATATAAGTAGTCTTCA
>SFOB01000312.1 GCA_004554075.1 Treponema sp.
TTTACAGGCTTTTCCCGCTTTTCTTCCGACATTCAGAAAGGCACCGAACAGTCTATGAAGGATAAAACTCAGCAGCTTTTAGAAATGTATCATCTTGTAGACGAAGCTGAAAAAATCCTTACAGATAAAAATGCTTCTCTTGATGAGTTTGGAAAACTTCTGGATTATACCTGGAAGCTTAAGCGCGGTATTTCTTCCGGCATTTCTACTGGTTCAATTGATGAACAGTATGATAAAGCTATTAAAGCCGGTGCCCTTGGCGGAAAGCTGCTTGGTGCTGGTGGTGGCGGTTTCCTTTTGTTCTATGTTCCTCTTGAAAAACAGGAAGCTGTAAAAAAGGCTCTTGAAGGCCAGATGTATGTTCCTTTTAAGTTTGAAAATGAAGGAACAAAAGTTATTTATTACGGACCAGAAGATTAGTGAGGTAAATTATGAAATATATTGATCAGTTGATTGAAAGATATCCTTGTCTTGATGTATGTAAAAATGATATTGAAGATGCAGCAAATGCACTTATTGAATCATTTAAGAATGGCGGAAAGCTTTTGGTAGCCGGAAACGGCGGTTCCTGTGCAGACAGTGACCACATTACAGGAGAACTCTTAAAGTCTTTCGTAAAGAAAAGAACTCCATCTGAAGATTTTATAAATCAGCTTAAAGCAATTGATGCCGATACTGGTGCATATCTTTCAGACAAACTCCAGGGCTCACTTCCTGCAATTGCCCTTACAAATAACACTGCCCTTATGACAGCAAGCCTTAATGACGTTGACGGAAACGTAATGTTTGCCCAGCAGGTAAACGGCTACGGTGTAAAAGGTGATGTATTCCTTGGAATCTCAACTTCTGGAAACTCTAAAGACATTATCTACCCTACTGTAGTTGCAAAGGCAAAAGGTCTTAAGACAATTGCCCTTACAGGAAAGAACGGCGGAAAACTTAAAGGTCTTGCAGATATCTGCATTGTTGTACCACAGAATGAAACCTTTATGATTCAGGAACTTCATCTTCCGGTTTATCATGCACTTTGTCTTGAAGTTGAAGAAGCTTTCTGGAAGGAATAAGATGAAAGTTATAATTATGGCTGGCGGTATGGGAACCAGAATACAGTCTGTACGCGCCGATGTTCCAAAACCGATGATTGAAATCTGCGGAAAGCCGATTCTGCAGTATCAGATAGAAAATCTAAAAGCCTGCGGTCTTACTGATATTACGATTGGTGTTGGCCACCTTGGACATGTAATTAAAGATTTCTTTGGTAACGGATCAAAGTTCGGCGTTAATATAAGTTATTTTACAGAAGACCATCCTCTTGGTACCGCGGGAGCACTCTTTAAAATGCTGGACGGCCGTGCCTGCGCTGATATTCAGACAAGCACTGTTCTTGATGATGATTTTCTCCTTCTCTGCGGTGATGTAATTTTTGATATTGATTTTAATCGATTTATCAGCTTCCACAAAGAACATAAAGCCTGGGCAAGTCTTATGGCTCATCCAAACGGACATCCTTATGACTCTTCCCTTTTAGTTACAGAAACATTGCCTCCCCAGTCTACTGGTGGACTTCCTGTAAATACCCACAGGGTAACAAAATGGATGGCAAAGGAAGATGAAAGACTCTGGTATAAAAACCTTGTAAATGCAGGCCTGCAGATTATTTCTCCAGAACTTTTACGGGAAACTCTCAAGACATTTGTTCCACGCCATCCGGAAACTCCAGATAAAATTGACTTGGACCGGGATGTTCTTAAACCAGGCATTAAGACCGGTAAGATTTTTGCCTATGAAACTCCTGAATACATAAAGGACATGGGAACTCCAGACCGTTTTTATGAAACCGAAGCTGACATTAAATCAGGTAAGGTTCATGCAAGAAACCTGAGCCAGAAGCAGAAGGCAATTTTCCTTGACCGGGACGGAACAATCAACAAATCAAACGGCTTTATTACAAAACCGGAAGATTTTGAACTCCTGCCGGGAGCCGCAGAAGCCATCAAAAAAATCAATAAGTCAGGATATCTGGCTATTGTTGTGACTAACCAGCCTGTAATTGCCCGTGGTGACTGTACTTTTGAGGAACTTGAT
>SFOB01000313.1 GCA_004554075.1 Treponema sp.
ACGTAAAGTACGAAATGCGATATCTACTCCAAATCGATGAAAGAACCATTGTCCTTCAATACAATCTCTATTCAAAGTTGCTACGTCTTCAGTATCGTCTGTTGAGTATAGATAAAATTCCAAATCAGCTATTCGGTACTTCACGTTTCTGATTCCTTCACTATCTTTTTCACATTTGGTGATGGAAAAGTTTTTCATTAGGCTAACCGCCAATGCTTCGTAATCCTCTTTTATTGGATTAGCGAATTTCTTAAAAAGAGAGTCTATTGTTTTATACTCGTTCATATTTACTGTCTTTTGGCTAATAAGTGATATGCAAAAAATAACTTGCACAACTTTTGTCGGATGCTCTTTTGCGCAAACTTTCATCACACAAATTCTGCGCAGATTATTTTTTTGAACATTACTAAACTGATTAATGATATTTATTAAACTGGTGAATGGTAAACCATAGTGTCGGCTATCGACTACATCATTACTCTTTTAAACCAAAGTTCAAAAACACTATCAGCGAGGGATACACCATCCTTTTCAATGGTGATAATCTCTTTTTCAATTAAACATTTCTTTATACGGTCTACATTTGATTTACTGCCGAGAGGATATATTTCTGAAACCGCTTTAGTGGTGAATCCTGTATGTATGTCTTTGCACAAAAGGCGAATAAAGTTGAGTTGATAGGTGGTAAGCCCCTCTGTCTGTTGTATAAAGAGGCTACTGTTTTGTTCCAGCAAGGCCTTCAAGCCTTCTTTGAAACTCTGCTCGTTTACTTCTTTCTCTGTTTCAGCCATAACGTTCCATGCAAGTTGTTGCACATAAGATGAGTGATTTTTCACCACTTGGCAAATTCTGCTCGCATATCCTTCTGTTATCTTTTTGCCATATTTCTCAAATCGAGAACAGATGAAGGGAACCCAATATTCCGTAGGAATGCACTTGAGATGTAGCATCTCGCCAAACTGATAGAAAGGCATACGACGACTTTGGAATATATTCTCCATCAGATGCTTCTTGCTGCCAAAGAAGCAATAAGACACATTTTGGTGGTGCTGCCAAACTCCGCGTAGACGTTTTTGTATAGTTAGCGAGTTGGTGAACTCACCTATCTGCTGAAACTCGTCAATACACACTACCATGCGAATGCCCTGTTCTTTAGCAATACGTTCTGGAAGATTCAAAATTTCCTCTGGAGAATAATTCTTAGGCGTTATTCCTAATGATATAGAAAACTCAGAATTAGGCTCTGGGCTAAATGAAAGCTTTGGTGAAACTCTTACTAAGAAACGTTTAATATTCTCCATGACTTGCTCCAAATGGTTGCCAGTGGATTTCATGATCGTTTCGGCAAATCGGTTATAGAAATCATATTCACTTCTGCAATCATAGATGTCCATATAGACGATTTTTATCATAGGATTGTCAACCTCTGAAATCACCTTTTTTATAAGCGAGGTCTTCCCCATGCGTCTTGGAGATATAAGAATGACATTAATGCCATTTTCAAAGTCAAGCTTGATACGCTTGGTTTCCTCAATTCGGTCTGTAAAGTTATTACCACCAACCGACATGCCATAGACAAAAGCTTTTTCCATAACCTTTACATCTTTTCAATTAGACTACAAAGGTAATGAAAAAAAAGAAAGTTCACAAAGTTGTGGTCCACAATGTTGTGAACTTTGTGAAAAAAACGCAACTTGCTGATTTTCTGTATAAATTGCAGGCTATTATTCGTGTATGTGAATCTGTTGTCGTAAGTCTTTTTGGAGTGGGGTGGTATTGTGCTGTGGGGGGGTGATGGGATCAGTGAAAAAATACTGGGGGGCTGAAACAAAAAAAACAGCCTTTTAGCGATGCCAGTGCTTCGCACCTGTCGTTAGTGCTGTGGCATGTCTGATTTCAAGCCGAAGCTTGAATCAGCCACACCACAGCACCAACGTCGCCCTCCCCAGTGAGGGCGGTGGCATCGCCAAAAGGATAAAAACCGCTCGCCTTCGGCGAAAAACCAAACCGGTAGGGACGTGATACTTCACGTCCGCCCATAATTGTGATATCATATTGAATATCAGTCATTTGTCGCGG
>SFOB01000101.1 GCA_004554075.1 Treponema sp.
TTGTTCTTTGTTAAAAATTGCTCTCATAAATTTCCACCCTGGGAAAGATGCTAAATCAAATTTTTAGTTCTGTATAATACGTGAAAATTGACGCTTACTCACAAGCGACAAGGAAGTTAATCTCAAAGGCAAGAACATCAAGATGAGCGGTTCTAAGGGCGTTGCGGCAGAAGGCAAGCAGATAGCCGTTCAGGATGACAAGGTAATGGGCTTTGATGTTCATATAATGGTGGTGCCGAGCGGAAGCGGAACTACAACAGTTCCGCTTCCTCATCCTTTTATTGGAAAACTTGCAGATAAGCTTTCTAAAGACGTAAAGATAAAAGACAAGTCTTGTGCTACAAAAGACAGCGTTGCAAAGCATGACGATACTATGCACATGCAGCAGTGGGCAATAGGCTCGTGGTGTAACGCTAAAAAGCAATTCTGATTGTATTTTTCAATGTTATCAAGTGAGCCAATTCCTCTGCCGTGAATGTATATTCTGAGGTGGTAAGGTCGCTTTTTTCCATCAATGCTAGGACTGAAATATTTGAAGGGAAAATCTTTTCTATTACTTCTTTTAGTTCAGCTTCATTTGCAAGGAAATTTTCGTCATACATATTCTGAAAGAGTTTTGCAGAGCTGAAAATTCCGGCACGTTTGTCTGAAACATCGGCAGGTATTGACCTTGTGCTGCTGCTTATAATTCTTGCAGCACCTTTGTCATCTGTAAAGATTGTAAATTTATGGGTAGGCTCTGCGGGTAAGTGGAGCAGGATATATATGCAAATACCAATTAGTTGTTCTCCAAGATTGTCTTTGTGCTGCTTGTTTGAGCGAACAAGAGAAAAAAAACTCTCACATAAATCTTTATCTGTAGGAATTTCGTCATCACTAACAAGGACTTTTAACTCTGCATTATTATTAACCGTTTCCCTTATCGTGGTCGTTGCTTTATTGAAATTCCTGACGGCGTAACGTAATTTTTCGTTTGCTGTAGCAGCAGACTGATAAACATCTGTCAAAAAGCCAAAGACATAGCTTTCATTAAACAGGATGATTCTAATTCCATTTTCTGCCATTGCTTTTAAATACTGTATGACCTGTGAATGTAAATGATGCCTGTCGCCGGCTAGTTCCATAAGAACGCATTTTACAACGGTAACAACCGCATTTTTAGATTTGAGATAGTCATATATTTTAAGCTGGTACTGTGGTGGTAAGGCTGAATGGTGTTGTACCGCACAAGTATCATAAAAAATGACGAGAGCGGCAGATTCTATTTCACTTTTACAAGTCTCAAATTCTGTTATTAAGTGAGGCTCTAGCTCATCAAAATTGTCAGGATTTTCTGAATATAGTGTTGCCATTATTTTCTCGTCTTGACCTTTGAGATTAATATTTTAATATTCTCAAGAGCTTTTTTCAGAGTGCGCTCATTTATATATTCTTTTTCTAAATATTCACGACCTTTATCTTCAACATGCTTAATCAAATATTCAGAGTTATCAATTTTCAAGGCATGTAAGTCTGTTGTATCAAGCCATAGTTCTTCAAATTCGTTCTTAATTGTTTCTGGCTCAATATCCAAATATTGTGGAGTGGAAGATAATAAGCCGAGTTCATAGCAGCGGATATATACCGCCATGAATGGAGCCTTAAAATAATTCATTAAAGATACTATTATTTTCAATTCAGTCTTGGACTTGTTTTCATGAATAGCTTTCAGTTTTGAGAACATTTGCTTAAATTCTATCTCAGGCATAAGCAGATTTCCGGCAAATTCATTGGCTCGCATCTCATTTTCATTTGAATAATAATCCAAATCAATACGCGCTTTATTTAGGGCTTCATCAGCTGGGAAAAAAATATGATAGAGTTCGTGGCATAATGCAAAATTTGTATTCAGTACAGGCATACTTGTATTTATTACGAGATATGAGAGCGAATCCCCTTTATACACAAAAGCACCTATTTCATCATCATGCAACGGAAGTTGTATGGTAAGGTATTTTCTTTGCAAAAGATACGGGCGGACTATTTGAAGTATGTCACGAATGCCGTCTAAATTCGACACTTCTATCTGATTACAGAAATTTGCTATATCCGCACGGATGTCTTTTGAATGAGATTTGCTGTAATTAAGTATGGCTCTGAGACGTTCTGTTGTCATTATTCCTCCAGACACAAAAACGAATCGCGGGCGCTCAGAATAACATCGACATTTTCCATCAGCTCAAGCAGATTATTTGCGATGTTGCTTTGTTTTTTTGTGGGTTCGCCAGCATAAAAAGCAATTCGTGTTGCGGAAGACGGATAATTTGTTTTGATGTTAAAATCTGGGGACAAAAAGTATTGCAGAGTCTTTCCGGCTGCTGTGCTTAAGACCTCCAAGTCTGTCTCTGAAGCGGATTGTTTTCCTGTGAGAATGCGAGATAATTTGTTTTCTTCTATTCCTGACTTTCGGCTTATATAATTCTGCTTAATCTGCATGGTTGTCAGGAACTGATTGTAATTACTGACAAATTTAGACATAGTGTT
Source organism: Treponema sp. (assembly GCA_004554075.1). Lineage (GTDB taxonomy): Bacteria > Spirochaetota > Spirochaetia > Treponematales > Treponemataceae > Treponema_D. Next base: position 2,524 of record SFOB01000101.1, read on the forward strand.
TCTCCCTGAAATTATAGCGAATCTCAATATATGAGATAACTTATAAGCATATTATAGCATCTCTATTGAGAATCGACAATAAAAACTATTTTTTATTAAAATATGAGAAAAACTCTCGTGGTTTAACAATCGACTAGAAATAATAGAGAATCTGTGATAGTTTAATAAGCATGGAATCATTGCAAAGCTATAAAAGGGCTAATTTTTTCCCAGGATTAAAGGCAACTCCTGCATTTTGGAATGAAATGGAGGACTATCATTTTAATAAAGAAACATTGTATAACAGTTTATTTCATGGGTATGGAATTGTTCCAGAATATCAGCAATCATTACATGTTCAGGCTGAAAAAACTCGTGGTGGTCTTATTACGCTGCTTGTAGGAAGCGGGCTTGCTTTTGACGGATTTGGCCGTCCCATCTTTTTATATAAACCACAGGCTCTTGTCCTTGATCCAAAAAAATTTAAACTTCCTTGTACTGTCTATGTAACAATTTGTTATAATGAGCGAATGGAAGATTTTTATGAAAATCCAGAAAATTATGAATTGCAGGGGTATCAACATAAAGAAGAGAATTCAAAAGTTGAAATCCTGAGCGAAGTTACAGACTATAACTCCTATGTTGAATTGGCTCGTATCAGGCTTGAGGATCCTGATGGAACTGGTATAAACGAAATAAAAAACAATGAGGCATTTTCTAATCCAGGACCGAATGCCATAGATTTTAGATTTGTTCCGTGGATAAATCGTGTTCGGAAAGGTATATCATCTTATTTGTTGAATCACATGATTAATCTTTTTGAATATACGGAATCTTTGGGCAACGCAGGATATGAGGTAATTCAATTAACATCATTAAGAAATCTTCAGTCAGTAGCTATGACTTCAAAGATGATTCTGCAAACAACGGGTGTCTACTTTGATGACCTTATCAATATGATAATTCCTATTTTTAATATGGATCATCAGGTTTTATTTGATATTGATGAATGGGAACGAGAACATGAGTCAGAAGGTAGGTTGTACACCACGAAAGCTGCTTATGAGGAAGCTCGTGTTGCAATGTATGCTCTTGGAGATTTGATAAAGTCTTATACTGGAGCCTATGATGAGATTGATAAAATACTGGATACTCATAATAAGGTTATTGATGGCCTAAAAGCAACGCTTGTTGAAAAAGAAGTGTCAACAAATGACATTAAATTTATCAGTTACAAAATGCCGCGTGTTCTTCTTTTCGAGAACGAAAGATATACTCTGGTTGATTCAATTAATATGGCAAATGAGCAATCTCTTGAATCTCATGAAGTTCGCTTTATTAATTGTAAGCATCCTACGACATCAAATGAAGCGTTCACTTATCCTGATGGGGTTCTTGTCCATGATGCTGTAAAACGATGGATAGGTGGCGAGATGAGATTCCATTTAAAAAATATTGTAAAAGGTCGAAAAACCTTATTAGTTCGTCGGACAGATATTCTGAAAGGAAATTATAGCGTTGATGTGAAATATGAGGACAAAAGCTTAAAGACTCTTGTTATTGACGGCACGGATTCTCAAAACAGATGGCGTAATGTTTTTGTTATTTTTGATGAAGGTGAGATTAACAAATATACTCCTGAACTTTCTTTTGACATTGGGGGCCAGGGGAGAGACAATTCTGGTACAATCTGGGTTTATCAGTTATTATAAAATTGGGGAATAAGAATGGGATATAAATATTGTTCGGAAGGGCATATAATGGATCCATCTTGGAAGTATTGCCCTGTTTGTCTGGCTCCGTTAGCGGGGTGGCTTTTAACTCTCGATAAAGAGGGCAAGGCTCATAAGTTTTATACAATTCATGAAGGAAAGTCTTTTTTAGGAGCGGGGGCTGATTGTGAGCTTCGTGTTCTTGGACAGGGATTAAGTCGTCAACAAGCCTATATTACAATAATTGACGGATTGTGTAATATTGTTGATATGGGAAATGGCGATTGTATGAAGGTAAATGATGTCGAGACAACTCGCTCGTCACTTATTGACGGTGATTTGATTCAATTTGGAGAAGCTGTTTTTAAGATAAAATTGTTATAGGTGTTCTTGTATGAGGTTGTATCGCAGATTTGTCTTTTTGTTTATATTCATATTTTCTTGTGTTCTTGCTATTGAAGCAGAAGAAAAGCAAAACTTAAATGTTAAAATTGAGCAGATTATTTCCAAGGATTACCCAGAAATGACTGCTTATACGGTAATAAAAAACAATAAGGGAGAGCTTATTTCTGGATTAGCTCCCGGGCTTTTTTCATTCAGAATTGATACTGCTGAAATAAAAGTAAAATCAAAGATAGTTCCTTTTTCTATGTCGGATGAGGGCGTTGACTATACGATAATGATTTCAAACAACGGCATTATGGAAGGAGAGCCTTTTGATTTTCAAAAGAATGCCCTGCTGAAATTCGTGGAGTTGATGTCAGACCGAGATACGCTTTCCATTTATACTATTGGAGAGGATGCAGGTGAAGTTGTCCTTGATGTTACGAACAAGACATTTGATTCTGCGGTTATCAATAAAATAGAGTTATCCGAAGGTCAGCCGCGATTGTATGATTCTATTATGAATCTTATTAGGAAGGTTGAGCAGAAAAAAGGAAAGAGAAAAGTTGTCATTATTCTTTCTGATGGTCGAGACCAGAACAGTCGTTTTTCAAAAGACCAGTTGATTGAGACTTTAAGCAACAGCGGACTTCCTGTTTATACGGTTGGAATGAAAGTCCTTTCTAACCAGTCATTAAGCAATCTTGATGAGATTTCTCAGTTAACTGGTGGTACATACTATTATAGTACGCGGTTCAAAGATATTCCTGATAATTTAAAAAAAGTTGTTGACTGTATTAAGCAAAGTTATATAGTCAAATTAAAGGTAAAAAATGTAAAAGGTGATGATCAGGCTCATTTATTAGAGATTAAGGTAGAGGAAACTGAGTCAAAGGGTCGAGGCGTTAAGACTTTTATTGCGGTAAAGCATCCGATTCCTCGCTGGTTGCAGTTAGTATTTTTAGCTCTTGCTATTATTCTTTTTGTCGGTGTAATTGTTCTTTTGATTGTTAAGAAAAGCCTAAAAAGGAAAAGTATGGGAATTACTAGGCGAAGATGTCCTGATTGCAGAAGCATTATGAAAGATAATTGGGAAAGCTGCCCATTTTGCAAATATATGCCAGAGCTTGCAAGAAAGAAATCAAAGAAAAATAAGGGAAAGAAATAATTGAATAATATGGTGGTTCCTGGCATATATGTTCAGGAGCAGCAATATAATTTAAATTCTCTAAAGATTGACAATCGGTGTCTGTCTGGTTTTGCAGGTATTACCGAATGTGGTCCTATAAATACTCCTGTAAAAATTAGGAGTTTTGACGAATATCTAAAAGTTTTCGGAGGTTTTGATACTGCCGGTATTCTTCCTTGTTCAATTTATAATTATTTCCGATGTGGTGGAAAAGAATGTGTTGTCGTTAGAATTGCGGATGAAAAAACTGCGGCTTGTGCGAAGTTAAAGATAAAACAGAATCGTGGAAAGATAGAATTTGAGGCTAGTTCTCCTGGACATTGGGGGAATTATATTTCGGCAAGCATTTGGAAAGAAGACGAGAAGTACTTTTCTGTCTCTTTAACATATCAGGCAAAAACTGAAAACTTTATTCATCTTTCATGTGATAAAAATGACGAACGCTATATTGTAACATATATAAATGCTCGCTCTTCATTATGTAAGGTTAAAGTAAAGGGCTTTGCCACTGTGCCAGCTCCTGTATTTATGCGGAACTTTTCGTCAGGAAATGATGGGATTGCCGATTTGAAAGCAGGAAATTATATTGGCTATTATAATGGGCTTAATGATTATGCTGGTATAGGTTGTTTTGAGAGTTTTGATGATATTTCATTAATTGCTGTACCGGATATATGCTGGCTAAAAAAGCCGGAAGATATGCAGTCTGTGCAGATGGCTCTTATTGCACAGGCAGAACGTTTCCCAAATCGATTTGCGATTCTTGATGTTCCTGAGCAATTGGACATCATAGGGGCGGCAAATTGGGTAAAAAGAATGACAAGTTCATTTGCTGCGGCATATTATCCATTTATAGATATTACGGATCCATTGGATAGAACAGGTATTGGAACTATTCGTGTGCCTCCAAGCGGTGCTATTTGTGGGTGTATAGCTGCGACTGACGGCGAAAAAGGTGTTTTTTGTGCTCCGGCCAATTGTTTGATAGATGGAGCTGTAGGTTTATCAAATTCTCTGACAATCGGGGAACAAGAAATATTGTATACATCAAGAATCAATTTCTTAAAATATTTCCCCGGAAGAGGAGTAAAAATTTGGGGTGCGAAAACATTATCTTGTGAAAAAGAATGGGAACAGATAAATGTCAGGAGAACTTTCAGTCGTGTATGCAAGGCACTAAAAGAAGGAACTCGATGGGCTGTCTTTGAGCCAAATGATAAAAATTTGCGAAAAAGGCTTGTAAGGCAAGTTTATGGTTTTTTATTAAATCTTTGGCATGACGGCTATTTTGCCGGAAGCACTCCAGAGCAGGGCTTTTATGTAAGATGCGATGAGGAAATAAATCCTCCTGAAAATATAGACTCTGGAATACTGACTTTTGAAGTAGGATTGGCAATTATCCATCCAGTTGAATTCTTTAAGATTGTACTGACAGCAGAAAAAGATGGAGCAAGCGTATACTTGCAAGAATAGCATAATAAAAAGGAGAATGTTATTATGGCAGACGATGGAAAAATTACTTCATATTTATTCACTGTAGAAATTGATGGAATTGAAACTGCAAGATTCCAGAAATGCGAAGGTCTTGAAGCCGAAACCTATGTCTATGAGGTTGAAGAAGGGGGCTTAAATAATACGACTCACAAGTTTTATGGTCGCACAAGATATCCGAATATTATTTTGGAAAAGGGTATTACAGACAATGATGACCTCTTTAAGTGGTATAAAGAAACATTGCTTGATGACCAGAAAATTGAACGAAAAAATGGTTCAATTATTTTAAAAGATATAGAAAATAATGAGGTAAAGCGTTGGAATTTTTTTAGGGCATTCCCATGCAGATGGATTGGTCCAAGACTGGAAACAAATATGGGTAGCGAATATGCTGTTGAAAGAATTGAAATAACTCATGAAGGTCTGGCACTGGATAGTAACTAATAAAAAAAAAGGGAGTATAGATTATGGCACTGGAAAAAGCGGTTATTAGTAACTTGGATAAAGGCGAAGATATAGCGGTAATGTTTAATCCAAAAGAATATGTTATGGAAAAAAAGACTCCTTGGAGTGAAGTTAATGTTTTTGGAATGGATGCTCCGCCGGTGCAATTTACAATGGGAGAAAGAAAAAGACTGAGCATGGAGCTTTTTTTTGATACTTCGGAAGATAAGACCGATGTTCGCAATTATACTTCCAAAGTTGAGGAGCTTATGCTTGTGAATGCTCAGGAACATAGACCTCCGCTTTTAAGATTTAGCTGGGGAAGTCTCAGTTTTGATTGTGTATTGGAAGACCTTGTTCAGCGTTTTACACTTTTTGATAATAGCGGGCTTCCTCTACGGGCAATTCTTAAAGTTGTATTCAAAGAGTATTCAACAGCAGCGACACAATTATCAAATACAAGGCGTGAATCTGCCGATCATACAAAAAGAATGGCATTAAGAGAAGGTGAGACTCTCAGTTCTATCAGTGCCCGGGAATATAATGACAGCCGAAAATGGCGAGCCATTGCAGATGCTAATAACATTGATGATCCTGAAAATGTTATGCCGGGAACAATAGTAGAACTTCCGCCCCTTTATTAGAATTAAAGGAGATGTAGCCGACGATGTCATCAGAGAACAAAACGCTGACCCCGATATGGATAGTCTATGCGGACGGAGCGAGGCTTCCCTGGAAGTATGAGGGGGCATTGAA
>SFOB01000023.1 GCA_004554075.1 Treponema sp.
TATTGCCGGCAAGCATGGCAAACTTCTTTAATAAGGCAACAGATCTTGGCTTCCAGTTAAATGAAGAAGAGCTTCTTCTAAAAAGAATCCTTATTCATAACAAGCTTTTGGAAGATGACGGAATTTACGTTAAGGCAAACGAAGGAGGCCTTGTTTCAATCTCCCGCGAAACTCCTGGCTGGAGTCGCACAAATCTTCTTGCTCATGAAGGCTGGCATACAATCTTCTTCCGCGATGCTGAGTTCCGTAATTTTGTTTCTGCAGTTTATTACACCTTTGACCCGACATCTCGAGACTTCCTCATAGATTACTTTAAGTCTCAGCCAAGTCTTGGTTATGATATCAATGATGAATATCTTATGCACAATGAATTTATGGCTTACATAATGCAGCAGCGGCTTTCTGAAGTTGCAAAGTATTTTTTGCACCTTGCAAACCGCGGTACTGTAATAAAGTTCACTCCGGAACTTGCTGCCTACATAAGAAAAACAGAAGGCCGTGGCTTTGAAGATGCAGCCACAGCCTTAAATGATTTTGTATACGATAAATACGGAATTGTCTGCGGTAACATCGCACTTGTGAACCGCTAACTTCTTCCTCTGTCATTCTGCGGACTCTGGATCATTTTCTTAAAGTCTGCAGTAAAGGCTTTTACAGCGCCAAGTGTTGTTGGCGGTCCATGGCCAGGCATTAAAATTACATTGTCCTGCTGAGAGAAAATCTTCTTTTCTATATTTGATTTCAAAATATATTCAGAATAACTTGAGTTTGTGCTGCCAATTTCGCCGGCAGAAAGAATGTCACCTGTAAAAAGAATGTTACCGATTCCGTAAACTACAGAGTCTGCTGTGTGTCCCGGAACTGACATATAGCGCACAATCATTTTTGCAATGCGAAGGTTTCCATCGCCAGAAATTACGGTTGTATCTTCTCCGGCAACTTCCCAGTCTGCAGCAAAGATTTTTGGTGAATAGATTTTTCGCAGGGTATGAAGGCCACCGGCATGAGACCCGTGATTGTGAGTAATCAAAACAGCAGAAAGCTTTAAGTGATTATCTTCTATGCGGGAAATAATTTCGTCTGTAATTTTTCCCGGGTCAATTATGATTGCTTCTGAGGTCTTTTCGTTTACTACAATATAGCAGTTGGAAAAACCGCCAAGGTTCAGATGGAAGTAAACTTTCATAAGTGGTCTCCATCTACAATTGAGTTACCAAAAGACAGGTCGCTTTCACGAGGGGATTTTCCCTCTGGTGTAAAAAGAGCTTCTCGTGTATTAGACATTTTAAATGAAACATTTGTTCTTTTTGAATCATAAAAAAGTGCCTTTTTAAGATTGCAGTTTCTAAAGGATGTGTCTATAAGGGTAGAGGCAATAAAACGTGAATTAAAAAAGTCTGAATCGTCAAAAGAAGACTGGTAGGCTTTTATACCATTTAAGTTACTCTGGATGATATCGCTTGAGGTAAAAAGGGTATGAGTAAAGGTTGCGCCGGAAAAGCTTGTAAAAAGTGAATTACTTTTAATAAAACTGCAGTCGTTGAAAATAGCAAAATCAAAAATACACATTCTGAAGAGAATGTTGCTTGAACTGATATTGTTAAAAGTGCAGTGGGTAAAGGTGCAGCCGTAGAATTTTTTATTAGAAAGATCTATGTCTGCAAATAAGAGTCCGCTTACATTAAGGCCAACAATCTTGTCATGTTCGGAAATGTATTTGTAAATATCTGCCTTGAATTTTCCGGGATCCGGAATATGGTCCAGACAGTAATTTTTGCCGTCTGTGATGTTTCCGTCTTCATCAAAGGTTGTAATTGCGAGATTGCGGCAGTAATGTACAAGGCACTTATTCTGCGTGAACATAATTTTATTATAGTAGAAAAATGCAAAAAATGATACTATATAATTATGATTTGCTGGAAATGCCGTAAAGAAACAAATATTGAAAAGCCTGTACGAGGGGATGAGTGCCCGAACTGTCATGCAGACTTACATGTATGCAAAGCCTGCGACTTTTATGAAAGCGGCTCTCATAACGACTGCCGCGAAAGCTCTGCCGACTTTGTGAGCGACAAAGAACGTTCAAACTTCTGTGATTATTTCCGGGCAAGTACAAAGGGGATAGCAGGAGACTCTGGTAAATCCAAGGCTGATGCCGCACGCGATGCGTTTAATGCGTTATTTAATTAAGAAGACAAAAAATGACTGACTTTGTATTTATTGATTCCGGTGTTGGCGGAATTCCTTATATGACTACTCTTATGCAGCGTGCTCCTGGGGCAAACTGCGTCTATGTGGCTGATACTGCAAACTTTCCATACGGAGAAAAGACTCACGAGCAGGTTGTAAAATGTGTAACTGAGCTGGTTGGAAAAATCAAGGCACAGTTTGCGCCAAAGGTTATTGTTGTTGCCTGCAATACTATGAGCGTTAATGCACTTGATGTATTGCGTGAGAACTTTGCTGATATAAAATTTGTTGGAACGGTTCCTGCCATTAAGCTTGCTGCAAGTTTTTCTAAAAAACGCCGCATTGGTCTTCTTGCCACAAAGGCTACCTGCGAAAATCCTTATAACATTGAACTGAAAAATAAGTTTGCCAGCGACTGCACCCTTGTTACCCGCGGAGATGGTCAGCTTGTTTCTTTTATTGAACATAATGCTTTTACTGCAAGTCATGAAGAATGTCTTGAGGCTGTTAAACCTGCAATTGATTTTTTCCGCCAGGAAGACTGCGATGCTGTAATTCTTGGCTGTACTCACTTTTTGAATTTTACTGATGTTTTTGAAGAAGCCTGCCGGCCGGATATTAAGGTTGTGGATTCGGTGGATGGAGTTGTACGACATTCTTTGGAAGTTTTAAATTCGGATGATGATTCAAAAGAAAAACTTGTGGGGGATTTTAAGGGGGAAAGCCCCCTTAGGAGAGGGGGTAGCGGAAAACCGCAGGTTTGGAGCGTGGGGGAGACTTCCCCCTCCCAGACTCCAAATTTGTTTATAACCGGCTTCCGTGACACTGAGGAAGAAAATCAGTATAATGTGCTTTGTTCACGTTTTGGAATTAAATTCGGCGGTTTGCTGAGTAAATAGATATATAAGAGGAAAAACATGAAAAAAATTATTTCCGGTAAGGTTCGCGAGGTTTATGACCTTGAAGATGGACGCATGGTAATTGTTACAACTGACAGAATTTCTGCTTTTGACGTTATTCTGCCAACAATGATTACAGACAAGGGTAAGGTGCTCAACGCTCTTGCTAACTTCTGGTTCGACTACACTAAAGACATTGTTAAGAATCACATGATTTCAAGTGATCTCAAAGACATGCCTGCTGAATTCCAGAAGCCGGAATTTGAAGGCCGCACAATTCTCGTTAAGAAACTTAAGATGATTCCTTACGAGGTTATCGTTCGCGGATATATGTTTGGTTCTATGTACGAGGCTTACAAGAAGGGAGAGCCATTCCTTGGTCACAAGTTTGAAAAGGAATACAAGCAGGCTGAAAAACTTGATGAGCCAATCGTAACTCCTTCTACTAAGGCTGCCGAAGGTCATGACATCAACGTTACTCTTCAGTATATGAAGGATGATCTTGGCGAAGAGCTTGGTACAAAAATCGAACAGGCTGCTCTTGCTATTTACAAGAAGTGCTACGAGCACGCTAAGGCAAACGGAATTATCATTGCTGATACTAAGTTTGAATTTGGTCTTGATGAGAACGGCGACCTTGTTCTTGGTGACGAAGTTCTTACTCCAGACAGTTCACGCTTCTGGGATGCTTCTAAATATGAAGTTGGCGGAAGTCCTGCAAGCTATGACAAACAGTTTGTACGCGACTGGCTCAAGGCTAACAACCTGGCTGGAGATCCTAACATTAAGGAAATCCCAGCTGATGTAGTTGCTCAGACTGCTGCTATTTATAAAGAGTGTCAGACAAGAATCTGTCACAAATAGACTAAATAATACCGTCATGCTGAACTTGTTTCAGCATCTATAAAATAGACCCCGAAACAAGCTCGGGGTGACGGTTGCCGTAAAAATTCCAACCTTTTTAAATAAATTTCCAACCATTTATCCTTTAATTAATTCAAATTCCTAAAAATTCACACTAAAATTCCGAAATTTCTTCATTCAAAAATCCTTCTGACGGGCTTATAGTTACCATGTAATCTAAAAAAGCATCTATAGGAGGAAAATTAGATGAAAAAAAGCGTAATTATTGCTGTTGCACTTATGTGTGTAGCATCATTGTTTGCCGCTCCAAAAAAGAAGGCAAAGGCTGCTGGTGATGGAAAGATCAAGATTGGTATTATCAACAACCCACCATCAGAATCAGGATACCGTGCTGCTAACGTAAAGGATATGGAAAACGTATTCTCTGCAGCTAAAGGTTATGATGTTAAGACTTATTACAGCATGAACAATGACGAACAGTTGAATGCATTCTCTCAGTTTGTAACAGACGGAGTAGATTATATTCTCTTATCTCCTGCTGATATGGCTGGTTGGTCTTCTGCTTTCAAGAAGGCTCAGAAAGCTGGAGTTAAAGTATTCCTTTTTGACCGCCTTGCTGATGTAAAGGAAAACCTTTATGAAGCTGCTGTTGTATCTGATATGCCTAAAGAAGGTGAATCAGCTGTTGCATGGCTCAAGGCTCAGAAACTCAAGGAATACAAGGTAATCCACCTTCAGGGACACATGGGATCTGCTGCTCAGATCGGTCGTACAGGAGCTTTGGACAAGGAATTTGCTGCAGGAACAATGAAGAAAGTTGTTCAGCAGACAGCTGACTGGTCTGCAGATAACGCAAAGAAGATTGTTGAATCAGTTATCAACCAGAAAGAAGACTTCAATGTAATTTATGCTGAAAATGATGACATGGCTAAGGGTGCTGTTGCAGCTCTCGATGAAGCTGGTATCACACACGGTGTAAATGGAAAAGTAATCATTATGGGATTCGATACAAACAAGTGGGCTCTCCGCGAGCTTCTTGCTGGCCGCTGGAACTATGATGGACAGTGTTCTCCATTCCAGGCTGCTGTAATCGAAAATATGATTAAGAGCGGAAAAGTTCCTTCAAAGATCATCTACAATGATGAAAAGGGCTTCGATGCTAAGACTATTACAAAAGCTGATATTGATACATACGGTCTTGGTGATTAATATCAAACCCCTCTTGTAAATATGGCGGCGTAAAGACTTTCCTTTACGCCGTTTTTTTTGAACAGATTCTCCGGTTTGGCCGGAGAATGACAGGATTGTTGAAAATGGAAAATAATGTTGTTTTATCTATGCGCGGAATCTACAAAGAGTTCCCTGGTGTAAAGGCTCTGCAGAATGTAGACTTTACTTTGAGGGAAGGTGAGATTCATGCGCTTATGGGAGAAAACGGTGCTGGAAAATCAACTCTGGTTAAGGTTATTACCGGTGTTTACGAAAAGGACGCTGGTGAAATCAGAATCGAAGGATTTGAAGGACCTGCTGTAATCCGTTCTCCACAGGATGCCCAGAATCTGGGTATCGCTACAGTTTATCAGGAAATTACCCTCTGTCCTAATCTTACAGTGGCAGAGAATATGTATATAGGTCGCGGAAATTACAAGTTTGTAAATCGCCGTGCCCAGGAAAAGAAAGCAGGTGAGCTTCTTACAAAATTAAACATTCCGGCAAAGCCAGGTCAGCAGCTTGGAACCTGCTCACTTGCAGTTCAGCAGATGGTTGCAATTGCCCGTGCTGTAGACATGGAATGTAAAGTTCTTATTCTGGACGAACCAACTTCTTCTCTGGATGAAAAAGAAGTTGAACTCTTGTTCACACTCATGCGTGACCTTAAGAGCCGTGGAGTAGGAATCATCTTTATTACTCACTTCCTTGAACAGGTTTACGAGGTTTGCGACAAGATTACAGTTTTAAGAAACGGTGAACTTGTAGGTGAATACACAGTAAGCGAGCTTCCACGTGTTAAGCTGATTTCTGCAATGCTTGGAAAAGATATGGAAGACATGACAAACCTCAAGAATCAGAAGCGTCCTTATTCTGGAGCTGGTGAGGTTGTTTATGAAGCTGAAGGCCTTTCAAGCTCAGAAGGTGTAAAACCATTTGACTTCCTTATTAATAAAGGAGAAGTAAACGGCTTTACAGGACTTCTTGGTTCCGGCAGAAGTGAAAGCGTTCGTGCTATCTTTGCTGCAGACCGTGTAACTGGCGGAAAGGTAAAGGTGAATGGACGCGATGTAAAAATCACTCAGCCAAAGGATGCCATGAAGGCTGGAATCGGATATCTTCCGGAAGACCGCAAGGGAGACGGAATTATTCAGGACCTTTCAGTTCGTGAGAATATTATTCTTGCCCTTCAGGTACTCAATGGCTTTACAAAACCTATTTCCCGTGCAGAGCAGGAAAAGCTTGCAGACGAGTTTATTGAACAGCTGCAGATTAAGACTGCTTCAAAGGAAACTCCAATCAAATCACTTTCGGGTGGAAACCAGCAGAAGGTTATTCTTGCACGCTGGCTTTTGACTCATCCACAGTATCTGATTCTTGATGAACCTACCCGTGGTATTGACGTTGGTACAAAACTCGAGATTCAAAAGCTTGTCCTTAAGCTTGCAGAAGAGGGGGTAAGTGTTACCTTTATTTCTTCTGAGATTGAAGAGATGCTTTCTGTTTGCCAGAGACTCATCGTTATGCGCGACCGCAAGATTGTTGGTGAGCTAAAAGATGATCTTTTGCGCCAGGATGTAATTATGCAGACTATTGCGGGAGGCAAGGCACAAAATGGCTAATAAAATCGTAAATCAGATTAAAAAACTTTTTTCATCGCAGCTTGCAATACCGCTTGTTGCCCTGATTGTACTGGTTATTTTCAACCTTATCCGAGATCCAAGTTTCTTTTCTATTCTTATAAAAAAGAATAATTTCGGAAATACGGTTCTTGCAGGTAACTTAATCAGTATTTTGAACGGAGCTTCTGAGCTTGTAATTCTTGCTATAGGAATGACACTTGTTACCTCTGCAACAAAGGGACAGGATATCTCTGTTGGTGCTCTGGCAGCAATTGCAGGTTCTATGTTTGTAAAGATTCTGCGTGCCGGTTCAATCAATGTTGGAACAATAATTCTTGCAATGATTGTTGCATGTATTGTAGCAATTCTTTTCTGTCTCTTTAATGGAACTCTTATTGCAAAGTTCAATATTCAGCCGATGATTGCGTCTCTGATTCTCTTTACAGCAGGACGTCCTATTGCTTACTGGATTAATGGTGGTGCGAGTCCTAGTGTTGAAAGTAATCTTCTTACTTATCTGGGAAGCTTTATTCCACATGTTCCTATTCCAACACCTATTATTATAGTTGTAATTTTCATTCTGCTGATAAATCTGCTTTTAAAAAAGACAACTCTTGGATTGTACATTCAGTCAGTAGGTATTAATGAAAGAGCTGCAAAACTTAATGGTATTAATCCTACAGTATGGAAGCTTGCCGTTTTCATTATTCTTGGTATCTGTGTAACAATGGCAGGTTCTATGAGTGTTTGCCGAACAGGAATTATCAACCATGAAACTGTACTTCTTGATATAGAAATGGATGCCATTCTTGCAGTAGCAATTGGTGGTAACTCACTTGGTGGCGGTAAGTTTAAGCTTTCAGGTTCTATTCTTGGTGCTTACATCATACAGGCATTAACAACTACTTTATATTCAATGAAGGTTTCTTCTACTGCTGTAAAAGCATATAAAGCTGTTGTAATCATTATCATCGTTGTTGCAGGTTCTCCTGTTGTAAAGCAGTTGTTCGTTCAGCTTAAAGACAAGATTATGGCAAAGAAGGAGGCTAAATAATTATGGCAAATATTTTTACTAATCTTTTTGGAAAGAAAGAAAACAGACAGCCGCTTTCAAATACATCTTTGCTTCTTCTCATAACAATCTGTATTTTTGTTGGAATGTATCTGCTTGGAATTATCATCTGGGGTGGTGGTTTTAGAAATCCTCAGCAGTTCCTGGATTTGCTCAATAATAATGCATATCTGATTGTTGCAGCCTGTGGTCTTACAATCGTAATGATTACCGGTGGAATTGATATTTCTGTTGGTGGTTCAATTGCTCTTATTACAATGGCTTCTGTAGTATTTATGGAAGATCATAACGGTGGTATTTTAAGCTCAATTCTGATTGCTCTTGGAATTGGTCTTGCTATGGGACTTATTCAGGGATATTTAGTTTCATTCCTTAAAATCCAGCCTTTCATTGTAACTCTTGCCGGTATGTTCTTTACCCGCGGTATGACAACAATTGTAAGTACTGCTCCACGTACAGCAAACAATGAACTCTTCCTTGATCTTAAGGATTTTGAAATTGACATTCCTTTCCTTGGTACCTGGGCTCGTAATGGTAACTGGATTCCATCTTATATTGAAGTAGGAGTTGTGATTGCACTTGTTGTAGTTCTCCTTCTTTGGGCAATGCTGAGATGGACTCGCTTTGGTCGTAACCTTTACGCTGTTGGTGGAAATACAGAATCTGCTTTGATGCTTGGTATTAACGTTAGAAGAACACAGTTCTTTGCTTATGTTCTTTGTGGCGTACTTGCAGGAATTGCAGGCTTCTGCTACCTCCTGCATACCGGTGCCGGAAACGCATCTAATGCTACGGCTGCAGAAATGCAGGCTATTGCTTCTTCGATTATCGGAGGAACGCTGCTTAGTGGTGGTGTAGGTAGTGTAATTGGAACTATGTTTGGTGTAATGTCCCTTAAGACAATTAATAACCTGGTAGTTGCTGCAGGCTTACGTGAACCTTACTGGCAGTCTATTACTACAGGTCTTATGCTTGCATTCTTTATCGTATTGCAGAGTGTAATCCTGAGTCAGAGAAAAAAGAAGCTTGGTAATATGGCAGGCTAGTTAGAAGTAACACTCAGTTTGTACTCACGGGGCGAAAGCCCCGTATTTTTTTTGAAAATGTAGCTGAAGTAGTGTGGATCAGAAAAGCCGCATTCGTAAGCTATATCGTATCCTTTCATGTCAGTTTCGCGCATAAGGCGTTTTGCATTTTCCAAACGAACGTTCGTAAGGTATTCAATAAAGGTAGTCTTGCATTCCTGAGAGAAAATCGTAGAGAAGTGATTAGGGCTTAGGGCAACTTCTTCTGCAACAGTTGTCAGAGTTGTATTCTGATCTGCATAGTTTTCTTCTATGTAGCGCTTTGCTTTAAGAATTACATCAGCATATTTTCCGGTAACCTTTGAGTCGCGGTACTCAAGGGCAAAGTTCAAAACCTGCTCAAGGGTTTTTGTAAAGCGCTCTTCATCAGAAACTGCATCATCAATAAACTTACGTTGTAAAATCTCCGGGTTCAATTCTTTTATATTTCCACCAAGTTTTTCTACCAGCTTGGAAACGGCAAAAATCAAATCAACTAAAAGATAAGAAGCAAATACACTGAACTGGTCAGGATTCTTTTTTATCAGCTCCATGGATTCTTCTATAATGCTCTGAATATCACCTTTTGCCGCATATTTAAGTTTATCAACAAGAGGGTCGCCTTCGTTCAGATCCAGAAGAGCATCTGCAGCAGTGCCATCTCCAGCAGAATCTGTAAGGTCGTCGGAAGAGATAATTCTGTTTTCTTTAATACTGTTTGCCTCGAGAATCTTTTTTGCATCTTCATATGAAGCCTTTAGCTGAGAAAGATGTTCAACAGTTTTTCCCATTGCCGTAAGAACTGTACAGTCTTCATTTTTTGTTGCGATATGGCTTATGGTTTCTGCAGCACGGAAAGTATTATCATCAAGTTCTGTCTGTGTGCTTCCCTTAAAAATGCAGACAAGAAGGTTAGAGTGGTGGAAGAAAGAAACAGCCTCGTTAATGGCAGTTGAATAAGAGTTCAAGAGGGAGCAGGCTTCCTGCTGAGTTTGAGTGTTTCCACTGCGGCTTTCTATACGGCTGATTAAAACCTTGTAATAACGAGAAATCAGGTTGAGGCCCAGTTCAGAGCTTTTTTGAATTACAGTGCTCATTTCTTCTGAACCGTGTACAAGATTATTCAAAAATTCTTTTTTGATTAAGGCCTCACTTGTTTTTAATTCTTCGCGCAGACGAGTAATATCAGACATCTGTTTACGCTCTTTATCAATCTGGGCTGCAGTTTTGTTCAGGCTTGTAAGCAGTTCTTCCGGAGTAAAAGGCTTTAGAAGGTAGTCTTCAATTCCAATAGAAATGGCCTTTTTAGCATAATCAAACTCATCATGACCAGAAAGAATGATTATCTTAATCCAGGGCTGGGTACGCTTAATAGCCTCTGCCAGCTGAAGGCCGTCCATAAAAGGCATTTTGATATCGGTAATCAGAATATCAGGTTTAATTTCGTGAATCATGGAGAGGGCAATTTCACCATCGGTAGCCTCACCGGCAAATGTAAAACCGCTTCCTTCCCAGTCAATTTTTGAGCGGATTCCTTCGAGTACAATAGGTTCATCATCAACTGCAAAAACGCTATACATTGCTGCCTCCTGTGTATGGCACATCTATGAAAATAGGGATGGTAAATGAAATTTTACTTCCTTTACCCGCTGTAGATTCAATGATAATTCCCTCTGTCTGCTCTCCGTAATAGAGTTTAAGTTTTTTGTTCACATTATAAAGCCCATATACAGAAGAAAGCTTTTCTGAATCTTCCGCACCAGTGCGAAGTTCATTGCGCACCTGGCCAAGTCTTTCTTCCGTAAAGCCGGCTCCATTATCTTCAACCGTAAAAGTAATTGCCTGCTTGCTTTCATCTGCATAATGAATGCTTACTTTTAGAACACCACGGCCCCGCTTATTTTTGATTCCGTGATAAATTGCGTTTTCCACCAGAGGCTGAAGCACAAGTTTTATGATTTTATATTCCATCAAAGATTCGTCTGCATCAATCGTATAACTCAAAATATCAGCATAGCGGATTTTCTGAATGGTAAGATAATTTTTGATGTGGTCCAGTTCCTGAGAAATTGTAATCCACTCGTGGCCACGGCTAAGGGAAATGCGGAGGAAGTCGGAAAAGGCTTTTGTGATTTTTACAACCTCTTCTGTATGCTCTTCTTCTGCCAGCCATACAATAGTATCAAAAGTATTATAAAGAAAGTGGGGGGTAATCTGGGCCTGAAGAGCCTTCATTTCTGCCTTTTGAAAGTTTTTCTGCTCTTCCATATTTTTTTTGATAAGAAGATCAATCTGGCCGGCCATGGTATTAAGGTTTCCGGCAAGGGTGTCCAGCTCATCAACATGAGGAATATCAATGCGGGCTGTCAAATCACCATTAGAAACTTTTGTAGAAAGATTTTCCATGTCGGAGATAGGTTTTTGAATGGCACCTGAAACAGAAATAAAACTGTTGATGGAAATGATAACTGCGAGTACCGTAATAATAATCTGAATGGCAGTAAGAATTACAGAAGTATTTCTCAACGACTGGTTTGTTTCATTTGCAGATTCAATTTCGGTTACAATAAAATCCTGCATAATATCGGCAAAAAGAGAGGTGATGGTTCTGATTTCATCAAGAGTCGCTTCGTTCTGGGTAACAGGACTTCCTCTTTGCATCTGGCTGATAAGCATATCAACATTGCGGCGCAGAGTAGTGTAGGCACGATTCGCAACTTCAAGTTTACCCTGGCTTTCTGCATTTTTGTTTGTAAGAAGCATGAGCGAAAGCCCCGAGTTAATCTGGTCTAACATTTTATTGTGGTCGCCTTCTACAATTTCTTTCTTACCGCAGATAATGTTCCAGAGCTCAGAAGGCAGCTGGTCCTTTGCAATTGAACTGATGCTGTTGGCAATACTTACGTTAGAAATAATCTGACTGTACTGCTTTGTATGAATCTGCGAAACAACCACAGAATATATAGAAGGAATGAGAGTAATAAAAAGCAGGGAGATGTAGGTAATAAGAAGAGTGCGCCGGAGGCTTTTGTTTTTCATTAGTATCCCCGAGGCTGGTAGGTTGAAAAATCATCATCTTCTGTAAAGAAGGTTTCCGGATTGTAGGTAACACGGGGAATCTCTTTTCCATCAGCAATCTGGCGCACAAGAGTCATCAGCATTGGTCCAAGGTTCGGATTACATTCTACTACGCAGTTAAGTTTTCCTTCTTTGAGGGCATCTATAGACTTCTGCTCGGCGTCTACACTTATGATTATGGTATCCTTTGTCTGTACTCTGTAAGTCTCAAGAGAATCGAGCATACCAAGAGTCATAGAATCATTATGGGAATAAACCGCATCAATCTTCTGGCCTTCAAAATAAAGTCCGTCTTTCTTGCTGCTGGCATTTATAAGATTCTCTGCAATTTCTTTACCGCGGGAACGCAGAAAGTCTCCGTCTTCAGAATGAATAATCTTAAACTTAGGGTCACCGGCAAGAATCTCCCTAAAGCCCTTTGCACGGTCTCTCACTACAGAAGAGTTTTCTGTGCCCGACATTTCATAAATATTTACAGGACCTTTACGGGCTTTGCATTTTTTTACAAGAAAGCGGGCGGCTCTTCGGCCTTCTTCAAGTCCATCTTCTCCCAAAAATCCGGCATATAAAGAAGGATCTGCATTTATCTGACGGTCTACAAGAATAACCGGAATGCCAGCATCTTTTGCTTCCTGAAGAACATTGTCCCAGCCGTCTTCTACAATCGGGACAAAGGCAATTACATCTACCTGATAGACAATAAAGGAGCGGATTGCCTTAAGCTGATTTTCCTGCTTCTGCTGGGCATCATCAAAAAGAATCTGAATATCATTTTCTGCAGCTGCCTCAAAAATAGACTGAGTGTTGCGGGTGCGCCAGGCACTTTCAGAGCCAATCTGAGAAAAGCCCAGAATCAGCTTTTCACTTTGTCCAGTCGTTTCAGCAGGGGCAGGAGGCTGATGTTTTGAGGAATTTGTGTGAGTTACGGCAAAAATAATTGCAAAAAGAACAGCTGCAGCGAGAAAAATCAGAGATATTAAGAGCTTTTTTTCAATAAAATGTTTCATCTTTCTTCTATATTAATTTACTTATCCTTTAATTTTAAGTTGGCTTTTGCATAAAGTCAAACAGATATTGTGAAATATTACATAGTATTCACTTAATTGCGAAAATACCCTATAATTAATAGTATGAAGACAAAATACTTTTTGCGTAATGCGGTGCTCGCAGCAATGATGCTGTTACCGCTGACCCTGGCTGGTTGCCGCTACGACCTTGTAGAAGGCCCATCCATGGATATGAATGAAGAGAAAAATGCGGCTGACTACAAAGATTTTATTCTTCCACCTGCATCTCTTACTGCAACTCAGGGCGAAAGTAAGGCTGTTGTTCTTACCTGGCCTGCTGTAAAGAATGCCGTTCAGTATCAGGTTTTTGCAGCCGAAAGTCCTTTCAGCACTTTTTCAAAAGTTTCAGAAACAACAAGCACAGAGACTGAAATCACAATTGAAGAAGAAGCTGGAATCACAAAATATTATTGTATTTCTGCAGTAAACTACTATGGAACCGTTTCTTCAAAGAGCGTTGTTGCAATGGGTTCAACCCTTGCCGTTCCAATCATTACTGCAATTGATGCTTCAGAAGAGGGTAACTCTGTAACCGTAAGCTGGTGGATGGACAACTGTTCTTCCGACACCTACGCAGCAGACGTTTCTTTCAACGTAAACGTTTACGCCCTTTCTGCCCCAAACATCAAATTCAAGACCCTCACAGTAGATGGCGACACCCGTCAGGTAGAAATCGACGGCCTCACCTCAAAAACCGAATACTATTTCGAAGTAGAAGTTGTAAAAACCGATTCCACATCAAAGGAATGCAGCGAAAAAACATCTGCCGAGACTGCGCATAGAGTTATTCCAGATGCGCCACAGGCCTTTACTGTTGCACAGGGTGTGTCAAAAGAAAAAATCACTCTCAGCTGGCAGCTTCCTGAGATGGTATGGTATCGCGAACAGTCTGGTGTAAGTGGTTTTGCGCTTCATGCTTTATATTTTAATATTTACAGAAAACTTTCTACACAGGCAGATTCAGAATATACTCTGGTGCATACATATCATGTAACCCCGGTTGATAATTATAATCTTGATGATTATACACCTGGTGATACTGTTACTTGGGATGATGAAAATGCTGTTCCTGAGAAAAAATACACTTATTACATTCAGTCAGTTACAGATGGTACCTCAGTTGGAAAAGTCATTACAGCTGATTCAAGTAAAACAGAAGCTGTTGAAGGCTGGCTTGTAAGTATCCCAACTTTCTCAATCAATGCTGATTATACGAAAAGCGAAGACCTCTTTTCGTTTACTAAGATTGCCTTTAGTTTTAATGTTTCTTTTGAAACTTTTGGACAAGCTTATACCTATTTTATTAAACGCGAAAAATATGATTTGAATGATCAAACAACTCTTGTTCCTGAAGGAGAATATGAATGGACATATACATCTCTTTCTGATTTGAACGAAGAAAAAGATGTTTTTGAAGATCCAGCTTCGGCTTTAGGATATTACAAATATACTCTTTATGTTTGTCCTGCAAACAGTACAGATTCAAGCAATGCCTATCATTCAATTGAGGCTTCTGGTAAGTTCCTTGTTACAAATGATGCAAATGCAGTACCGGTTGTAGAGGAATTTAATCTTACTGATGGATACAGTAATAAATTTGTTCTCTCATTTACCTATCATTCAAGCTATACTTATACAATTCATTGGAAGAATGTGGTTGATGGAATCAGTCAGACAGAAGAAAGCCTGGAACTTCCTGCAAGTACTTTTGAAAATGTTACAGAAGGTACTTTGTTTGAATATGAACATACGAATGGAGTAAATTCTGGAGATAGACGTATTTATTCTCTGGAAGCTTCTATGGGGCTTTCTGAACGTTTCCGTCCTAATACTGATACGACAGATAAAGTTTACGAAACCCTTGGAACTGCAGCACCAGTTATTACAGAATATGATTACGATAAACTTTTAGTTGAATGGCCTGCTGTTCAGAAAGCAAAAGATGAATATACAGTTTCAGCAATGTATGCTGATGAATCTGATGAACTTGTTATTGCAGAGGGTGATGATGCTAACTGTGAAATTACAAAAGTAACAGATGGTGACAGCATAAAGTTTACCTGTGTAATTACAAAACCAGCCGGCTATGATGATGCCGAAAAATCTGGTAAGACAATTAAGTTTAAGGTAACAGCCCAGAATCAGGAATCTACAGATACAACAACTAGTACAATTGATGTTTGTACTGTTGGACCGGCAAAAATAAAAACTACAATTGATTCAAAATATGCCAATATTATTGATGTAAAGTGGAATCCTGTAGAAGGTGCGGCAGGGTATATTATTAGTCGTATTACTTATAAAACAGCTACTCAAAGACCTGATTTAATAGCAGATGATAATGTTTCAAATCCAGATGTTTATTATTATGATGTAGAACAGAAAACTCTTACTATTAATAGTGAACCAGCTGATAGCGAGAGAGTGTCTGTAAATATTGTTCAAGATAAATTTAAGCTAACAGATACTTATAAAGAAGCACAAAGCGATACTAGTCCCTATGAAGTAAATCAGAGTTATATTTCTTGGGGTATTCCTTTTGGGTATACTGTAATTCCGGTTAGAAAGAAAGGTTCAGTAAATGATTTTACTATCGCAGGAAGATCAGTTTCATTTAGCGGAAATACTTACAGGAATGTAGATGAAGAATTCGGTTCAACAAAAGGTTATGGATTAAATGTTCATGCAAAAAAATCTGAAAGCGCAGATACTCAGGTTCTGGAATGGTATGCACCATATAAACCTACAAACAATAAAGTTACTGGTTATTACAGAGTTGCTGGCGATTCAAACAATAATTGGCACAAATTCAGTATAGCAGCTCCAATAGAAGATTCAAATGGAAAATTAACAACTTCATTTACAACTAAAGAAAAAATTAGAACAGAAGATTATGAATTAACAGAAGCATATGAATATCTGATTGCTTATGATCAAGATGAGAAAAATATTTCTGTTCCATCTTCCTTTATTAAAGATACAATAATAGGTCTTTCTAAAGAAGAAGATTCTCCTTCTTATAATTACACGGGATTAACTAAAGAAAAAGCTAATAAAGGATATCTTCTTGCTATGGATTGTACTCCAAAAACTGGCGAAGGATATTCAGAAATAGCAGAATGGGATCCTTGGGATTATAATGCCCGTTCAATAGGACCTACAAGTGCCTATATTTGTATAAAGAATTATAATATTTCTACAAGTTGGATAAGAGTTGCAGAACTTAATAAAGATTTGCATTTTGTTTCAACTTCTGGAGCTGAAAACACAACTGTTCAGAGAGCAACCAATAATACTACAATAACTCTTAAACCGACATCGCTTATGGATGGAACAATTAATTCAGTTACAAAAGGGCCATTACAGGTATTAAGAGATGCAAAACATTATTATGCTATGGAATTATTTCGTGGCGATACACCAGTAATTGTAGATAATAATAAATATGCATATAGAAATATAAATAATCATGAATTTGCAAAAATGGTTATGCTTATTTTTTCTGATGGCATGACTCAAATTGGTAAATTGGATTTTGATAAGGAAATAGAGAAAGGTGATGCTGGATTAGGAGGAAAGATAATTGCTAATCATGATGGACAAACAAGTAAAACTTATTCTTATCAATATATTAACTATGCACCAAAACTTGAAATGCCTACTGGAAAAAAAGATGCTGTTTTACGTATAAGTACATCAGCTGACAGAAAAATGCATCGACATCTGGGAAGTCGTGGTGGTTGGCCAATGTCATTTGAATCTGTGCAAATAACAGTCCAGACTGTAGAAAAGATGCCAGCTTGTTACAGTAGGTCTATTACCTTTAAATTAGATAGCCATAATAGTGCATCTATAAATATTGAGACTGAAACTATTTCGATAAATAATGACGAAATACGCCGTGTTTATGTTCCATTTAAGATTTCTACATATCAAGAGTGGTATGATCCTACAGAATCAACAGATGGAGAATACATGCAGAATTCTCAATACGGCTTCTGGACAGAATAGGAGAAATAAATGAAAAAGTTATTATGTGTTTTTACAGTCTTGTTTACAGCTCTCTTATTTACCGGTTGTTATTCCTGGTTTGAAAATAAGATTTCCATGGATACAGAAACGGGAAGAATCAGTCTTGGAGATTTTCTCTATCAGGAACCAGAACTAACATCACTTTCCGCTCCTACACAGGTTCTTGTTTCTCAGGGATTGTATAGTGGAACAATAAAAATTCATTGGGACGAGGTTCCTTATGCAAACTCTTACCGTATTGAGCGTGCTGTTATGGAACCGGATCCAACTACCGGTGCTTATAATGTTCCAGATGAAGGTAATTTTCAGGTTTTGAGTAAATATGTTTACTCAAATAACTTTGTAGATACAATTCTTGCTGCTCCGAGTGATGCAAATAAGGAATATTCAAACCGTTACTATTACCGCGTTAGTGCAGAAAATATTCCTAAAGGACTTGAATCAAGCGAGTTTACAGAAATAAAAGCTACCAGTTGTGGATGGCTTCTTCCACCTCCTGCTTCGATTGAAGCAGGAAAAGGCGAAAGTTCTGAATACATTCAGCTTTCATGGAGTCCAGTTCCATTGGCAAATAAATATATTATTTACCGTGGTGAAAAAGAAAACGGACTTGGAATGGAATATCTGGATAGTGTAACTGGTAATACTCATACATATAAAAATATTCTTGGTTCAAATGAAAAAGGAATTGAATTCTATTACAAAATCTGTGCAGAACGTTCGGACTATTCTCAGTCTGCATTTACAGGGCTTGCACTTGGATATTCTGCAAAGGAAGGTGCACCTATTGCTCCTGGTAATATTAAAGTAACAAATGGAAAAGGAGTTTCAAAGAAATCTCTAGAAATTACATGGGATGCAGTTTCTACTCATACTACTGGTGGAATAGATTATAATGTAAAGTATTCAGTTTATCGTACAAGTTCTGTTGATTCAATTTATACTCTTGTCCGTAATAATATTACAGGAACGGGGGAAGTAAAAATAACAGATGAGTCCCTGCTTAAGCCTGGAATCAAATATTATTATTATGTTCAGACTATAGCGACAAATCCAAATGATTCCAGCGATATCTTAAAATCTTCGTTTAGTAAAACTGGACCTGGTATGAAAGATGAGGCTGCCGGATGGCTGCTTAGTGCTCCAGCCAGCTGTGAAGTTTTAGAGTCCAATGTCGATTCTAAAGTAATACTTCGCTGGACTCCTGCTGTTGGATATAAAGATGTTAATTACATGTATAACGTATATTCAATTGATACTTTGGATGGTGTGCCTCAGCTTATGGTTCATGACATTCAACCTGAAACTGATGTGACTATTTCTGATGACGAATACTATACTCTTGAAGTAGATAAAAAGCCATTCTATAGAATCTCTACAATAAATGAAACAGAAGGTAGCGTAGAAAGTGATTATGGCGCAATCATTGCTCCATGTCCTTCAGCTCCAATAAACGTAAAGGCTAGTAAGACTTCTTCTTTGAATGGAAAGATTGGTAACTATAATCCTAACTCAAATGGAGTTTATCCGGTAGAGATTACCTGGAGTAAACCTGTTGGTGAGAATCCTTATGGATATTATGTTTACCGTTCTACAAAGCCTGATTCTTCTTTCCGTAAGATTACAGATGAGCCTGTAACAGATGTGCTGAGTTTTATAGATGAAAATGAAACTGCAAGAGCCGGTACCTTCTACTATTACAAGGTTGTTTCACTGAATGTTCTTATGCAGGGTAAAAATGAAAATGAACAGACTCTTGATACCCGCGGTTACGGAGCTCTTACAAGAGAGCAATGGTTCCGTGAATATAATAAAACAATTATGAGTTCTCAGAATAAGGAAACAGGACTTAAGCTTATGCATAAAGACGCAACGGCAGCACTTGGTTCTGAAACAATTAATGGTAATTGTACTGGAACTTGTTCCTATAGTGCTACTATGCAGGGATTAGGAGCTCGTATCATCATTTACTATGATAAATATGCAGACTTTTATATAAACAATGATCCTTCAGCTGGATATTACTTCCTGCTTACAGGTAATACAAATACCACTGCTAATATGAGTGCAAACGGAAGTATGGACGGTAAGAATACTGCAGGCGTTGAAGGAATGTATCCTGGATATGCAATATATGACAATGTTCAGATTAAGGGTGGTGCAGCAGCAGGAGGAACCTATACTGTCTGTACACAAGATAAAAATGGTAATGCAATTCTTAATGAAGCTTTGATAAGCTGGACTGTTGGTGAAGAGTAGGAGTTAATAAAAAATGATGAATAAATTAGGATTTATGAAGAATATGAAAAGTTTTAAAATTGGTGCTGTAGTTCTTGCAGCTGTTTTGGCGGTTTCTATGTTTATGGCTTCCTGCTATCTGCCTAATCCTCTTTACGGAACCTGGACAGATAACGATGGAAATAAAATTCAGTTTGTTGATGACGGTTCTTTCTCTGCAAGAATCAAAGAGACAGACGGTACAATTGATAATTACGAAGGAAGCTGGGCTACTGTAGATAACGTTCTTATTTTCAATATTAAGGGCGATACTTCTTATACAAGAAATACTGAATGGGATATTCGTGGTGCAATGCTTTACCTTACCTGGACTGCAAACGGTAAGACTACAATGCTTAATCTCTATCACACAGCACGCTAAGGAAAGACAGGATTATACTATGAAGAAAAATATCTTATTGCCTTTTGTATTTCTTATTTCTCTTTCTGCTTTTGCCTTTGAATTTGATTTAAGCCTTGATATGTTTAAGGACTGTAAAATCATTTTTGATGAAGGTGTGAGCTATGCTCAGGTTACCAGAATTGAAAAGATGGAAAACCGTTCAAACTTTGTGCGTGAGAATATGATGATTGGTGCATATTTTTCGGCACAAACAATTGGTCTTCCACTTGTTGATTTTGAACTTGATGTTGGTGCTTACTATCCATTCTATTATGCTTTTAATGGAATGAAGCAGAAAACTAAAAACTTAATCAACTATTCTTTTGATGGCTTCTTTGGTGCACAGAAAACTTTTAAGCAGCTCAAGTATATTTACATTAACTGTGCTCTTGGTATGCATTATATGTATCAGCTTACAGATGAATACCACATGCATTATGTAGGAATTGCTGGTGAACTTGGTGCTGAATGGCCTATCACTCAGAACTGGACAATTATCAACAGAAATTTTGTTTCTTATGATAATGCAAATCTTGGCAGCAATAAAAATGTTCAGCCATTTGATGCAGCATATCATTATAGTATTGATCTTGGTGTACGCTATACTAAGCGTGTTCAGAATGATTTCCCTTACTTTAAGACAAAGCCTAAGGCTCCAAAGGCTCCTAAAGAAAAGAAAGCTAAGAAGGCTAAAAAAAATGAACCTGCTGCTGAAGAATCTTCAGAAACAGGTTCAGATGTAAAAGCATAATTTGCTTATTATCTTTTAATTACAAACGCTCTTTTATTGCCGCAATATACTCCCAGCTGTTAAGAACTTTCTTAGCAGCTGGTTCTGCTATACGGGCAATGTCGCCTGTCATGTAGCCGTCTTCAATTGTCTGAAGGGTAGCGCGTTCAAGGCGTTTTGCAAAATCAACAAGCTCTGGAGTTCCGTCGAGTTCGCCGCGTTTAGCAAGAGCTCCTGTCCAGGCAAAAATTGTTGCTACCGGGTTTGTAGAAGTCTTTTCTCCCTTGAGGTAGCGGTAGTAGTGCTTCTGAACAGTTCCGTGGCTTGCTTCGTATTCAAAGTTTCCGTCCGGGCTAACAAGTACAGATGTCATCATGGCAAGTGAACCGCAGGCAGAAGCAATCATATCTGACATAACGTCGCCATCGTAGTTCTTTGTTGCCCACATGAATCCGCCTTCGCTTCTCATAACACGAGCTACAGCATCATCAATCAAAGTATAGAAGTATTCAATTCCGGCAGCTTCGAACTTTGCCTTATATTCTTCATCAAATACACGCTGGAAAATTGCCTTGAAGTTTCCGTCGTAAGTTTTGCTGATTGTATCTTTTGCACCAAACCATACGCTCATTTTTCGGTCGAGGGCGTAAGTAAAACAGCAGCGTGCAAAGCTTTCAATAGAATTATCGAGGTTATGAATTCCCTGAATGATTCCAGGTCCCTTCATATCCATAATTGTTTTACGGATTTCTTTTCCGTCAACGCCTGTGAAAACAAGTTCTGCTTTTCCTGCAGTTGGACATTTGATTTCGCAGTTCTTGTAAACATCACCATAAGCATGGCGGCCAAGAACGATTGGCTTTTTCCAGCAGCTTACTGTTCCGTGGATATTATTTACGAAAATCGGCTCACGGAAAACTGTACCGTCAAGCTCTGCACGGATAATTCCGTTAGGGCTAGGGGTGAGCTGCTTAAGATGATATTCTTCTACACGAGCCTGGTTAGAAGTGATTGTTGCACACTTTACACCAACATGAAGGCGTTTGATTGCAGCGGCAGCTTCGTAAGTAATCTTGTCGTCTGAGTCGTCGCGGCTTTTGAGACCAAGGTCGAAGTATTCTGTCTTAAGATCAATATAAGGCAAAAGGAGTTCGTCCTTGATTACCTTCCACAAAACACGAGTCATTTCATCGCCGTCGAGTTCGGCGATTGCATTTTTCATCTGAATTTTTGCCATAGTAAATGTAGTATATAGAAAAACTACATACATTTCAATTTACTCAAAAACAAAAAAATCTGTCACTTCTATAAAAAAAACGGGAGATTATCGACCCCAGGTTAAAATCAGATCGTAGTTATCCTCGCGGACTTCGAAGTACTGGTTGTATTCGCCGCAGGTTGGGCAGTAGTCTGGGGCTTTTTCGCCGGTTACGATGTGACCGCACTTGAGACATTCCCAAACCTTTACGCTGCTCTTTGCGAGTTCTGCTTTTGAATCTTCGTCTTTGAGCAGAGAGCGGTAGCGGTCTTCGTGGCGTTTTTCGATTGATGCTACTGCGCGGAATTTTGCAGCAAGTTCCTTAAATCCTTCTTTTTCTGCAGTTTCTGCAAAGCCTACGTACATGTCTGTCCATTCGAAGTTTTCGCCATCTGCAGCATTCTTAAGATTTGTTTTTGTATCTGCAATACCTTCAAGTTCTGTCAACCACATTTTAGCGTGTTGCTCTTCGTTGTTTGCGGTTTTCTTGAAGATTTCGGCAATCTTGCTAAGTCCTTCTTTTTCTGCTACTGCCGAAAAGTATGTGTATTTGTTTCTTGCCTGTGATTCACCGGCAAAAGCTGCCTGCAAGTTTTTTTCTGTCTGGGTTCCTGCGTATTTGCTCATTTTTTTTGCTCCTATAAATTGAATATTATTACTATTATGAGTCATAAAACGGTAGAAATCAAGTTATATTAAATACACAATAAATGCGCAGAGCCAGGCGACTATACATTGCCATAATACCATTCCCACAGCCCACTTTGCGCCCAGTTCTCTTTTTACAGATGCAATGGCTGCTATACAAGGTGAATAGAGAAGGCTGAAAACGAGCAGACTTGCTGCGGCCTTGCTTGAAAGTGCACTGGCGACTCCACCGGCAAAAAGAATTTCCATAGTAGAAACTACGCTTTCCTTTGCCATTACGCCGGAAATCAAACTTGTACAGATTCTCCAATCGCCAAGACCAAGAGGACGGAAAAGCGGCTCAAGAAGACCAGCTATGCGGGCCAGTATACTCTGGGATGAGTCATCAATAAACTGAAGCTGAGGACTAAAACTCTGGAGGAACCAGATAACGATAGTCGCCATAAAGATTACAGTAAAGGCACGCTGTAAGAAATCTTTTGCCTTTTCCCAGAGCAGCTGTGCTGTGTTTCTAACGCTAGGTAATCTGTAGTTAGGAAGCTCCATAACAAAAGGAACCGGTTCACCCTTAAAGAGAGTTTTGCGGTAAAGCAGGGCAATCAGAATTCCAACAATAATTCCAAGCACATAAAGACCTGTCATAATAAGTCCGCCACGTCCAGGGAAGAAGGCTGCAGTAAAGAAGGCGTAAATCGGAAGCTTTGCAGTACAACTCATAAATGGAGTAAGAAGAATTGTCATCTTACGGTCACGCTCAGAAGGCAGAATACGTGTAGACATAACAGCCGGAACTGTACAACCAAAGCCAATCAAAAGAGGAACAATGCTGCGGCCAGACAAACCAATCTTACGAAGAAGGGTATCCATCACAAAGGCAACGCGGGCAATGTAGCCTGAATCTTCCAGCAGAGATAAAAATAAAAAGAGAGTAACAATAACAGGCAGAAAGGAAAGTACACTGCCAACGCCTGCAAAAATACCATCGATAATAAGGGCGTGTAAAACTTCATTCACGCCAATCGCAGTAAGGCCGGAATCAACAAGGCCTGTAAGGGTATCAATTCCACTTTCCAGAAGTCCCTGCAAAAAGGCACCGATTACATTAAAGGTAAGGAAGAAAACGCCTGCCATAATCAGAATAAAAAGAGGAATGGCTGTGTACTTGCCGGTAAGCAGGGCGTCGATTTTCTGAGAGCGAACTCGCTCTTTGCTCTCGTGAGGCTTATGAACTGTCTGGCTGCAAACGTTACGGATATAGGCATAGCGCATGTCTGCAATGGCGGCACTTCGGTCAAGGCCTCGTTCGTTTTCCATCTGCAGGGCAATGTGCTCAAGAGTTTCTTTTTCGTTTAATTCCAGATCCAGCTGATGAACAATTCTCTTGTCGCCTTCGAGCAGCTTAGATGCCGCAAAGCGAACCGGAATACCGGCCTTCTGGGCATGATCCTGAATCAAATGAATTACTGCGTGAAGGGCACGGTGGACTGCGCCACCACCAGTATTTTCATCACAAAAATCCTGGCGGAGAGGTTTTTCCTGATAGTGGGCAACATGGACAGCGTGCTTTATAAGTTCATCAACACCCTGATTCTTGCTGGCAGAAATCGGAATTACAGGAACTCCCAGCAGCTCCTCCATTTTGTTTACATCAATTGAGCCGCCGTTACCGGTAACCTCATCCATCATGTTGAGGGCAATTACCATAGGTACGTCCATCTCAAGCAGCTGCATGGTTAGGTAAAGGTTTCGTTCGATGTTAGTTGCATCTACAATATTAATTATTCCTTTAGGCTTTTCGTTTAATACAAAATTGCGGGAAATGATTTCTTCACTGGTGTAGGGCGACATGGAATAAATGCCGGGTAAATCAGTTACAAGAGTATTTGGCTGGCCGCGGATTTCGCCGTCCTTGCGGTCTACAGTTACGCCCGGGAAATTTCCAACGTGCTGGTTAGAGCCGGTAAGCTGATTAAAAAGAGTAGTCTTACCGCAGTTCTGATTTCCAACAAGAGCATAGGTAAGGGTAGTGCCGGCAGGAAGAGGATCTCCGTCGTCCTTGGCATGGAAACGTCCGCCTTCGCCAAGTCCTGGGTGCTCAGTTTTGAACTTCTGTGCAAGAGCTGCAGCCTCGCGGGTCTGCTTGTCATCGGTTGCCTTTGAAGCATCAGATGTATCTGCGCTGTTTTCAAGAGCTACTTCAATCTTCGCCGCATCATCAAGTCTCATAGTAAGCTCATAACCGCTTACATCAAATTCTACAGGATCACCCATAGGTGCAGTTTTGATTTTAGTAATCACCGTTCCGGGAATTACACCCATATCAAGAAAGTGCTGGCGAAGCTCACCGTTTCCACCAACCTTAGAAATACATCCAGATTGTCCAATCTGCAAATCTTTTAATGTCATGAAATTGCTCTTATAAAAATATTTGTTATATAATGATAATGCATTTTATGTTATAATCCAAGTATGAATCAGATACAGGAAGAAATTGCAGCAGCACTCATTCAGCTTTCGGAAAAGTCACTTATCACCGAAGCTATCTTAGCAAAGAAAATCAGAGAAAATATAAAGCTACAGGGCAAGCAGAAGGCCGGCCTTGTTTTTACAGATATAGAAGCCGCCATTAAGTATATAGAAGAAAACAATAATCTTCATTTTGCCCTTCATCTAAATTCGGCAAATGATATACTAATTAAGCAGGCAGAGACCGCTGCAGGCCTCGAAGGTGATGCCCGAAAGCGCCGCCTTGCCAGCGAAAAGTCTATGGTAGTCCTTACTAACGGCGATGTAAAAAAAGCGCAGGATAGCAAAAGCGGCGGCGGGAAAAATGGCCCCAAGCCACACTCCAAACGAACCGATAAAAAGAAGTTGAATGTAAATAAGAATTATGATGATTTCGAATAAGGAGGGGAATGTCTTCCCCTCGCTCCAACCGCCTGCGGCGTTTTCCGCTACCCCTTCTCCTAGGGGCTCTGCCCCTAAAACCCCAATCCTAATCGGCACCAGCGGCTACGACTATCCCGAATGGAAAGGCGTCTTCTATCCAAACGACCTCAAGCGAAAAGACTTCCTTTCATACTACGCCAGCCAGTTCAACGCCCTGGAACTCAATAACACATTCTACAATATGCCAACTGCCGAAAGGCTTTTATCGTTTTACGAGCGCAGCGGCGGCCTGCTGCAATTCAGTATAAAAGCAAACCGCCTGCTAACCCACGAAATAGACCGCAACTGGCAGGCCGCCGCCGCAGACTTCTTTGCAGCTGTAGCACCCTTGGCAGAAAAGGGCTGCCTCTGTGCCGTCCTCTTCCAGTTCCCCCAGAGCTTTCACTACACAAACGAAAACAGAATCTACCTTGCAAAATTAATTGCCCAGTTCCAGGGCCTGCCTGTCGTTATAGAGTTTCGCCATGTTGAGTGGATAAAAGAATCTGTTCTTCAGGGCTTAGAGCAGCGTAGTGCCAGTCTCTGCTTCTGCGACATGCCGCAATTAAAAGCCTTGCCAGACGGTAAAACAATAAAAGCTCCCTTCATCGGTCCCATAGCCTACATTCGCTTGCATGGCCGCAACGAATCAGCCTGGTACGCTACCGACTCGTCTCCAAACGGCTCTTCCCGTTACACCTACGACTACAGTGACTCCGAGTTGGCAGAGTTTGTCCCAGTAATCAAAAGTGCCGTAATCTCCAGCAAAAAGCCCGTAGTCTTTTTCAACAATCACCCAAACGGCAGCGGAGCCAGAAACGCGGGAAAGCTGAAAGACTTGTTACAATAATTGCAAATAACAGGTATAAATAAGCTGGACCTATAAAGAAGTGAGATGAGGGAGTTTTATAGGCTCGATATTAATGAGATTTTATGAATTTAGCCTATAAAAAATAAATTATAAGAATTCTTATAGGCCCAAAAAATGCTTTCTTATAAAAAAATGAAAAAAGCTTCCTTGCAAAGGTTAAAAATTCTGTTTACGGACCTATAAGACAATAAATATTTAATATTTTATAGGCCCAAATGTGTTAAAAGTCTTTTTTTTGGGGAAAATCAAGCCTATAAAAAATTACTAAGTCGTTTTTTATAGGCTCATATCTATAGGAATAAAAAGGAATGGATTGTATAATAAAATTGAGGTGTTTATGAAAAAACTTGTTATTGGACTTTTTATTTTATTTTTTTCGACATTTTGTTTTTCCGAAGTTTTTAAAAATGGGGAACAAATAGTTGATGCATTTCTAGATCATGGTGAATATGTAAAGATTATAGAAACTAAAGATACTATAATTTATTATCCAAAGGCTAGTATTTGTTATATAATTATCGATGAGAATGATATAGAAATTACAACAAGTTTTAATAGAAAAGATGGATATTGTGATAGTTATAATATAAAAAATTGGAACATTTTTTCAGATGAGAAAGGAAATATCATAATTACTAGAAAATAATTTTTTTAAATTCTTTATAAATTATTATATACTTTGTTCAGGAGTTATCTATGAAAAAATATTTTATGATATTTTTAGCTGTCTTTTTATTAGCAGGTTCCGCAATTGCAGAGGGCAGTGTAATTAAAATTAAACCAAGGGATTTTAAGGATTCAATTGTTGTTTGTAATGATACAGATAAAGAATTCCTTTGTTATTTAATAATATCTCATAAAGGCAGCGATAAAAAATATAGATCTGATACTGTGAAAATAAAAGCTTATGACAAAGAAGATTTAGATTTTGATTATGATGATGAATGGCATGATTTAGTTAAAGATCTTAAAATGTTTTTTTATACACTAGATATTGATGCTAGTGCTTATGATTTTGAATTTCATTTTTCAGAAGAAGTTATTCTTGATAGAATTCAAGTAATCAATAAATGTCTCATGGTTTATGTTAGAAATGAGACTGAAGATTTTTAACAAGTTCAAAGAATAAGTAGAACCAAAACAAAATGAAAACACTTTCTTTTTCCACCTACGCAATTACTCTCTATTTTGACGATGCTACGACAGATTGGATTCGTGGGCTTATGACACAGCTGGCTGATGTGACTGGAAATGATTTTATGACTGCCAATTCTGTGCCGCCGCATCTGACTCTTGGAATGTTTCATGCAAATGATGCGGATGTCGGAAACTTAAAAACGCAGTTTGAGAATTTTGTTTCGACAGTGCGGGCCGGCAACTTTTCTTTTGATATTTCTATCTCCGGCTTCGAGTCATTTTTAGACAAGGTTATTTTTATAAAGCCGGTGGTAGACGAAAATCTTTCCGAACTGAATAAACTGCTTCACGAAAAATTCCTGCCTCAATTTGAACCGGCTGACAACAGTAATTATCTGCCGGAAAACTGGTATCCGCATATTGCACTTGGTGTAAAGTTGAGCCATGAGCAGTTTGAAAAGGGGATGGAGTTTTTATGGAAAGACGAAGGCCTGCTTTCAGGCAGATGCGCCCGTATTACCACTATAGGTCTTGCCTGCTGTAATCCTTATACGCCGATGCTGAACTTTGACTTGAACTAAAATATTAAAATTCGCTTTTTTTGCTTTTCGGGATTATAATAATAGAATATTGTGAGGTTTATTGAATGGTAGAGTTTCTGAGACAGCATCAGTTGAACATTATGTTGTTTTTGACTGGCATTTGTAGCGTACTTACGCTTCTCAGTTTTTTTACCAGGTCCATGCCAAAAAAAAGACGCCATGCAATTATGTTTCTGGAGCTGTATGGTGCTCTGCTTCTGATCTTTGACCGTTTTGCATATATTTACCGCGGAAATCCTTCTGAGTTTGGCTGGTGGATGGTCCGCATCTCAAACTTTTGTGTTTATCTTTTTTCGCTTTGTATTATTCATGCCTTTAATCTTTATCTTATAGATCTTTTTACTCACGAAATTGGATTTAATCGCCGGCCAAAAAGGCTTATAACTTCTGAGGTTTTATTTGCAGCCGGTATAGTTACTCTTATCATCTCTCAGTTTACCGGTTTTTATTATACCTTTGATGAATGTAACCGCTATCAGAGAGCGGGCGGATTTTTACTAAGTTATACTTTTCCTTCTATAATAATGCTTCTGCAGATTTCCGTAATTGTGCAGTATTATAAAAAGATAGATCGAAAAGTCCGTATTTCGCTACTGCTTTTTTCTTTAATGCCATTTATTGCAACACTGATTCAGCTTTTTGTTTATGGTATTTCTCTGCAGAATATAGCAATGGTTGGAGTTGTTGTTGTGCTTTATCTTTTCGTTCTGCTGGATATGAACAAGCAGCTTGAATATGCCAGCCAGCGGGAGCTTGAGTTTCTTAGGGGCGAGCAGAAAGATATGCGCATCATGTTTGATCAGACTGCAACTGCTCTGGCAAACGCAATTGATGCAAAGGATGAATATACTCACGGTCATTCTGAGTTATAATCAAAAGTTGTGGATTGGCTAAAATAGCCTAAGATAGAAAAAGAGGTTTGAATCGGATAAAATGTTTTTACCGCAAAACAACAAACC
>SFOB01000102.1 GCA_004554075.1 Treponema sp.
TTTCCATTTGGGCTTACAGCATAAGGAACAACCGGTACAATATTTTCCGGCATAGTATTGCTTTTTTCTACCCAGGTAATGGCAGCTGTTGTTTTAGAATAACGGGCAATTCCATATCTGTTTCTGATTTGAAGTATATCTCCACCAGAAAGAAGTTCCATCTGCTCAGGGAAGCAGGTAATTACTTCAGGACTTCCATCACTCTTTCCATCCTTTAAGGCTGTATAAAAAAGTGATTTATAGGGACTTGTTCCAACCATGTTATGACGAACTGTAAAAAGAAGCTCGTCGTTAAGATTTAAGTCCGGATTCCCGAAGGAAGTGCCGGCAAAAAGTGAGAAAGTAAACAGACTTAAAATAAAACACAGAATTGCTGTTTTTTTCATTTAGCCATCTCCGCGCTAAGAACAAGAATGGAAAGTTCATGCTCAAGATCATCAAGCTGTTCTTCCATTCTCTCTAACTGATTATAACGCTTTTGAAATTGTTTTTCCTTAAATTTCGCATAACGTAATTCATTGCTATCTTCTTTTTCTTTTTCCACGCGCGAATAACCGCACCATGGACAGTAATAAAACTTATTATCAATTAACTTGCCGCAACCACCGCAGATACACATATATCCTCCCAGATCCCGAAACCAGTTCGGGATGACATTTTTTAGGCTTATTTCAAAACCGTCATCGGGTCTATCAATTTTCCTTTTTTGTAAACTGTAAAGTGAAGGTGTGGACCGGTTGAATAACCTGTTGAACCAACAAGACCAATTCGGGTTCCCTGGCTTACCCACTGACCTTTACTTGCAATAATCTTTGACATGTGGGCATACAGAGTCTGATAGCCGTTTCCATGATCAATAATTACATAGTTTCCGTAAACACGGTTAATACCGGTTGTAGTTACCTTACCGCTCATTGCAGCAAGAATTGGAGTTCCTGTAGGACAAGCCATATCTGTTCCGGTGTGGAAAGATTTTACTCCGGCAATAGGATCGATTCTGTAGCCGTATGGAGAGCTCCATTTGAACTTAGAAGAGATTGGCATACGGAAAAGTTCACCCATTGCGTTACGCAGAGAAGCAGCATCCATAGCGGCACCCGGTAAAAAGAGCTGCTGACCGGCTGTAAGAGTTTCGCTTGTAAGTTCATTTACATCAAGCAGCTGCTCAAGGCTTACCTTATACTTACCTGTAATAGAAGCAAGGGAATCTCCCTTTTTAACTGTATAAACAATTCCATCAATTGAAGGAATCTTAAGTTTCTGGCCGGCTGCAAGCTGACGAACGTTTCCAATATCATTTACAGAAATCAAGGTAGAAATATTTGTGAGCCCAAACTTCTTTGCAATTCCACTGATTGTATCGCCCTGGCGAACTTTGTATGTCTGGAAAGAAACCGGCTGGGTAAAGTTTGCTTTTACAGCAGCTTCATCTACATCCAGAAGATTTCCACTTTCATCATAATCAAGTTTACCTTCAAGGGCAAAGCTTGCCATAAGTTTATTGAGAGTTTCAATATCTGCAGAGCCGTCTGTCTGAAGCATAAGAGGGCCTGTATGATTTATCTGATGATTTACGAGTCTGATAGAAAAATATGTGATACTTGTTGCCGCAAGAGCAGCGGCTATGATTATAGAAAGTCTTTTTGCATTATCTGCAAGAAAAGAACCTGTCTGAGTAAGGGCTCCACCTACAAGCTTGAAAAAAGTATGAATGGTAAAATCATTTTTTACTTTTTGTGCAGAAAAGCTTCTGAGTTCTGGTGAGAAGATATTTGATGTTATGGAAGCGGCATGTGCCCGCTCTTTATGTCTGACTGGTAATTCCGGAAGGCTGAAGGTTCTTAATGGCCTGAAACTTCGGCTGCGGGAATCATCCTGAACGTAACTTATTATTTCCATGCTTCAAGTATCGGAAAAAAATAAGGGACGGTTTAGAGAAATAAATCAGCTGTTTGAGGGGCCTTTCTCACAGAGGACACGGAGAACACAAAGGGTACAGAGTTTCTAGCTGATTACAGATATTCAGATAAGAATGGAAATTCCTCTAGAAACTGCTGGCGCGGGAAGATAGCAATGAGTTTTTCGAGTTCGGCAAGCTGGGCTGGTGTCAGAGGAGAATGTGCTGTGGCGGCCGCAGCGAGGAAGTCTTGTTTAAGGGCAGTTATTTGCGGCTTACTGAGAAGTTTGTCTGGGGCAGCCGCGGCTTACTGAGAAGTTTGTCTGGGGCAGCCGCCTCGATGCCCGGCGTGTTTAGTCCTCGTGGATCTAATGTGTAAGTTTTTGTTTCCGGGCAGGCCGCAAGCCGGGCTTCAAACCACCAGGAGAACATTTTCATGCGGCTGTCTGTAAGGACTGGAGAGCCTGAATAGTCTTTGGCAGTAACGGCATTTGCTGAGTAAAGTGCTCCAGCGGTAAACTTATCCGGCCCAAAAAGCCTGTTTGCCAGAGTATGCCAGGTTTGTTCTGCAGAACTTCCCTTAATATGAGTCTGTTTGTTTGGAAAGGCAAAATCAAGGCCCGCTGTATATATTTCCCGGGCTTGGCAAAGATGAGCAAAGTTCCAGGCACTTGAAGCAACTGAACCGCCTGTACCAAGGTCTCCGGGAGTAATTCCAAGTTGATTCTGTGTAAACTGACCTACCGGAAACTGTGAACTGCATAGCAGAATATTTTTACATTTGAAACGGAAAACAGAAGGATAAGCGCTTACCTCTGTTATAAAAATACTGTCTGGAGCACAAAGACCCGCTATATGACGATAAGCCCAGAACTGGGGATCTGTCAAAATCACAAAGTCAGGCTGAAGGCCTTCTCTCAAAAGTGCCCGCAAAGCCGTTTCAACACATACGGTTACACAGCGTTCCTGCAGGTCCTTTATATATGGAAGAATTGTTTCAAGCGACGGTCCTGCCCCGATAATCAAAAAAGGTAAATCCTTAGTTTCAAGCCCACCCACAAAGCCGCACTTACCATACTGGTTAAGATTTTTAAGGCTGTTTCTGCACCAGAGGCGGCCAAACTTTTTCAGGGTTGCGGCATTAATTTCATTTTTACGCTGATTTCTTTTTACAAGAGAACGTACTACATCAAAATATGAAGCAGCATGGGCTGTAAAAGCTGGAATATCAAAAAAGTAAGAAGCAGAAACTCCTGTCTCCCCTACATTGACTTTTGAAGTATCTTCCAGAAGAGGCAGCACAGATTCTGCCGGGGCTCCAACTGCTATTATAAGATTTTCTACCTGGAAAACCGGAGTCCAGTCCAGAACAGCCATGGCTGCAAAAAAATGAGCAATATCCGGTTCAATTACTACAAGCCGGCAGTTTTTTTTATTCTGGGTCAGAAGCTTTGCACATTCAATTACATGATATCCAAGTCCAAAGCCATAAAAAACTATTGCAGATTTTCCAAATACTTCTTCACGGTTTACAGCACCTGCAGCTTCCCTTTCCGGATTATAGGCTGAATGAAGTCTTACACTACCCTCACTTGCTGTAATCATTCCGTTTCTGGCTGATTCAAGTTTCCAGAATTTTTCGGGAGGAACAGGGCTGCTGCCTGTCATCTGGGCAAGCTGGGGAAATCTGTTTTTGAAGGCTTGAAAGTTTTTATTCCAGATTGAGTTCAATTACCATATTCTCCGTAACAGGTGTTCCCGGTTCCGGGCTCTGGCTTGTAACCCAGCCGCTGCCATTTATATTCAGACGGATATCTGTTCTTTCCATAAGAGGAAGAAGTTCGCGCTTAGACTTTCCTGTAAAATCAGGAACCACGTCTCCAATATTTACACGCTGAGAAGAAGAAAGTGTAATTACTCCGTTATGTTCAAGAGAAGCTGCACCGCCGCGGCTCATTCCCAAGTGGTCAATAATAATATCTGCAGCTTCACCAATTACAGGGGCAACAATACGTCCACCGTAAGTTTCACCCTTAGCCTTCTCAACAACGATATACAAAACAATCTGAGGCTCATCTACAGGGAAAATCGCAATACAACTTGAAAGGAAGTCTGTATCAGAATATCCACCGTGAACCTTATCTGCCATCTGAGCAGTACCGGTTTTTACACCAATATCAACATCACGCAGGTTAGCACGTGAACCTGTTCCACTCTTAGCAGTAGTCTCCATACAGCTCAAAATATAATCAGCTGTATTCTTTGAAAAAACTCTGTCTTTATACTGAGGCTCGTGCTCGTAATAAGTTGTTCCGTCTTTATTTGTAATCTTATGAATAAAAGAAAGCTGAACCGGAATACCACCGTTTCCTATAGAAGTTGCAGCCTGTACCATCTGAAGTGCGGAAACACTGATTTCCTGTCCAATGGCAATTGTCGGTTTTGAACGTGCAGACCAGGTTGTACTTGTAGTATCTTTTACAGAACCCGAAGTTTCTCCCGGAAGTTCGACGCCGGTTTTCTTTCCAAAACCAAGCATACGGATTCTTGCCATAAATTCATCTTCACTGATTCTGTCACTTATCTGACCAAGAACGTCGTTGCAGGAATAGCGCAGCCCATCCTTAGGTGTACACCAGCCATGATGCTCCAGACATTTAATTCTGATTGTTTCACCACCGGCAATGCGTTTTTCATACATACCGTCGCAGAGGAAAGAATCATTTGGAGAGATTCCATGTTCATCATAAACAATGCCCACGGTAAAAATCTTAAATACAGAACCCGGCTCATAGGCTGTCATTGCTGGACGGTCAATTTTTGATTCAATAATCGAAGAACCGTATTCGTTTAAATCTGCAGAAGGAAGACTTATATAAGAAAGTACCTCACCTGTTGTACAATCTGCTGCAACAAGCATCATACTTTCTGCCTGGGTTTCGTTCATTGTCTTATGGGCAATCTGTTCAAGCTTATACTGAAGATTTGCATCTATACTCAAAAAGATATTTTTACCCTGAAGCGGCTCGCCGTTTTCATCTGTGCCGCTTGGAGCAAGGATTCCCTGCTGAGAGAACTCAATTCCCGCTAAACCGCGCCCATCATCTCCCATATAACCAATCAGTTGAGATGCCAGTGCATGGTTTGGATAATTTCTTCCAGGGATTTTTTCATAACTCACAAAATTGTAGCCCTTTTCATCTGTAAGCTGTTTAAGAGGCTCATACATGGTTTGGGATATTTTTTTCTTGAGATAAACAAAAGATTTATTTGTATCAATGAGTTCAAGAACATCTTCAGGCAGCATTTCCAGCAGAGGCGCCACATCTTCTGCAAAGCGGTTTTTCAGTTTTTCACTGTCGCGGATATTCTTTACCGAAACGCCTACATGGTAAAAGTTTGTCTGAACTGCGAGGGGAAAGCCGGAACGGTCAACAATCGAACCGCGTTCAACAGCAGGCGTATTTTGAGCTACCGGAGTAACTGGTTGAAGAGAAAGCTTTGCGTATGTAAAGAGTAATACGAGCAGACAGATTGCACAAAAAACAAAAAAGAAAATAGTCTGCTTAGGCCTGAAAAACTGATTCACAATAAATTTCCACCCGTATATATTGTAAACCTAATTGCTAGAAATTTCTAGTATATAAAAAAGAGCACAGACAACGTGATGTTTGTGCTCTTTTTTTTGAAGTTCATCTTGTATTACTAATCAATAAGATAACTTACAAGTGAATCTGCCAGGACCTGCTTCCAAGAGAAATTTGAAATATCTAATTTAGTATAATTACATGCTGTATCAAATGGTGGAATATTATCTCTTTTTTCCATATTAATAAATGTATACATTAAATTCCATTTTCTTGTAGTCATCTTAAAAGATACTGAACCACTACCATTATCATCTTCTGCATCACCTACAGTTGATACCGAAGTATTTGAAAAATTTTTAATGATATATGTATCATCAACTAAGTTATCGATAACACCGCTTACTTCAGTTGAACCAGTTACAACAACATTTAATCCAGGTTGAATATCTTTATCATTTTTAGTTTTAAAACCATCTTCACTATAACATAGAAATATATTTAATTTAGTTGTATTTCCTGCTTTATTAGTATAATTAACTTGTTTATAAAACCATGTATCTTGCGGACCTGCAAAAATTTCATCTAAACCTTTACATCCCGTAAAAATCATTCCGCACAAAAGTACTGCAGCGGCTACAATAAGCTTTCCGTATTTCTTCATAATTATTCTCCTGTAAATATGTAAGTTATTTAATTATAAATCACGCATTTGCATTTGTCAAAAATTGAGATTCAAAATGGCAGAAAAAAAGGGCCCTGCTTTTACAGAGCCCTTTCAATAGCTAAAAATAACTTAGTTTGCAGATCCAACGAGGCACATCCACTCAGCTTCGGCGCAGAGGGTGTCACCTACGTAAGCTTTGCCGGCCTGTTTAATCATTTTTGGGCTGTTGCGAAGGAACTCGATTTCCATGCGAACCTTGTCGCCAGGGCGAACCTGGTTACGGAACTTTACCTTGTCCAATGTGGCAAAGAAGAAAAGTCCGTCTGCAGGAACGATGTTGAGGTAACGCAAAGCAGCTCCTCCAGCCTGAGCCATAGTTTCGCAAAGAATAACTCCTGGAACTACAGGATACTCAGGAAAGTGTCCCTTAAAGAAAAACTCGTTTTCTGTAAATGTATGTTCACAAACGCAGCCCTTTTCATCAGCAGAAATAATTGAATCTACAAACAAAAATGGTTCGCGATGTGGTAATAATGATTTAATATCAGTTGTCAAAGCCATATTACTTTACCTTTTTAATGATGATTGCACCGTTGTGGCCACCGAAACCGAAGGTTGCAGACATTGCAGCATCGATGTTCATTTCGATTCCCTTGTTTGGAACGTAGTCGAGGTCACAGCCGCCTTCTACGTCAGGATTATCAAGGTTCTTTGTACATGGAACAAAGCTGTCGTTGATTGCCTTTACACAGATCATTGCTTCTACAGCACCTGTGGCACCAAGACAGTGACCATGCATAGACTTTGTAGAAGAAATCTTAAGCTTGCGGGCATTTTCTTCGCCGAAAGCAATCTTAATCATATTTGTTTCGCTGGAATCATTCTTCATTGTAGAAGTTCCGTGAGCGTTGTAGTACTGAATCTCGCTTGGATCCATTCCGGCATCCTTGAGGGCGCGTGTCATACACTTTGAACCGCAGATTCCGTCTGGATTTGGAGCTGTAAGATGATATCCGTCACAAGAAGCACCGTAACCTGCAATTTCTGCATAAATCTTAGCACCACGTGCCTTAGCATGTTCATACTCTTCAAGAACGAGAATTGCAGAACCCTCGCCCATTACAAAACCGTTGCGGTTCTTGTCGAATGGACGGCTTGCCTTTGTAGGATCATCATCAAAACCTGTAGAAAGAGCGTGAAGTACTTCGAAAGAAACAATACCGAACTGACAGATTGTAGCTTCTGCACCACCACTCAAACAAGTATCAAGGCGTCCGCTTCTTACCATATCAAAAGCAACACCAAGAGCATCTGTTCCAGAAGAACATGCAGTTGCAATTGACTGAACTGGACCATGAAGGCCAAAGTTGATTGCAATGTTTCCGCCAACTTCGTTTGGAATAAGCTTAGGGATAGCCATAGGATTAGTTTTTACACCACCCATTTTTGCCATACCAAGAACGTCTGCTTCAGTCTCTTCAAGACCACCGATTCCAACACCAAGGATAATACCAGTCTCGTCGAGAACTTCCTGATTTCCCATAAGTCCAGAATCTTCAAGAGCCATCTTAGCTGCTGCTACACCAAACTGTGTAAAGCGAGCCATCTTTCTGGCATCCTTTGAATCCATATAAAGTGAAGGATCAAAGTTCTTAACCTCTGCAGCATAATGTACTTTATTGATTGATGCATCAAACTGAGTGATTGGACCGATTCCGCTTTTTCCAGCTTTAATTCCAGCCCAGGTTTCTTCTACAGTATTTCCAAGAGGAGTGATTGCTCCCATTCCAGTAATTACAACACGTCTTGCCATTTTTTTATTCCTTATATGTTTAATGTTTCTACATTATTTACAGCTTTACATTCAGCAGTCTCTGCAAATCCAGACTTACTCCAGAGGCCAGTCAAAACGGCTCCTACACCAGGTTCAATCAGTTCCCATTCATCGCCGCTTGCCTTAATGAGGTCGTTCAAAACAGCCTCTTCAGAAGTCCAGCGAACAGGATTTGTAAGGTGAAGAACAGCATTCTTTTTGATTTCTGCACCATCAGTTGCCTGCTTACCAGTTACATTGCTGAACAAAGTCTTATCCGGATTCTTAAAATCAACATTAGCAATTGCCTTTTCAAA
This sequence comes from Treponema sp., assembly GCA_004554075.1. Classification (GTDB taxonomy): domain Bacteria; phylum Spirochaetota; class Spirochaetia; order Treponematales; family Treponemataceae; genus Treponema_D. The sequence continues at coordinate 8,282 of SFOB01000102.1, forward strand.
ATTATCAGCTGCTTCCTGCATAAGAGGGCTGTGGAAAGGACCTGCAACTGCAAGGCGGAGAGCACGGCGGGCACCTGCTTCCTTAGCGGCAGCTTCAATCTTATCCAAAGCATCAGCTGTACCAGAAACTACTGTCTGAACAGGGCTGTTAAGGTTTGCAGCATAGGCATTTTCAATTCCGTTAGCAAGCTCTTCTACCTTCTCTGGTGGAAGACCAAGAACGGCTGTCATACCAGGTGCATGACCTTCGTTTGCCTTTGCAATATTTTCGCAGGTAGCCTGCATAATGAGTCCGCGCTCGCGAACTACTTTAATTACATCTTCAAAGCTCAAAACGCCTGCTGCATACAAAGCAGGGAATTCACCAAGAGAAAAGCCCATTGCAGCAGATGGTTCAATACCTTTAGTCTTCAAAACTGCCATAACAGCAAGAGATGCAGTTGTAATTGCAAGCTGGCTGTTATCACTGCGGCTTAAAGTTGCAGCATCGCTTTCCCAAAGAAGCTTTGGCATATCTACGCCGGTAATTTTAGTAACTTCATCTACTACAGCGCGTGCCTCTGGATATGCATCGCAAATATCCTTAATCATGCCAGGAACCTGTGCACCCTGTCCTGGAAATAAAAATGCATATTTTTTCATAATATCCCCTATCGTATTAATTCTGCCTTTAGGCTTTACTACAAAATGACACTTTTAGCACTTTTTGTCAAGGTAAAATCTAAATACATTTTAAACAAATAGTCTCTTAATTTTTTGTAAATTTTCTAATGCAGACACTAATAAAACGTTATATAATATAGAAAGGAGGATTAAAAAATGACTAACGAAAAAGCTATAAAAGCATTGCGAACGATAAAAACTTACTGCTCTGCTACTCAGCTTGAAGAACTTGATTATGCAATTGAAGTTCTGGAAAAGCTTGAAAAAGACGGCGTTAAGGAACCTCTCGCAACTGACTTTAAAAACGTGGAGAATAAAAAATGATAGGAACATTCTGGGCCCTTGTGCCTGCAATTGTGGCCATCGCACTGGCCCTCTGGACAAAGGAAGTTTATTCTGCCCTTTTTATTGGTATTGTAATCGGCGGACTTTTTTACGCCATTGAAACCGCAGCCGGCTTTCCTGGCTTCTTCAACCACATCTTTAAAGACGGTATGATTGCACAGCTTTCCGACAGCTGGAACGTAGGTATCATAGTATTCCTCGTTGTTCTTGGAATCATGGTTGCCCTTATGAACAAGGCTGGCGGTTCTGCAGCATTCGGCCGCTGGGCTAAAAAGCACATCAAGACAAAGGTTGGCGCTCAGGTTGCTACAATCGTTCTTGGTATCTTTATCTTTATTGATGACTACTTCAACTGTCTTACAGTAGGTTCGGTTATGCGCCCTATGACAGACAAATATGGTCTTTCAAAAGAGAAACTTGCATATCTTATTGACTCAACAGCTGCTCCAATCTGTATTATTGCTCCAATTTCTTCCTGGGCAGCAGCAGTTGCAGGCTTTGTAAGCGAAGGTGAAAACGGCTTTACCCTCTTCTGCAAGGCAATTCCTTTCAACTTCTATGCATTCTTTACTATATTAATGATGTTTGCAATGGTATTCATGAAGTTTGAATACGGTGAAATGTCAAAGTATGAAAAGGCACTTGAAGTAATGAATAACGCAGCTGATGATTCTAATGATGATGCAAACAAGAACGGAAAAGTAATCGACTTGATTTTCCCAATTGTTGTACTCATCGTTATGTGTATTCTTGGAATGATTTATACAGGCGGATTCTTTACAAAGTTCAACGTTCTTGAAGACGGTACAACCGAAACTAACGGAAACTTCCTCAATATAATTGCTTCATTCTCTGACTCAGATGCTTCTGTAGGTCTTGTTCTTGGTTCTTTTGCAGCCCTGATTATTACTATTATCTTCTACGTTTGCCGCAAGGTTCTTTCTTTCAAGGGCAGCATGCTCTGTGTTCCAGATGGATTCAAGGCAATGGTTCCTGCTATTTTGATTCTGACTCTTGCATGGACATTGAAAGCTATGACAGACTCTCTTGGTGCTAAGGAATTTGTTGCAGGTGCAGTAGAAGGTTCTGCAGCAGGTCTTAAGATGATGCTTCCTGCAATTATCTTTGTGGTAGCCTGCTTCCTTGCTTTTGCTACAGGAACAAGCTGGGGTACATTTGGTATTCTTATTCCGATTTGTATTGCAATTTTTGCACCGGGAAATCCACTCCGCATTATTTCGATTTCTGCATGTATGGCAGGTGCGGTTTGCGGTGACCACTGTTCTCCAATTTCCGATACAACAAT
>SFOB01000314.1 GCA_004554075.1 Treponema sp.
GCACTAAGCATTTGCCGGTCATAGTTCGAATATTTCGAAAGCAAGTCAGCCACAAAGAGCATCTCTGCTTTTCCTTCTACATATACAGCGTACTTCATTCCTGCTTACTCAAATGGCTATCGATAAAGTCTGATGAGAAAAAGTCAAAATTGCTAAGGCCTGTCATTCTGAAATCGCGGAACAAGTCCGGATGTGTAACTTGATTGATCGTTCTTACCTTGCTACCGTTCCTGCGAAGCACTTGCCAGTTTGCGATGTCCACCACATCCATCAGAAATGCATCATTTGAGCTCGCTATCAGTTGCAGGGCATTCTGTTCGCAATCTTCAAAAATCATCTTGCCGAGGTCTATAGAACGCCTGTAGTCAAGCCCCTCACCCATATCGTCTATCAGGAGCATACTCAATTTCTTGTTTTGCTTAATGACAGATATAAAGCAAAGCAGGTAGAGTGTCCTTAGCATACCACTTGACAACTGCATCTCTGTCATCTCGTTAGTTACAGACCGCTCTTTGAGCTGCACCAGCTTTATGCCTTTAGTGGCTTCAACCGTCTTGATTTGTGTAATGTTATATCCCAATCTCTTTGCGACTGAAAGAACTTCTTGCTTCTCTGCCTGGGACAATGATTCAACCAAATCACTAAAATTGTAAGGATTGTGAAACTTTCCGGAGTCTAATATAGTGAATGGTGTGATATCTGAGTATGATAAAGATGTTACACCGTCCGCCCATGTCATCAGTTGCTCTATTTCTGGATATAATTCTTTATCCCGGCGTATTTGAACAACTAACTTTTCAGAGGGTGGATTAATCTTTGTCGTGTCATACTTGGCAGAAGTTTTCGAGCGGTTAATCAACATCTTCTCATTGACAACAAGTACTTCCTTTTCGACAATACCGTTATTAATCTTAAATTTATAATCCATCTTCCATTCTGCATCTTCATAAGATGTGAATTTCAAGGCTGCCTCAAAGGAACGTATGTCCATAAAAGACTTCTTCATCTGTAAAAAAGATGTAACGTTCAGAAAAGCCCTTATAGTACGAGTCTTACCCGTTGCATTACGTGCAACAAGTAAATTAACAGGCTTTAATGGGAATAACTCTGTCAATTCCCATCCCTGCTCCTTGTAACAAAAAGAAGATAGTTTCATGCTCTTTAAATAATCTCAATATACGCATGATGACAAGTGTCACCCTTCCGCTTATTTTAAAATTTCATGTAAAGTTACGAAGTTTATCTCTTTTATGCAAATTACTGTTCTGGTTTTAACATTACTTAGTTAATGGTGAAGGGTCAGGGGTCGAGTAGAGCAATAATGGTTTGCATCACAGTATTTAAGGTTGCCATGAATAAAATTATCCATTTGGGCAACTCCACATTCGAAGCTGTCCAAAACAGAGAAATCCGATAAACGCTCAACCTTAAAATGATAATCCATTATCTACTTCCAAATAATAACAGATTTACGCTTCTGTAGATCTGAATTCTCCTCATGACCAGATTGTGAAAACGATTGTTTAACCGCCTCACGGATATCTCTTGCTATCTTACCTGTTGCTACAGGTTTGGGAATATTGTGTCCTAACATAATAATATTCTTTTAATTCGGTGCAAAGATACGTATTATTTTTGAATCCGCCAAAGGAAAGGGGAGAAATTGTTGATTATTTGATTATTGATTATTGATAAAAAAAGCAGCGGTAGCTGGTGCTTCAGCTGATTGTGGCGGCACTGTCTGCTATTGCAACCACGCTCGGCGTGACCTCATGCATGGGAGCTAACGTCTACATTTAGACAGCTGGGTCAGATTGGGTCAGAGGTACCTGACCCCCTGACCCTCAAATTGTTAATATGTCAGAATATTGAATAATTTTTTGATGATTTTGATGCTTATATGAAAGAAAATGTGTATTTTTGCAGCGCAGATGTTGTATCTGATACACTTCTGCAAAGAAAAAACATGATTAAATCAGTTATTATTAACATCGTATGACAGCATTGCCAACCATATACATTACCCTATATGACCGCCTGACTCATAATTATTTAGGGAGAGGGCA
>SFOB01000315.1 GCA_004554075.1 Treponema sp.
ACAAAGAATTATTATATGATAGGGACAATCAGCAGGAATTATTGGAAAAGGTCACAAAGGTTACTGTGTTACTTGAAGAAAGTCAAAAGCAGAGGCAAGGCAATAACGATAAGATTAAGGCTTTAGAAGAGAAGATTGACAAGTTACAGGATGAAGTGACTCAACAGTCAAGCAGCCTTTCCAGTTTCCGCAATACTATGCTAGCCATGATCCCTATAATAAGTATTATAGTGGGAGTGGTGCTACACTTCCTAACGTAAAAGAATTATTTTTAGTTTTTAATAGTTTTTAGTGATGATTTTATGGCTAACAAATACAATGCTAAACTTACTCAAGAGGTCCAGGATACAATATGCAAAGCTTTAGAAAAAGGACATAGTGTAGCTGCAGCATGCGGAAAGGCAGGCATAACTGAACAAACTTACTATAACTGGTATAACAGAGGATTGAAAGCAAAGTCTGGAAAATATCCTAAATTTGTATTTGCAGTTGAAAAAGCAAAGAGTAAAGCATTAGAATCTGTTGAAACAGTCATACTGGATGCAATCCCTGATAATACGGGGGATGCGAAATGGTGGCTCACTAAACATCGTCCTGACATTTACGGTGACAGAACATTCAATGAAACCAAATTGGAAGCAGATGTGAAAACTGATGTTACTGTCAACCTATTGGAGAGAGTGAAAGAAAAAAGGAAAGAGTTAAATGACCTTAGAAGCGATTGAGGATTTAACCCCTTACGATATATATTCCACCTTGACAGTAAGGAACAGCACACCTGCACAGCACGTGGCGGAACTATCTGAAGAACTGATGAACATAATACTTGATGATGAACAGAAAGACCGCTTATGTGTAACACAACCACCAAGAACCGCAAAGACAAGCCTTATCACATTATCATTTCCGTTCTGGCTAATATTGATGAATCCAGAATACAACATTCTAATCGTCAATTATAATCAGAAATTAGCTAACCGATTCGGTACAAGACTCCGACAATTATTCATAGACAATGAAGACTTATTAGCTTCACGTGACATTTACTTATCCAAAGCAGAACATGCCAAGGCATCATTCAGTTTCGAGAATGGTGAAGGCCGTATGTTAGGAAGCATAGACCTAGTAGGGACTGGAGGAACAATCACCGGTACTGATGTAGACATATGCATATGTGACGATTTAATCAAAGGTTTCAAAGACACTTCACAAAAATTATTGGATGATCTCTACGAATGGTTTAAGGAAATCCTCATACCTCGTTTGGAACCGCACAGCAAACTGTTTGTCCTTGGGACCAGATGGCATACACAAGACATCATCGGCAGATTGGAGAAAAACCATCCTGAAAAATACAAGTTCATACACTTGAAAGCATTGAATGAAGATGGCACTTGCATATGGCCTAACAAATATACACCAGAATATTTTGAAGACCGCAGAGATGAAGTCGGAGACAGAATATTCGAGGCCGAATATCAAGGCCAACCATTAGACGAGACAGGTGACTTCTTTAACTTGGATTGGGTAATATTTGAAGAATCATTCCAATACACAAACCCATTAATCACCGGCCAAGTAAGATCATGGGATTTAGCTTACAGTGGTGAAGAGCCTGGAAAAGATAACGATTACACAGCATCATGCAAGATGTACCGCTTAAGCGATGACACTTACTATGTTACAGATGTGACAATGGAAAGATATGGGGATGACTTGTTGAATAGATTGAAAAGAACTGCAAAACTAGACAACCCAAATACCAGGATATTAATGGAAACTGGAACCAAAGGCGGTGCAGCTAAAGAACTATACAATCAATATAAAAAACATTTCATAGGTTACATGACCGAACAATCTGAACCTGTAGGTTCCAAAGTAGACCGTGCGCAAGGATTCAAGCAAGCATTAATGCAAGGCAAAATCCGTTTCGTGCTAAATGATAACCAACGTGAATTATTACTAACTCAATTGAAAGGATTCCCTTTAGCAAAACATGATGACTTGATAGATGCATTGGCTTATGCATACAATTACTTGTCTGAAAATACAACTCAA
>SFOB01000316.1 GCA_004554075.1 Treponema sp.
TGAGGAAGAGCCTCTTGTATCCGGCTTCTGCGGTACGGTCGCCTTTCTTGCGTCCCTTGTCCTTGCCCCTGGCCTTGCCGTCGGAGGGAGAGGTCAGTTCGGGCGCATTGGCATAGTACTGTAGGAACCGTCCGAACTCGCGGCTTAGTATGCGCTTGATGAGGTCTTCCTTGTCAAGCCATTCCCATCTCTTGCGCACGTCGTCCATGAAGGGAGCGATTTCCTCCTCGTCCACCTCCACGCGCTCGATGTCGTCTATGACGTGGTAAAGTTGCTTGCTGCATATTTCCTTGGGCTCGGGCATGGTTCCCACGGTGAACTGCTTCTGTATGATTTTCTTCAATGCCTTTATGGCTGCATCAACAGGACCATTGCCGGTAGAAGCCTCTTCAAACTTTTGTCCTGAGATATCAAGACCAATACTTGCAACACTCTTTACACCCATACCTGTAGTTACCTGAAGGAAATCGAGCTTCACAGCTCTTGTCTTTGCAGAGTCAGCACCGGCAAGCATGAGAATGTCATCGTCATTCACCTCTTTTTTACGATCGGCAAGTTTCAGGAAGCGTTGATAAATATCATCAACAAATTCCTCATTTTCAATACTTACCCCCAAAACGCTCAGGCGATACTTTAATGCCGCTCTTCCTGAACGGGCAGTCAATACAATAGAGTTGTCATCAAGTCCTACATCCTTCGGATTCATTATTTCATAAGTTGAAACGTTTTTCAGAACGCCATCTTGATGAATACCACTTGAATGAGCAAAAGCATTTCTTCCAACAATTGCCTTATTGGGCTGAACCGGCATGTTCATGAGACTTGACACCATCCTACTTGTAGGATATATCTTTGTTGTGTTAATATTTGTGTCAATATTTATATCCTTATGACAACGTAAAATCATTGCAATTTCTTCAAGAGAAGTATTTCCAGCACGTTCACCAATACCATTAATTGTAACCTCTACTTGGCGTGCTCCATTCAACACGCCACTTAAAGTATTGGCAGTAGCCATACCTAAGTCGTTATGACAATGAGTAGAAATGATAGCTTTATCAATACCATCCACATGCTCCATCAGATATTTGATTTTTGCTCCATATTCTGACGGCAGGCAATATCCAGTAGTATCAGGAATATTCACAACTGTAGCACCTGCCTTTATTACAGCTTCCACCACCCTTGCAAGGTATTCATTATCAGTTCTACCTGCGTCTTCTGCATAGAATTCTATATCCTCAACATATTTCTTTGCATATTTCACGGCAGCAACTGCTCTTTCTATTATTTCCTCACGATTACTGTTGAACTTATATTTGATATGTGAATCACTGGTACCGATACCAGTATGGATTCTCTTATGTTTAGCATATTTTAGCGAGTCAACAGCCACATCAATATCCTTCTCAACCGCTCTGGTTAGTGCACATATCGTAGGCCAAGTAACAGCTTTTGATATCTCAATCACTGAATTAAAATCACCAGGACTTGAGATTGGAAAACCAGCCTCAATAATGTCCACACCTAACTGTTCCAATTGTTTTGCTACCTGAATCTTCTCTATAGTATTCAGCTGACATCCTGGAACTTGCTCGCCATCGCGAAGCGTTGTGTCAAAAATAAATAATCTGTCACTCATATTCTATAAAATATTTCTTTTACTTCAAAATAAAAATCAAAAAAGAACCTTCCCCACAAGGAAGTGAGAAAGGTTCATATATAAATTATGTAACAGCCTACATACACACCTTTTCACTTCCGACAACATTACGAAGTCGAAGAATATTAATAATGTGTAGAAGACCAAAATTATTCATATTCATTGCTTTTTTCATTTCACGGTGCAAAGTTAATAAAAAAATACTGAATAAACAAATAATTCATTACTTTTTTACATATAAAAATATCAATTATCACGAAAAACGTTGATTATTCATTATCATCTGCTATGCATAAATAAAAAAGTCCCGAAGATATTGCTATCCTCGGGACTGTTGTTAAAAAGAAGGCGGCCTCCTACTCTCCCACATTGCATTGCAGTACCATCGGCGCAA
>SFOB01000317.1 GCA_004554075.1 Treponema sp.
TAAAACAATTTTGTGAAAAATTTGCATCTGCACTTGTTTACATAAATTATTTGTGTTACATTGACAGTAATTATTTGTATCGCCCACAGATTCAAGGAGCAATCTGGTGATATGTCAAGAGATATATTGAAATGATTTTGATATGTTTTTCTAAAAAAGGGTAACCTTAATAGACCTAATGAAAATCAGGCTAAAAAAGGCTTATTTAGTTGATGTATCCAGCGATACGCCGGAGTACAGTTGGTTTTTGGCCAGCAATCCATAAACCAAACGAACGAATTTACGTGAAGTCAGCGCGAGTGCTCTTTTGTGTTGATGCTTAGGGACTTCGTTGTACTTCTTGCGATAGTACTCCCCGTACTCAACGTTGTGTTTCCTCATACTGTTGGCAGCTTCGCCAAGATAGTATCTAAGATAACGGTTACCAGCTTTGGTCATAGGAGTATCTTCTCCATCAAAGTCACCAGACTGGTTGGACCTCCAGCAAAGACCGGCATATTTAGCAAGAGCATCAGATGATGAGAAAGCAGCTATGTCGCCTATTTCAGCAACGATGCCGCCAGCAAAGACAGGACCGATGCCATCTATTGATTGGAGAATAATAAAGGCATTAGGATTTAAGCCTTTGATTTCTCTTTCAATGGCTTGGTCGATAGCTTTGATTTCTCTTTTGAAGGTTTCTATGCAATTGAATGAACTTGCAATAGAAACATTAAGTGGCTCATACAGAGCTTTATCAAGACGATAAGAATCTCTTGCAGCTTTCTTTAATAAATCAGCTGTCTTGCTTATGTCCTTAATACGGTTGCGACTCTTTTCTGCAAGGAAAGAAACCAAATCTTCTTCAGAAGAATCAATGATTTCTTCTGGAGACAGGTATTCAACCAATACACTGGAAGATGTAGATCCATATATGTCGCAGAATGGTTGATTTTCACCTTCTAACATTTGTAATTCACTGAATTTCAGATAGAGGTTAGAAACCAGATATGTTTTCTCTCTGGTCATACATTCAACCAAATGTAAACGATGTCTGGTAAGGCGTTTTAAAGCCAGAAATTGGCTTCCACGCCAAGGCTCAGTTTCAATGTTGCCCGCTCTTGCATAATCAGCAATAACAAAGGCATCAATAGGATCTGACTTGCCGAGTCCTATGTAACTCTTTTTGTAGTTAGCAGTGCATTTAGGATTAACTACAAAGACATATGGTTTTATATGCATCAGTTCTTCACAGGAAGATAAGTAGTTAGCTATATGGATGCTATAGACAGAGGTGGACTCTAAAGCAGCAACAACAGTATTAAGGTCAGGGTGTTCCTTTAAACACTCTAAAATCTTCTGAGCTAATTCTTCAGCTCCTGGCTGATTGTTAGCAAAGGAAGAGTTAATGTATTTATTTTTATAAAAATCTAACGCACAAACATAGTTAGATTTTGAACTGACGTCAATACCGACGTAAAGCGTAGATAATGGGTTAATCTTGATCATGATATCACCGCCTTTCCGATTATGAATTTTTTGGAACCTGAAGTCAAAGGTTTATCCTGGGAAACATATGCTGACCGAAACCTCGCGTAATAAGCATGCTCCCTGGCAGCTTTTTTGCTGGTGCTGTACGCCAGGGGATGAAACATCTGTGTAAGCGGCATATGACATATGAATCAGGCTGAAAGCTCCATAAGCAGGCACCATAAAATGGGCTGAAAGGAAAACAAGCAGTGCCTCTAGACATCAGACTCTGCTGATATCATACCACAGGATAACTATTAACTTATAACCAATGTAGATGAGATGGAAAGGGATTATCCCAGGTGTCTCAGATCATCTATAAATATATAGAAAGGGATAAGTGCATAACCATCATTTTTATTGGTCATACACTTATCATACGAGGAAATTGTTTATGAATATATATGCGGATAATGCGGCGACAACAAAAATGAGTGAACATGCGATTGATACAATGCTTTTTCATATGAAGGAAGTGTATGGTAATCCATCGAGTCTATATGGTGTCGGACAGAAAGCAAAGGAGGCGTTAGAGGACGCCAGAAGGA
>SFOB01000318.1 GCA_004554075.1 Treponema sp.
TCTTCTTTGAAGACTTTATTAAAACTTATTGGTGATAATATGAGTTTTTGTGATATTCGAGGAGAAACAATTGATGTAGGTACTTTTATAAGATATACTGGTACTGGTACCATAAGCAAAGTTGTTGACTTGAAAGAAGAAGACAATGAGCAATGGGTAAAATTAGATGAACCTGCCTTATGGTATGCCGCTGATACTTTAGAAGTTGTTAATGAAAAAGACATCGTTGATTCAGATAACCTTGATAAGGGCACTCTTGAGCAAGTCAAGGACATTAAGGAAGGCTATGAAGAACTCAATGCTAACTTAAACGATATTCAAGGTTGTGAAGGTGGAGGATAATTCTCCTCTTCTTTATTTTTTCTTTTTTTTTAAGATTTTTACACTATCAAGATTAAAATCAATCTATATATTTTATAATTTAAAAATATTTTTTTTCAAGATCCTTCTTTTTAAAAATAGTAAAGAGATAATTAATTAATATTTATCTGCGAATTTTTTAATGTTATGAGCTAATTTTGGTCCAATTCCTTCGACTTTTTGAAGCTCTTTTTCTGAATATGGTCTTAAGTCATCGCCGAACACATCAACCAATGCTCTTGCGCGACGTCTTCCCAAACGTTTAACTCCAATAACAAGGGGGATTATGTCTTCCTTTACACCGTAATATAGTCTTGCAGAAAGGAAATCCAAATCTTTTGAATAAGCATACTTTCCAAGAACTTCAAGAGTATTCTTTGTAAAGCGGACAAGCAATGAAGCTTCATATGCAGAGCGTCTAGTGGATGAAGAGTATACATGATAAGCATTTTCAATTTGGTACTCTGTCCTTTCGTTGATCCATTCAATCAAAGACACTGCTGTTGCTTCAGGGTTTCCAATGTCAATGGCGAATAGGCCATAGTTTGATAGCATTTCACGAACAGGGTCCTTGGATTTTCTACCCTTGAATGCAATGAGAGGCATGTCTGGAGTTTGGGCTAATTGGTAAATAAGCTCTTCAGGCTTAAAGTCATCAAGATTGTTTGCATATTCCTTGATTTTAACAGCAGTTTCAACGCTATAATTGGACCTTGCTATCAGATTACCGAATGGAGTTGTCTTGAGTCCTCTTGGTGTAGCCTGCAAGATCTGATTCTGAAGCAGGAATTCCAAAGCGTTCATGATTTCAAACTTTAAGCTTTCTTCAGCAAAGAAACTCATGGAAGAGTTTGCAGTCATTTGATATCCATAAAAGGTTTTTGTGAAGAAGTCCTGAAGCTCTTCAGGAGTTTTTGAGAGAGTGGATGCCACTTGTGCGATTATCTGCTTGAATACAGCATCCTTGTTTTCAATTAATTTAGAGTTTGTAGGTTCTACCTGGCCATTGATGTAACGCTCTTCAAGAGTGATTGCCTCTTCCATGGATTTGGCAATCAAGTAGGAATATCCGGTATCGTCATATTGAGGCCTTCCGGCTCTACCTGACATTTGCTCATAATCAAAGACAGGAATCGCTTGAGGACCATCTGAAGTCCATCTTGTATAGTCTCTGATAACCACATATTTTGAAGGAAGGTTAACACCATACATTAAGCTCGGAGTAGCTGCAATCATTAGGATATTACCGTTTCTGAATTCCTCTTCAATGATTTCCTTTTGCTCACTGAAAAGGCCTGCATGGTGGAAAACAGCACCGTTTTCACAGCTTTCAGCTAATTTAATGCAAGTTGAAGTTGGTCTTGATCCCTTTTTTTCAGGCACTGCAAGCAACTTATCCGCAACTTCCTTGAAGTGTTGCTTTTGCTCAGCTGTAGTTTTCTTTTTCAATTTTCCTGCAACATAATTTGCAAGGCTTTCTGTAAATCTTCTTGTTGATACAAAGCTCAATGCCTGTGCATCATCGGATATTGCCTTTTCAATAACCTTTACAACAACATCATTCTTGTTTTTTGTATTGAACATTTCAGCATCCAATACATCCTTGTTTAATGGCACTGGCCTATAATCATGTTCAACAACAGTTGCATCCAACCAGCTTTCGATTTCACCCATATTTTCAAGTGTTGCAGACAAT
>SFOB01000319.1 GCA_004554075.1 Treponema sp.
TTGTGATGTTCTTTGGAAAGAGCCTTACACAAACCAGAAGTTCATTAAAAAGCAGGTACACTTGTTTGATGCTTGGGCAGAAGAACTTGGAATTACTTTATCACAGAAAGCAATGGACATGGTTCCTGAAATCTCAAGGTACACAGAACTTCCTTTGGTTAAAACACAGACAGAAGAACTCTTAAAACAGTTGAACGGACAGAAGTTTATCCTTATTCAGCTGTGCGGAGGACAGTCACCTCTTGCACCACAGCTTGACAAAGACGGAAAACTCATTCCGTACAATGACCACAATGAAGGTCTTAAACGCAACTATTATCGTGGACAGGAACTTGTTGACCTTCTCAAAAAGACATATCCAGAACATCGTATTCTGCATTTTGCTTTGCCTAATGAACCTTCTTATGAAGGGGCAGACAAAGTTCAAGCACCTTACCTTGTGTTCCATGAACTGTGCAAACATGCAGACAAGGTTGTTTGTACTGACTCTTCTTTACAGCATCTTGCTACAGGTGTATGCAAAGATGTGACTGTTATTTGGGGAGAAACTCGCCCTGAGCATTTCGGGTATGCTTGCAACAAAAACATCTGTGCTAAGAATGTTATGAACTCACAGCCTTACTTCAGGCCTTTGGGAGCAAGTCCAGCTTTCGTAGATTTCCCTACACCTGAAGAAGTTCTTAAAGTCGTTAAGAAGTAAAATTGTTTATTACTTAATGAATTAAACTTGCAAAAAAGACCTCCTTGTTTTATAATTCCTTTATAAGCAAAGAGGTATTTTTATGCTCAAAGGAATTAAACAATCCGATAAGGAACTACTTCCAGTAATACAGAAGTATGGCTGTCTTTTCCTCTGTTTTGCAAATGCTTCACCTTTGATTTTTGAAGAAAGTAACGGGCGTAAGGCTCTTAACAAGATATGGAAGGAAGCAGAGAAGAAAGGATATATTTCTGAAGATAGAAACCATGACGGAGACTATGATGATGACGGAGAAGCTGAAATCCAGAATCATACGGCTCTTGCTAATGAGTTCTTTGCTCTCTCTGTAAGATATGATAATATTCATCACAAAGCTGATGAAAAAATACCTTCAAACGTAGCTGTAGTTTTTGGTCATTACGTATTCAAGTTCGGACATTTTGTACAGCTCAACAAGTCTAAAGAAGTAATATTTGACAGCTTTGGTGTTTCAAACACAGTTAAAAATGGAAAATTAGATACTATGAGGTGGTACTATGCAGACTAAAGTGTTTAACGCATACAGAATTACACACGAAAACGGAAGCATTGAGGACATCAATGCACTTGACCTTGTTCAGGCTCTGGAGAATATGGAAATCCCAGAAACTGAATCATCTGTTACCCAGACTTTCCTTGTAAAGAAAGGAATTAGAACTCTTGTTGAGGATGAACCAGGAGAGGTTATTTTCACAGCTGTCGTTGCAGAAAATGGTGGCGGTTCTATTGCTACACCAGCCTCAGGAAAAATCCATGTTGGAGACACCTTACAGTTCCAGGCAATTCCAGCCCGTAACTACGAGTTTGTTTCATGGAAACTTAACGGAGTTGAAATCAGTAATGAAGAAACAATCAATTTCACTATGCCAGCACTTGCTTCTGGTGTAGACACTGCTGTATTCATAGCAACATTCCGTCTTGCTCCTGTAGCATGGACTACTGCTGTAGAGCCAGCTGAAGCTTCTACTGCTGGTTGTATTGCTTTCCCTACAAGCGGAAGTTCAGAAGCCAATACAGAAACAGAGTTCCTTGCTGTGGCAAAAGAAGGATTTACTTTTGACCATTGGGAAGTAAACGGTGAATCTGTTTCTACAAATGGACTTTTACAGACTACTGTAACCCCACTTGCTGAAGGTGAATCAGCCCGTATTTACAAAGCCGTATTCAGAGCTGAATAAGGAAACAAGGAATGACAGAGCAGACAGAGAAAATTAACATCATTGAATTACTCATGGGCATTAAAGCCGATGTATCTTCTATAAAGACTGATATGACTAACTTCAAGGAAGCACAAAAAGTTGAAAAAGAAAATAC
>SFOB01000008.1 GCA_004554075.1 Treponema sp.
TGAACTGACCCCAAAAAGTTAGACACTTTTTGGAGGTTAGAAAATGGGAGTTACAATTCCTTATCCAATTGACTTGAGAGTAAAGGTTTTGGCAGAATACAAGGCAGGAGTTGTCGGTTACAAAACACTTGCAGTCAAATATGGACTGCAGCGAGATACCGTAAGGTATTGGGTTTTACAACAAAGAGCCGGCAGAGGATTGCCTATGGAAACCAGAAACGAGATAACCATCGATGATGAACAGAAGGATATTGAATACTACAAAACAGAAGCAGAATACTGGAAAGCCTACGCAAAGAAACTTGAAGCAATAAGGTTTCCAGAAAGTAAAAAAAAACAGCAATCGAAACTATCAAAGAATTGCATAAAAAAGGATACAGAATAAGTATTCTTTGTAAGATTGCTGGCATAAGTCGGGCAACTTTTTATTATCAGAAAGATAACACAAGGAAAACTGACAAGGACCTTGAAACTCTGGAGATAATAAAAATGCTGCCAGAAAAACAATTACGCTATGCAGGAGCTAAGGTAAAAGCTCATTACCTGAATCTCTTGTTTGGCATAAAAATGAATCACAAAAGGATTTTGAGGGTATCAAATCTGTATGGGATTCATGTAGAAAACCGTGTAAGACGGTTTCCTAAGGGATATTATCAGACTTTGAAGGAGAATGAGGCCAATCTGCCTAAGAATATTCTTAACAGAGACTTTTCTGCAGATAAACCGTTGCAGAAGCTTGTGACAGATATCTCATACTTCAAAATAAAGAATGGATGGTTATTCCTTAGCGCAGTAATGGATTTATTCAACAATGAGATTCTGACATTCAGGATGTCTAATCATGCTGATACAGAACTTGCAGTTGATACAATAAACAGTCTGTGCGACAAATATAATATTTCCAATACGCTGATTCATTCGGATCAGGGAAATACTTATAAAGCGTCAGAGTACAGAAAACTGCTGGAAGAGAAAGGTTTTATCCAGAGCATGAGTCGAGTTGGTAACTGCTGGGACAATGCCTGCATGGAACACTTTTTCGGTACGCTGAAAGCAGAGTCTGGATATTACAATGTTAGTAGACATGGCCTGCTTTCATATCAAATGATGGAAGAACTGATAACAGATTTTATTCAGTTCTATAACAAGGACCGCATACAGAAAAAATTAGGCTGGAAATCTCCAAAGACTTTCAGCCTAAAATGTGCGTAATAACTGTCTAAAAAAATGGGGGCAGTTCAGACTTCCCCCTCATTTCTTACATATTTTTTGATATAATCATACAATTTCACGGCGCGGCGGCTTGCTATAATCACCATTAGTATGAGAGATAATA
Source organism: Treponema sp. (assembly GCA_004554075.1). GTDB lineage: Bacteria > Spirochaetota > Spirochaetia > Treponematales > Treponemataceae > Treponema_D. Next base: position 1,337 of record SFOB01000008.1, read on the forward strand.
CTGTAAACATGACGGAAGGGAGTCCTGTTCGCCTGCTGCTGGCTTTTTCTGTGCCTATGTTGATTGGTAACATTTTTCAGCAGCTTTATAATCTTGTGGATTCGGTGATTGTTGGTCAGTTTGTCGGGGCTGATGCTCTGGCGGCTATTGGGGCTACCGGATCAATCACTTTTTTCTTTTTTGCTCTTTGTAACGGAATTGGCGCGGGTGGCGGAATTGTTACTTCCCACTTTTTTGGCGAGGGTGCTGAAGACAAGGTAAAAAACTGTATTGCCAACACTGCCTATATCATGCTGGTAATTCCAACGACAATTGGTGCCATTGCCTTTTTTACGGCCGGCCCGATTCTTCATCTTCTTAATACTCCGGATTCGATCATGGCCGATTCTAAGGCCTATATGCAGATTATGTGTGTCTGCATGGTGATGATTTCTGTTTACAATTTTGCTTCTTCCATGTTGAGGGCCCTGGGTGATTCTAAGACTCCGCTTTATTTTTTGATTTTCTCCTGCCTGCTTAACGGCGTACTCGATGTGATTTTTGTTTACAACCTCAAGCTTGGCGTATGGGGTGCCGGCATTGCAACTTTGATTTCTAACATGGTTTGCGGTACTCTCTGCCTTCTTTTTGCCTTTAAGACAAATCCATATTTTAAGATGAGTCGGGCTGACTGGCGCGTGAACCCTGTGATTCTCGGCCGCTGTATAAAGCTTGGTGTGCCTTTGTCGCTTCAGTTCTCCCTGATTGCAATTTCCTGCATGGCTCTTCAGCGAGTGGTAAATTCTTTTGGTCCTGTGGCGGTGGCTGCCTTTACTGCGACAAGCCGAATTGAACAGCTGATTCACCAGCCTTACGGAACTCTTGGTACCGCCCTTTCAACTTATACCGGCCAGAACTACGGAGCCAAAAAGCACGACCGCATTATTGAAGGCTATCGCAAGAGCATGATTATGATGGCGGTTTTTACAATCGTTATGATTCCTCTGATTCAGATTTTTGGCCGCCCGATTACCCACCTTTTTGTAAAGGAGCCTGAAGTAATTGAGATGGGTGCTAAGGCCCTGCGAATTACCAGCTGGTTCTATATTTTCCTTGGCGTGATTTATGTTGTGCGAGGTGTGCTCAACGGTATAGGCGACGCAACCTTTGCCCTGATTAACGGCGTGACTGAAGTTGTGGGCCGCTTTGTTGTTCCGGTTGCCCTTTGTGCGGTTGCGGCAATCGGCGTCTGGGGCTGCTGGTGGTCTGTAGGCATTGTCTGGTTCCTTAGTGCACTTACTGCATGGTTGCGTTATCTTTACATGAAAAAAAAGATTTAATGTTGGATGAGTAAAAAACTTGATAGTTTAGCCTATTGAAAGCACTGTATTATATGAAAATATAATATGATGAAATCCCACAAAAAGCATTGTATAATTATTGCTGCAAGAGCGCTTGTGATGACTAGTGGCCTGTTGATTTTGATGGCTTCCAGTTTTACTTCCTGCAGCAAGTCGAAAGGTGACCAAGGAGAAATAAAAATGAGTAAAAATTTTGATTCAGAAGTTAAACGTTTAACTTGTATAAAGGCCTTCAGTCTGGCTGATGTAAAGCTTGAAGACGAATATTTTCTTGATGTAACTCAGAAGGATGTAGATTTTCTTAACACCTTTGACGTTGACCGGCTTTTATATAATTTTCGGCTCACAGCAGGGCTGCCTAACAAAGCAAGCGGCCCTTACAATGGCTGGGAAAATACCCGAATCGGCGGGCATACTTTGGGACATTACCTTGCGGCGGCAGCCCAGGGGCTTGCGGGTGGTTATGGGGATTGCAAGGGGCGTGATGGCCTGACTCTACGCGAACGTCTTTCTTCCTTGATTAATGGCCTTGCAGAATGTCAGGCAGCAAGTGGTCGCGACGACCGCTGCAAGCCGGGCTTTATCTTTGGTGCCACAATGGCAGACCCGGCAAAGCCGGAACTTCAGTTTGATAAGCTGGAAGAAGGAAATCAGGCTGATACCTGGGTGCCATGGTACACAATGCATAAGATTATGAACGGTCTTGTGGAGACGGCAAAACTTGCGGGAGGACAGACTGCAGAGCAGGCCCTGGAAGTTGCCGAAAAACTTGGCGAATGGATGTACGAGCGAACCTGCGGCTGGTCTGAAGAAACAAGAAGACGGGTTCTTTCCGTAGAATACGGCGGAATGAATGACTGTCTTTACGAGCTTTACAAATGTGCAAGGGCAGCCGGCTATGCTAAGGCAGATCATTTTAAGCAGGTGGCTCACACCTTTGATGAAGAATATCTTTTTAAGGAGATTCTTACGGCACCGGCAGTTAAGGGAAAGGATGCCAATATTTTGAACAACCGCCATGCAAATACAACAATCCCAAAATTTGTTGGTGCTGTAAACCGCTGTCTTACTTTGAAGGCAGAAGGCGACAGCGCATCTGAAGCAGAACAGAAGCAATATCTTGAATACTGCAAGGCTTTCTGGAATCTTGTAACTCAGCATCACACTTATATTACCGGCGGCAACAGCGAGTGCGAGCACTTTGGAAAGGATGATATTCTTGATGCAGAACGCAGCAATACAAACTGCGAAACCTGTAATGTTCACAATATGCTTAAGCTTACCCGTGCTCTTTTTATGTTGACCGGAGAGCGCAAGTATGCAGACTATTATGAGAATACCTTTATCAATTCGATTCTGGCTTCTGTAAACCGCGAAACAGGAATGACAACCTACTTCCAGCCAATGGCTACCGGTTGTTTTAAAACCTACTGTAATCCTGATGTAAATAAAAACTACTTCTGGTGCTGTACAGGAACCGGTCTTGAAAACTTTACCAAGCTTGGCGACAGTATATATTTTTATGATGATGAAAGTTCGACCCTGCTTGTGAACCAGTATTTCAGTTCTACTGTAAACTGGAAAGCAAAGGGAATTAAGCTCAGCCAGAAATCAGATATTCCGATGGGGGAGGCGGTTTCATTAACAGTGGAGACAACAGCTGATTCCGCTGCTACTGACTTTACTCTTGCCCTCCGCATCCCAGACTGGACCTCTGCTGCACCATCACTTTTGATAAATGATGCAGAAGCAGACACAAAAGACTTTGCCGAAGAAGACGGCTACCTTTTCATAAAGAGAAACTGGCAGTCTGGCGACACAATCACTTTAAACCTTCCAATGGAAATCCGCGCATACACCTTGCCTGATAATCCGAAGGCAGCAGCCTTTAAGTACGGCCCGGTCGTTCTTGCCGCAGAGCTTGGCCGCGACGACAAAATGACTCTCCGCCAGGTAGGTGTTCAGTGTGACGTGTGTGCAAACAAAATCATCCGTGGTATCTCACTTCCTCTCAACGGAAACTACGGCGGCACAAACGGCCTCAAGCCAATCGCTCCGGAATATATCCTTATTAAAAATGCTCAGAGTACAGAAGGCTTTCTTGCAAACATAAACGAGCATTTTGAGCGTCAGCCTGGCAGCCTTACATTTGTTTTGCATGATATTGGATTTGGGGATTCAGGTGATTTGACTTTCTCTCCATATTATCTCATCAACAATCAGCGCTACGGAATCTACTGGCTTTATGTTACAGAACTTCCAAAGCAGACAGAAGCTGATGATGCAGAAAAGGAACTTGCAAAATATACATTTATTGAGGGAATTGGTGTAGGCTACGGAACTCAGACAGAGGGCAACGAAACAACTGCTCCATACATGCAGGAATCTGGAACCGGTTCTGTGGGCCAGCCTCATGAGCTTACCCGCTATGCAAAGGATGGAGGAAGCTTCTCTTACGTTTGCAAGGTAAATCCGGATAAAAAGAATTTCCTGCAGTGCAACTTCCTCAGAGACGACAACGGAAAACGTATTATCATCAAATCCGGCGACACACTTATTGCAGATTACATTCTTTCCTGTGATGGTTCAGAAGAAAAGTTCTTTAAGCTTTTTGAGATTCCAGAGTCACTTACAAAAGGAAAAGACGGTCTTAGAATAGAGTTTTCTGCCGCGAGATGGTCTGATTCAGCCCGCCTTGCAGCTCCATTAAACACTCTTTTTCTCGGCAGCAATTAAGGCTTCTACCTCTTCTCGGTGAAGAGGTACGTTGTCCAGGTAGGCTTTTTTGTTAGCTTCAATTTCCTCAAGAGGCCAGACGCGGCCCTTGTTCATGCCAGGGCATTCTGCGGCACATTCATTCCAGGTCTTTTCATCAGCAATCATCCATGACCAGAAAGGATAGGTTGAACACTGAATCGGGCGGGCTTCGTAGGCAGAGCAGCCGTTTTCCCAGAGAATGCAGTCGTAGTTTTTCTTTTCCTGCAGAGATAAAACCTGAGTGCCGTAATAGTAGTCTGCCCAGCGGCAGTATTTTGCAACAAAGTCGCCCACGTTCATTTTGAAATGAGAGCAAAGAGTCATTAAATCTCTTTTAGAAAGATATACGAATCCCGGTGAATGTCCGCAGCAGAAAGAACAGCGCTGGCATTCAAAGTGGAGTCCGTTTTTGTAGAAACAATCGTTTATGTTTTCCATAAGTAAAAAGATGCTGAAACAAGTTCAGCATGACGCGTATTTGTCATCCTGAACTTGTTTCAGGATCTATATGACGCGCTTAGATTATCACAAACTTACTGGTTTGAGAACCCTGAGGCATGGATCTGTCAGTTCTATAATCAGAGGGAAGTGGGCCGGTGTAAGCATAGCTGTTTCGCCATCGCACTGCATCAAAATTGATTTGTCATAAGAAAGCCGAACCTTAGCAGCAGAATGCAGAGAGGCAATAGGAGTGCCCTTGAAAGAACCATCAACAAAGCGGTGGTTTTCTTTTATCAGATTCCAGAGGGAAATTTTTGGCGCAACGCAAAGGTTATTTTCATCCGGTAAAACCTTATGGCCGCCGCCGTAAACCCTGTAGCCGGAAGCACCAAAAGCCATGAGCGTAATTTGGGTAGAAAGCTCTTCAGTTTTAGAACCGTCCTCAGAAAACATTTCTATTTTTGCATTGCCAAGAGGAAAATCTTTGTCGTAAACAAAACCGCTTAAAGGAACACAGAGGTGATAGAAATTGCCCGGAAGCTTTTTCTTTACGGTATTAGTCATGTAAACAACGTATGCATCAAGTCCAAGGCTTGCAATGTTAAAGGAATACCATGGCGCTCTGAATTCCGGGTCACCATATTTTGCAGGATCTTTAGAGCCCGCAGCAGAAGCAAGAGTCTCATCATCAACTTCTTTTTCCGGATAGATTCGTACAGCACGGTCGTTGGCAAAAACAAGGCCGCCCTTTAAAAGCTCAATGGTCTCTTCGATCTTATGACCATCAGTTCCATCATTACCAGTTCCAAGCGGAAGGCGCAGAATAGTAATGTGATTCATAATGGCATCGTTATGTTTTGGCCCCTGCATAGCTTCCTTGAAAAGAGTGGTCTGCACTTCAAGAGAAGTACCGTCGCCGCCTGCAGTTACAATAAGATTTTCGCAATCCGGGTCATCACTTGCAATCAACTGTGCAACAACTGATTTTGTTAAATCTTTAGCGTGGCCTGCATATTCAGTAGAGAAAATCTTATAAGTAACAGATTCTACGCATTGGGGCTGATCTGCAATTTCAGAAATAACGGAAGAAAAATATTTTTTTAAATGTTCTGCCTTAGCCGAATTGGTAAAACAACCGGCTGTCTTATTTGCTATAAAGTATAGAAAAACTCTCTTTCTGCTCCATAATTTGTTACGGGCAACCAGGGAACTTATACATTCAGCAATATCCTGAGGTGTAAGTATTAAGTCCATATTTAACTATAAAACGGCTTTAATGATTTAGTCAAATAGATTTTTGTGACTTTTAAATAAAAGTTAAACGTTTGAAATAGTTTTATGATAGTTTTTAAGAGTATTATTCTTTTGCAATTTGACTATGATGAGTATATAATATTTGTTATAAGATGAGTGAGTTAGATGATCGTTTAGAAATCGACAGGGCAAAAATTCAGTCCTCTGTTGGTTTACAGATTCCAATAGAAATTACCTCTTATACATTGCCTAGGAATACCGAGGTGTATATTCGTAGTGTGATGGAAATGTTTCTTGAGGAATGTCATCAGGATCATCTTAAAGAGTATCTGAACTTCTGTTTAAGCGAGCTTCTTACAAATGCAAAAAAAGCCAATACAAAACGAGTTTACTTTCAGGAAAAAGGACTGGATATAAATAATCCGGAAGATTACAAAAAGGGTATGGAAAACTTCAAGATGGAGACCCTTACCAATATCGACCATTATCTTGAACTGCAGAAAAAAGCAGGGCTCTATATAAAGCTTTCACTAAGAATTCTTGCAGACAAAATCTATATAGAAATCAGAAATAACGTAACGCTTACTGTTTTTGAAAAAGAGCGAATCCAGCAGAAGCTGGACAGTGTTCAGCAGTATCATGAGATGAACGAGGTATTTACCAATGTACTCGACCAGTCGGAGGGTGCCGGTTTAGGTATTATCATCATCATCCTTATGCTGCAGAAGGTAGGCCTTTCAAAAGATAACTATCAGGTTTTTTCAGATGATGATGAAACTGTTACCCGCATTATTCTGCCATGTAATAAGGTTGTTTATTCTGCCGTAGAAATGCTTTCTTATGAATTTGTAAATCTAGAAGATACAATTCCAATTTTAAAAGATCATTTTGATCAGGCAAATCAGATAGTAAATTTAGCAGACGGAATAGACCGCAAGGCTCTTTATGAGGTTGTAAGAAAAGATCTTTCTCTGGCCCTGCTGCCTTTTAAGTATGCCCTTGAACAGGATAAGAACTGTTTTAATCTTCAGAAGGCAATAGCTATGCTTTCTGATTATGATTTGAAATTTATTTACAGCGACAGCAATCCTCGCAACCGCATTATTGATGATCCTGAATACTTTGGTGAGATTATAAATCATTCAAGAAGAGTTTCTTACTACACCTACAATCTCTATAAAAACTGCAAGGCTAAAGATACCTTCCCTCAGGATGAAGATTATATGTATCTTCTGGGCCTCTTTAACAGTTTGGGTGCAGTGATGCTTGCCGGCGCAAGTAAAAATCAAATGGATTATATTACAGAATTGAGCCAGCAGTATTCTGATTTGGGCGATAAGATTCTTGATATCTTCTTACACAGAAATGCAGCTACTTATGTAAGTATGGTAGCAGCAAAACGTCTTGGCTTTGCACGTGGAGTTTACTACGATGTTGTTGGCTGGAATGGTCTGGAGCGTGTACCGGAAGCAGACAGGGCTCGTGTTGCAATCCTTCATCTTGCAGAGATGGTAGACTTTTATTCTCTCGGAATGGCCGATTTTTACCAGATAGATAAAACTGCCTTAAAGCTTTTTGATATTGTAGATGAACAGCAGTTTGTAAAACTCTCAAACGACCTTAAAGCCGGTTTCGATAAAGAATACTAAAGGCTTTCCACCCACTTTTGCATTAAAATTCCAAACGCCACACCAACATTTAGAGAGGCCTTAAGCCCCTTCATTGGTATTGTAACTGTGCCGTAGGTTGCGCGGGCAAGTGCTTCGGGGCTAACGCCAAGCTCTTCTGAACCAATTATGCAGATTCCCTGTTTTGGGAACTTAAATTCTTCAATAGGGGTGCCGCCTGTTTCAAGCGCGAATACCGGGATGTCGGCAGGCAGCTGATCCAGAGGCATGCGTTCCCAGCCCATTGTTTCTATACAACCCATACCGGATCTTATGGCGCGTGGCTGAGAAGGATCTATACAGTGGGGTGAAATTAAAACCTTTTCTGCTCCCATTGCTTCTGCAGTGCGGAAAATTGAACCAATATTGAAAGGCGAGCGGATATCTTCGGCATAAACTGCGACACCCGGGAAAAAGTCTCGGGCGCGGACGGTGCCGTCCTGGGGGTCGCCGGCTGCTGCGGGGTTGTGTGGTGCGATAACAAGGTCCCATTCCGCAGGGAAGGTTCCGAGCAGCTCGAGTAAGGTATTGCGGGCGTAGTTGCATACGCGTAATTCGTCGAGCGGGTCTGTTGCAAGCAGGGCGCGGAGGCGCGCGCCGGCATCTTCGGAAAGCTTTGGGTCCCGGAGTAAAACGGCTGCAACCTGGCGGATATACTCGGCGCGCGGCAGGCTGTAGTTGTATTCAGTACCTTTTTCTGCAATGCCTAAAATATCGCGTTCAAGGGCACCAAAAGTGAGGGCGAGTTTTCGGCGTTTCTGGCCGCCTTCAAGTTGAAATAATTTTCCTGGTTCGATCATATACAAAACATGCCTCTCAGCAAAAAAAGAGTGCCCAAAACGGGATGATGTTTTGGGCACTCTTTTTTTGCTTACGGCATCTGAGTTCCTATAATAACCTAGTCAAATATTTCAATCAATACGCCAGTTTTACAAAATCAAACAGGTCGTCTGTTGTCATACTTCTTGGCAAATTGTTAATCAAATTTACTGCCTTAATATCCTCAACCGGCAGAGAAAGCTGGTCTACGGTCAGGTTCAGATCCTTAAGACGGGTTGGGAGGCCGCCCTTGGCAATCTTCTGACGAACATAGTCTGTAAACTGTTTTGCTGCATCTTCACCTGTAGTTTCTTCCGGACATGCGCGGATAATATGTGCCAGCTTTTCTACTTTTGCAAGCTTAAACTTAGTAACATCTTCAAGCTGGAATGGCAGAAGAATAGAAGAAATAAGAGACTTAGATTTGTGGTAGCGCGAATAAATGCTCAAAGAAAGCAGAGTTCCGATTCCTACAGAGGAAGCAGCAGCACCAAGAGAAATCAGACAGCCGGCCTGAGCAAGCAAAACTTCTGCCGGAGTTGTAATGTCCAGAGTAGGGGAACCGTCGAGGGCGTAAGAAAGAATCTCAAGTCCTTTTTCAATAAACATATCGCTAAAGAAGTTTGCTTTCTGCGAAAGATATGCTTCTACGGCAATCGAAATCAAATCAATAGAAAGTGTAGATTTCTGGTTATCTGTAAGAGTGAGCATGAGGTTAGGGTCTGTAAGAACAAGCTTGCACACACCACCCTGAACACGCAGGAATTTAAGCTGATGGCTTCGAGAATCTACAACAGGAATGTCCTGGGTAAACATAAAAGGACTTCTGTAGGTTGTTGGAATACAGATACAAGGAATTGCATTTGAAGTAGGAAGGGCTCCGTCTACAAAGTTATAAAAATCATGAACTTCGTTATAATATGCAGCAACGGCGCGGCCAACCTGAATGGCTTTTTCACCACCAATTGCAATAATTCCGTGAACGTGACCTTCTTTTGCAAGGCCAAGGGCACGTGAAATAACCTGGGTAGTAGGACCGTCGGCAAGCTCTGCAAATACAAAGCTTTCAATTTTGCGGTCAATCAAAGACTGCATAATCTGGCCTGCAAGCTGAGCCTCATTCAGCATAGGGTCCATAATAACCATATAGCGGGAACCCCACTCGTGCACCTGAGCTCCCAGACGGCTGATTGTGTAAGGCCCTAAAATAATGTTTGGATTAATTCTGAATGCTAAATCTGCCATTTTTTATCTCTTCTCCTGAATATGTCATCCCGAACTTGTTTCGGAATCTTTTTTAAAAAAAAAGACGGAAACGCGTTCCGTCTTTTGAGAGTCAATTAAAGACCGCTATTAGAGTCCAATTGCAGACAAGAACTTATCTGCTGCCGATTTAATTACGGCATCATTCAAGTAGTTTGGATCCTTAAGCTTTTCTTTAACGGCTGCAACGCGATCTGCTCTTACGTCAGGAGTTTCGTTGGCAACCTTTTCCAGGTAGTAAGCTTCAGCCATTTCTTTGGCTTCTGCGGAAACGCTGATAGAATCGTAATCGCGGTCTACCTTTGCAGAGCTTTCGGTTTTGCGGAGATTCTGAACATTGTTTACCTGAGTAACATTGTTTACACCATTTATCATCATAACGTCCTACCCCTCTACCTTTTAATTATCGGTAGATTCATCAGAATTCTTAATGTTTTTTACACCAGAAATAAAAACTGCAAACTCTCCCTTAATGGATTGTCGCGAAGAATAATCATTGAACAGGTCAACGGCCGTTCCACTGGTTATCTCTTCGTGCAGTTTTGTCAATTCACGTCCTACGACGATGCGCCGGTTACCTTCAATATCGGCAATGTCCGCAAGAAGTTTAGTAATTCTGAACGGACTTTCGTAAATAACTACCGCATTTCCGGTTTCCATCAGCTCTTTAAGGCGGCTGCGGCGCCTTCCTGGCTTGGGAGAAAGAAATCCCTCAAAAATAAGTGTTTTACCGCCCGTACCCGCAACGCTCACAAGGGTTGCAAACGCAGCAGGGCCTGGAATCGGCACCACATCAAAACCTGCCTGGCGAACGACATCAACGAGGACTGCTCCCGGATCAGAAACTCCAGGAGTTCCTGCATCACTTGCATAAGCAATATCGTGTCTTTCTTCCAGCAGTTTGACTATCTTTTCCCCAGCAATTCTTTCGTTTTGGGCTCTGCAGGAAATAAGCGGCTTCTTGATTTCAAAATGATTCAAAAGCTGCAAGGTATGGCGGGTATCTTCCGCAGCAATATAGTCTACGCTTTTGAGCGTTTCAATCGCACGGTAAGTTATATCCCCAAGATTCCCGATCGGAGTTCCAACAACAAAAAGTTTTGCCACGCATATATTATAGAATGAAATACCTTAAGTGACAAGCAAAACTTCCGATATTTTGAATATGGGAAAGAAAGCAAAAAAAGGAAAGAAGAGTAAGGTAAGTATCCTTCAAAAGCTTAAATCACTTAATAAAAAGACAGTGTTTAGCATTCTGGCGGCTTTTTGTGGCCTTATGATTGTTATTGGGGCAATAATCGGTGTACGTATTATTAAAAAACGTCGTGCCGACCGTACTGTGCGAGTGGCCTTCTACGGACTTTCTGAGGATATGTGCACAATGCTTAAGGAAAAGATTCCTCAGGAAGAGAATATTATTCTGGAATTTGATGTGATTTCGGAGAATGCCTTTGATGCGGGGCTTGTAAAAGATAAATATGACATGCTTTTTACCTGGCGCGGGCAGATTACTGATTCTCTGCAGGCTTCGGCAGAAGATATTCCTCAGCGCGTGCTTGAGACAATGCCAACTGCTCTGCGAAACAAGAAATGCGTGCCGATTCTTCTTGACCACTGCGAGCTTGCCTATTATACAAAGACCTTAAAAGAAACCGGCCTTGAGATTCCTGCGTCATTTAAAGACTATCAGGCTTTCCTGAACGCTGCTAAGTCTAAGGTTTTCAGCCCTTATTTTTGTAATGGTGCAGAAGACCGGATTATGATTGATTTTATTGGCGCACTTGTTATGGCCCAAGGTGGTCTTAAGGCTTACAATAAATTAATTGATGAATTGCGCATTAATAATTCACTGGATGCAGTTCTGGATGTAAAACTGGACGAAAAGGAATGTACCCTGCGTTCAATTCTGGACATGCTTAAAAACTGGCCAAAAGAAGGCCTTACACACCCTTCATGGTACAACGGCCGTGGAAACGATCTTTTGTTCTTTGCAGAAGATGCCCAGCTTGGTTCTTTCTTTACCCTGCTCAGTGAGCACAGAAAGATTCCTTATAATGTAATTAAGAATTATGAGTCGGCAATGTTCCCGGTAAATGTTTCGCCTGCAAATTATGGACTGATTGCTCCAGCACTTTCCGGCATGCTTCTTTCTGATAATTCAAATGCAAAGCGCTATATTGCAAACTTCTTTATAGAAGAAACTCAGACAGAATTTTCCGATAAAACAAACCTGGCTCCGGTTCATTCCCGAGCCCAGGCCTACGACCGCCAGGCCGACGACGTAAGATTTTGGGCTGCATCCTGCGCCGGAGGAGCCGTTCCAGACCTCTACCTGGCCGCCTACCAGCGCCGCCCCGAAGAGTTAAAGAAACTTTGTGGCGAAGTACGTAGTTATGTAAGATAACCCTGCCGTAAGCAAAAGATAAAAGAAACTTTGTGACAAAGACATGGTTTACGTTAATGTGACAATTTGCGTAGGCAAAAAAGAGGCCCACCAACATCATCCCCGTTGGTGGGCCTCTTTTATTGCCGAGAGCAAATTGTCAGGCTAACGTTGTTTTAATAAGTCTTCGCCACAAAGTTTCTCTTAACCTTCTGCGAGGTTGTCATCTCTAAAGGTTCCTTCAGCAGGGTTACCTTAGAAATCTGCGAATAAGCCTGGAAGTTCTTGTTTACCTTGCTTACGATTTTCTGCACAGCCTCAAGAACTTCTTCCTGAACAAACTCGTTGTTGCGTTCAACGCCCAGAGCCTTGTACAAATCATCACTAGGATAAATCAAAGCTTCAATTTCTTCCGAAGTTTTTTCTTCATCAGAATAGTAGCCGCGAACAGTAATCTGCTGGATTTCATCATAAAGCTGGAATGCATCCTCAATCTCTTCCGGATAAACATTCTTACCACCGCTTGTTACGATCAGGTTCTTTGCACGGCCGCAAAGCTTAATGTAGCCTTCTTTATCAATACTTCCAAGGTCGCCTGTTTTTAAGAAACCGTCTTCTGTAAACATAGCCTTGGTTTCTTCCGGCATATTGTAGTAGCCCTGCATAACCATAGGCCCTTTAACGGCAATCTCACCAACCTCTTCAAAGCCTTTTTTGGTAATAACCTTTTCCGGATTGAGGATTTTAATTTCCTCGTAAGGGGTAAAGGCGCGGCCAACACTATCAATCTTAAAGTGCTCAACCGGATTCAAGGCAATAATAGGAGATGTTTCTGTAAGACCATAACCCTGAATAAAATCAATACCCATAGAGTTGTACTGGCGGCAAACAGAGGCAGCAAGAGGGCCGCCACCAGAAATTGCAGTACGAATGGTGTAAATGCTGGCCTGTTCCAGGACAGACTTAAAGAGTCTTTTTCCAGGATTAATATGGAAAATCTTTTTGATTACAAAAGAAAGCCAGCTTACAAAGCCAAGAAGAGCCACAACAACAGGACCCTTAGCCTTAATTCCCTTGCGAATGCCCGAAAGCAGCTTGTTGTAAAGCAGTGGAACCCCCAGCATAACGGTGATTTTTCCTTCTTTAAGCTCACGGAGCAGCTTAGAAACAGCCATACTCTTACCAAATACAATGGAAGCACCGGTCATCAGCGGGTTGATAAAGGCAGCCTGCATAGTGTAGGCATGGTGAATAGGAAGCAGAGCATAGAAAACATCAGTGTTGTAGTGGTTAAAGTGGCGCTGGGCAATAAAGCCGTCTGAAATCAGGTTTCTGTGCGAAAGCATAACGCCCTTTGGTTTTCCTGTAGTACCAGAAGTAAAAAGAATTGCGGCAGTGTCATATTCGGTACTAGGTGCGTTGAGTTTTTCTGCAGGAAGCGGGTCTGCTTTAAGATTGTAGATAAAGCGGTCATTTGCTTCCGGATTTATAGAATAAACCTTGAGTTTTGGAAAATTCTTAGTATAAAAAGTTGCTTTTTCATCGTCGCAGAAAACGAAAGAAGGTTCAGAAGTTGAAACAATGTTTACAACCTCAGGCTCGTGCAATCCGTTATCAACAGGAACAACAATTCCGCTTGCAAAAAGAGTTGCAAGGTAGGCAGTTGCCCACTCAGGTGAGTTTTTTCCCATTACGGCAACACGGTCTCCTTTTTTAAGACCATTAGCTGTAAGCCAGTTTGCAAGGCTTTCAACGTTTGCTACAACTTCATTGTAGGTAAGGGTTCTTTTTGAATCACCCGGGCCGTCAAAAGCGGTAAAACAAGGTCTCTCGCCATTGCGTTTTCTCTGAATGCGCAGAAGCTCAGGGAATGTAGGCCATTCACCCTTAAAATCTGTGCCCCTAAAATCTTCAAGATACTTCCATGGAATATTGTTAATGTCTGCCATGCCTATAATTGTACACCCGAAATTCACTTTTTGCAAAAAATCGGCGATAATATAAATATGAAATTTTTTGACTACATTAAGGCCCTGCTTGCCGACAAATCTGCCCGTGCGGCCGCAAAAAAAACACTTTCTCTTATGCTTCTGGCCTTCTGCCTTTGTTGTGTAAAATTGTGCGCAGAAGATACAAGCCCTGCAGAAGCTCAGGTAATGCGCGAAAAATTTGTAGCAGAATCTAAAAAGCACGTAGGTGCTCCTTATGTACTTGGGGCCGTTGGACCAGATACCTTCGACTGTTCAGGTCTTGTTTACTACACCGCCCGCCAATCAATCAAAAAACAACTGCCTCGTACTGCAAAGGCACTTTATAACTACTGCCGCATTGTTCCGGATAAGGAAAAGGAAGTAGGCGATCTGCTCTTTTTTAAGACAAATAATACAGCGCCAATAACCCACGTTGGTATTTATATAGGAAATAATCAGTTTATATCCGCAATCAGCGATGGTCCTAATACCGGAGTAATCATTTCTTCTCTTAAGCAGGATTACTGGAAGCCAAAATATGTAGCCTGCGGTCAATTTCTGCCTTCCGGCAAAGCAAAGGCAAAGGATGGAAATTCCGGCGATTCAGATGATTTTGAGGAAGAGGATTTTGAAGATGACCAGGGCGGCACGGCTGGCTCGGGTGGAAAGTCTGCAAAGAGCGGTAAGGGAAGCCAGGTAAAGTTTAAGGGAAGCAGTTTTTATAATCCGGATGCCCAGCCTCTGGAAGCCCTTGTTGGAGATGCCTCACTTTTCTGTGACTGGTCTTTATTTTCTCCAAATGCCTTTATGATTCAGTGGCGGGGAATTGATTTACATACAAATATCCGCTATGCAAAGTGGCCTCTTGAGCCTGGCTTTGGAATTGGCCTGCGTTTTAATTATGGAATGGGTGTTTTCCAGATTCCGCTTATGTTTTCCGCAACCATTAATGATTACTTCAGATTTTATGCCGGTCCGGTATTTACAATTGGAAGGCCGCGCATGATGGTAACAGGAGAAGAGGTTCAGGCTTCAATTTTCCCGGGAATTATAGGAATTTCTGTTTCTACACCGTCTTTTAATATTGGAAAAGCAAAGTGCCAGGTGGTTCAGGATATCAGCTATACAATCTTTAATAATTTTGATAATTCTGCTCTGTCTTTTACAAACTCAGTTTCTGCTGGTCTTGTCTTTTTTACCGGATTCAGGGTAACCTTAGGCGCTTCAAGCGTGTTTAAAAAGTGATGAAGAACAAAGAAATCCGTCATACTGAATCGTACATCCGTCATGCTGAACTTGTTTCAGCATCTTTTAAGAGATTCCGAAACAAGTTCGAAATGACACTGTCATTTATACTGATACTGATTTTCCCTCTCCTTTTTATTTCCTGCCAGGCAGAAGTAACCCTTACTGTGCAGAATGACGATTCTGTTGCAATTACTTTTGAGGGTGCGGCAGGCCCGGCTTTTACCCGGATGATAAGTAGTGCGGCCGGAATGAATGTGGCTGCCGGTACAGAGACTCAGAGCAACGGTGATTTTTTGATAGACGAAGCATCGGTTTCCTACGAGCTTGCAAAAGCCGGCTTTTCCGACGTAAAAGTTGTTCAGAAAAAAGGAAATGATGTTCGAATCAGCATGACAGATAAGACTCAAAGCTCCTATCTTTTTACTTCAAAAATCGTAAAGGCAGAAAAGGGAAAGCTTAGCGCTTCTTTGAGCCGAAAGAGTCTGGAAGATTTTTATGCTTCTGCAGATGAGCAGACCCGCATGATTTTAGACCTCTTCCTTGCTCCGGTTTTTAATGATGAAGAGATGACAGAGGCTGAATATCTGGAAATGGTTGGCGCATTTTATGGAGAAACCGCCGAAAAAGAAGTTGGCAAAAGCCTTGTAAAAATAAATCTGATTTCAAAAGACGGCAGTAAAGAAAGCCTGGTTTATCCGTTAAGCCAGCTTTTCTGTGGAAATTTCTAACACAAGCATAGACTTTTATTCAATTAATTTTCCCTCAAATCAGTATAAAGTTATGCTATGAAAGAGTCAGAGATTTTTATTAATCAGGTTGGGTATCTCCCACTCGACAAGAAAAACGTTTTCGTGAGCAAGGCTGCAAAAGGTGCGGCAGAAAACTTTGAAATCTGCGAAAAAAAGAGCGGAAAAAGCCTTTTTACAGGCACCCTGCTTGCAGCGCCTAACGATGAACAGTCTGGCGGCGGCTATTTTACAGGCGATTTTTCAGGCTTGCAGCAGGCCGGCGAGTATTTCGTAAAGATTGGAGACCAGCAGAGTTTTTCTTTTTCAATTTCTGACAAGGTTTACAAGGACCTTTCTCTTTCTACACTTAAGTATTTTACAGATTCCCGCTGCGGACAGGGCATTTGCCATACCGGCGAGGCCGAAGTTTACGGCACTGGCGAAAAGAAAAATGTGCAGGGTGGCTGGCATGATGCAGGCGACTACGGCCGCTATATTGTTGCCGGAACAAAAACTGTAATGGACATGCTGCTTGCCTATAAAAAGTGCCCGGAAAAGTTTGCGGAACTCGAGGGCAGTGGCTTTGATCTGCTTGCAGAAATACGTTTTGAGCTTGAGTGGATGCTGCAGATGCAGAGGGAAGATGGCGCGGTTTATCATAAAATTTCCTGCTATCACTTCTGTGCTTTTATTAATCCACAGGACGAAAAAGATCAGCTTGTTCTGGCTCCGGTTTCTACAGCTGCCACTGCAGATTTTGCAGGCTGTCTTGCCTATGCTTCTGGTTTTTACCGGGAAGAGGGAGCAAATCAGGATGCTGCTTTTGCAGACACCCTCCTTGCAGCCGCAGTTAAGGCTCAGAATTATCTTTTTTCTCACGATGATGAGCTTTATATCAATCCGCCAGAAATTACAACCGGCGGTTATGGCGACCGCGATGTTCGTGATGAACGCTATTTTGCCCTCTGCGCACTTTATGCTGCTACCGGCGAGAAAAACTATCTTACCCAGGCACTTAAATACCGCGAAGATAAAAAGAAAGACAAGCCTGATGCACAGCATCCGTGGAATGACGGCTGGCAGGAATGTTTTGGCTGGCCTTTTGTTTCCGGTTACGGAACAGAAATCTTACTGGAGCTGGCTGCCCATGCGGAAGATGAGTCTTCGGCCTCAGATGCCATTCCTTCAGATCTTCTTGCTGAAATTACAAGCGGCATAATCACCCAGGCAGAAAAATACCTCGAAATAAGTAATGCTTCTGCCTTCCGCTACTGCTCAAAATTTGTATTCTGGGGAAGTAACGGAGGAATATGCGACCTTGCTCACATAATGCTCATGGCCTACGACCTTACCGGCAGAAAAGAATTCTTTGATGCTGCAAAGGCTCAGATAGACTATATTCTCGGTTGTAATCCTGTAAATTACTGTTATGTAACAGGAGCCGGAACAAAAAGTCCTGTAAATCCTCACCACCGCCCAAGTGGTGCAAGCGGTCACGTTTTCCCAGGTATGCTTGCAGGAGGCCCTTGTGCAGGTCTTCTGGATGCCTACGCCAAAGAGCATCTTACCGGCCAGCCGCCTCTAAAATGCTACGCAGACGCCACCCCAAGCTACAGCACAAACGAAGTTGCAATTTACTGGAACTCCGCCTTTGTTTACGTATTGAATCGGGTACGCTAAGGCAGCTTTGGCTCCTTTCACCAGTGTCATTATCGGGCCTGACCCCGATAATCCAGATAAATAATATTGCGTATTTCTACATATATATAGTATAATAGTCCGAATGTATAAGGGAGTATTATCAACTTTTAAAAAAGGACTTTCTCTGATAGCCCTCTGTAGTTTTATGTTTTCATGCAAGCTTTTCGAAAACGATGTAGCTGACTTTATGGAAACCTACACCGAAACTGCAGCTATAGATATACATACTTTTTCAGTTCCCACTTATCAGGATACAGACGGAAACGACTGCATAAACTCAAAACAAGATCTCGAAATTGAGCTTTTTATGCGAAATCCTAAAAAGTTTATAATGCAGCCTTCCATCAGTTTTGAAAATCTTTCGCCATCAGTTGACGTTTCAAGAGTAAGCATAGAGCAGACAGATTTATATACTCTTAAGGTTGTAATGCCACAGGAATTCCTTCTGGATGCAGATGAAGGAAAAGACCTTACGACAAAATTTACTCTTTATGAGCCGATGAGTGGTCGTGTTTTCGCTGGCTACGAAATTCCTCTTTCCTGCAATACTATTCCACCTCAAGTTCAGAATGCGACAATTCTGAACAATAACAACGAAACCTTCGTAATCTTTTTTGATATGCCAGATGCCCAGGAACTTGCAATCAGACATAAGGACATAGCCTGCATCACTATTAATGGTCAGGACTTCCCGGTTGAAATTGCAGACGACGGCAGCTTTACTTTTGAGGGCACTCGTTTTTCAAATACACCTAAACCTGGTTATTCAATTATCGATTCAAAGGCTTTTGCTGATTCTGACAGGTCAGTTTATTTTGAAACAGAAGAACCCTTCTTTATGGGCGAAAAAGATTTTACCCTTGGTCTTAAAGATAAAGCAGGACTCACTCAGACAGTTTATACAAATACAGAAATTTCCCGCCTGAGTAGGGTTGATATAAAGGATGTTGATAATGTAGTTTACACAACCGGTGCCAACGAAATGGTAGCTGGCAGTAATGTGGATCCTTTTAAAATCACCCTGACACCGCCGACAACAGATCATAAGGGAATTACAGTTCCAGGCCAGACAACTCTGCATTACGCACTTTATAAGGGAACAAGCACAGTAAGTGCCCTGTTTAAGGAAGATCAGACTAACAGTGCCGTTACTTTTGAACTGACAGAGGGTACCTATCATCTGGAAACCTACGCAACATTAATAAATTACGAGCAGTCACCTTTGACATGCGTAACCCTGCGTGTTGTGGACTGTGCAATTTATGTAAGCGAAGACGGAGACGATGTAACTGCAGACGGAACCCGCGATCTTCCTTTCAAGACCCTGCAGGCTGCAATTAATGATGTTGATACAAGAAATATGCCGAACGACAAACTCAACATTTATGCATCCGGAACTCTCCAGGGTACCGCAATTGTAAATCCAACAATTGCAAAAGAACTTGTAATCAGCGGCCGCCCGGGAAGTTCAGCAACAATCGATGCCCAGGGCAGCGGTCCAGCCCTTACAATCGACAGCAGTATTCCAATCACCCTCAAGAATATCACCATTACAAATGGCCAGGCAGAAAAGGGCGGCGCAATTCTTATGAAGTCTGGCAGCAAACTCACTTTGCTTTCTGGAACTAAGATTACTGGTAATGCTGCAAGCGCTGATGGTGGTGCAATCTATGTAGAGACTAGAGCAAGCCTTACAATAACAGACGGTGTTTCAATTACAGAAAATCAGGCATCAGGAAATGGTGGTGCTATTTATACACAAACAGATATAAGCCTTTCTGGTGCAGTTGAGATTACTGATAATACAAATGCTTCTGGCGGAAAGTCTAACCTTTATCTGCCAACAGGAATAAAAATTAAGATTGAAGACAGTCTGGCTTCAAATGGTAGCAAGTCTAATATTGGTATTACAACACAGGCCATACCAACAATTCTTACTCCGGTTATTATTACTCAAGGCTATGGTTTTGCTGATGGAAACAACAGCGGTGTAATGCCGGGTACTTACTTTATCGGCGATAATTATGCAGTTTCTGTTGACGACACAAGTGGCGAGGCAGTTATTGCAGTAAACGGCGGAAGTATTACAGACCCACTGACCTCACAGCAAATTACCTTTGCTCTTGAGCAGAACTGGTTCGACGCACTTTCTGCTTCCGACGCTGACAGAACCTTAAAGATAAATCCAACAATCACAATTGATGGAATTGATGTAACGGAAGAAGCTCTTGCTTCTACAACTAATCCGATTACATGGAACATAGAACTCTTTATAAATAATGTACCTGTTCCTGGCTGTACATTTACAAGCAGGGAATTTGTTCTTCCTTCGGAAGCTTGTTATGAGGATGTTTATGAGCTTCATGTTCAGGCTACCTGGAATGGAATATCTTATGATGATTCGTTTACCGTATACGGCTATGACCCGTCATAATGGAGTGTAATGAGTATGGAAAAGTTAATTAAAAGAAAGTCCATTTTTTTAGTTTTACTCACCGCCCTTTTGTTTTTGACTTCTTGTGTGCAGTCTGTATCCGGCTCTTCAACGCAGACAGCTTCTGATAATGATGAAAGTAAAGTTCTTTTTAAGGGAAGTATAAATCTGGAAAGTTCACTGGCTCGCTCTGCAAGTCCGGTTGCAATTGATATGACGAGTCACGAATTCTATGTAATTGCTACTCCAAAAAACGGAGAGGCCTTTGAGGTAGAAGTAGACCAGACAGAAAGAACCTTTGAAATCCCTCTTTCCTTTGGAGAATGGAAAATTGAAAGTGGAATCAGAAATACTGCAAATCAGCAGAAGATTCTTATAGACACATTCACTGCAAATCTTCTTGTAAATACACCAACCTTCTCTCATGCTTTTTACCTGAAGCCGGTAAATGAAGGCACAGGTACTATCCGACTGGAAATGACGGTGCCTTCTACTGTAGTAAAAATGGGAATAGCGGTTCACAGTAAGCCGGAGGGTGCAGATTTTGATACAAGTGAATGCACTGCTTCTGGAGATCAGATAATTCTGGAGCGTGAGAATGTTGCCTGCGGAACCTATAATCTTGTTTTGACTTTTTATAATTCTGGAAATGATCCTGTCTTTTCTACAATTCAGACAGTGAATGTTGTTCCAGGTCTTGAGACTACAAAATGGGTAAGCGGTTCAAACAGCACATTGATTTCTGCTGGAGTTTTTGAGGTAACTGATGAACTCATAACTGCCTGGCGTACACAGAGAAATAAATATTACGTAGACAGCGCTTCCGGTTCAAACTCAAATGCAGGAGGTCCTCTCGACCCATTCGAAACTTTAAGCCATGCGGTTTCAATCATAAATGATATTTATGGTACTGAGACTAAAGAAGTTACGATTATAATTGCAGATGGATTTGAAGAGACTTTATCTGCCACAATTGCACTGGAGTATAATAAAACAATTACAATTCATGCAGAAGATGATTCCGGTGCAAAACTGATACGAAATCATGCAGGCTCTTGTATTAAAATTCCTTCAAGCTCAAACCTTACTCTCGAAGGTCTTATTATTGATGGAGCAGGTATTAGCGGTTCCGGCAACGTAGGTATTCACAATGAAGGAACTTTCATCATGAACAGCGGTAAAATCTGCGGGAATAATAATACTACAGCAGGTGGTGGTGCAGGTGTTTACAGCCCCGGAGTAATGGAGCTGAATGGGGGTGAAATTTCTGGAAATGTTTCGAATGGCAACGGAGCAGGAATTCTTTTAGACAGCCAGAACATAACAATCTCCGGCGGTATTGTAAAAAACAATCTGTCGGGCAGCACTCCGTCAAACCTCTTCCTGCCTTCTGGTTCAAAAATCAAAGTAGAAAGGGCAATTGCAAGCGGAACAGATATCAGCGTGAGCTTTGGCTGGACTCCTAAAAAAATAACATCAACTACAGATCCTGCAATTTTTACAACAGGTTATGGTACGACAAACAGTGCAACTCCATCAAATTATTTTAAGAGCGATTTAAGATATATCATCATGCCGTTACCAACAAGTACAACCCCAAGTACACTTGAGGCGGGAGTGGCTCTCAGCGGAAAAGATTATGTAAATTTACTTAGCAATGCTTTTTCAATGACCTTTGCTACAAATTTTGACAAGTTTAAGCATGGCGATACTCAAGTAGAAAACCGTACAATTAAAATCACACCAACCATTAAATTGAACGGAATGGATATAACAGACAATGTACTTAATAGTACAGATAATCCCTTAAAATGGACCCTTAAGCTTTATTATCGAGGAATGGAAGTAGGATCTTCAGAAAGCAGTGAATTGTTAATAGATTCAGGTTATGCCGGCCGCTACGATCTTCATGTTTATGTAGAATATTTGGGGCTTGTAAAAGATGCTGAATTTGTAATTACGGGCTTTACAAATATAATTCCAATTACAACAAAAGAGGCTTTGAAAAATCAATTTTCCGACATTTCGAATGGAACGGCAGAAATCACAAGAGATACCTGTATAAACCTTTTAACTGACCTTGATTTTTCTACTGAAGAATATTTACCAATAAGTGCAAAGGTTGTTGATGGTCGTATTACAAATACAGGTACAGACTTTGAAGGTGTTTTTGACGGAAACGGTCATACAATTACCTTGGGAAAAGTTGTGTCAGAAGATTTTATTGGAATCTGCTGGAAAAATAAAGGTACAATTCAAAATGTAATTTTAGAGCTTAAAGATGGCGATGACTTCAACATAAAAGTAGAAGAAGGAACTTCAAATCATAATGATGCTACTGATTCAAGTAAATATAAATTCCATGCTTTTGGCGGGATATGTTATCATAATGAAGGAATTATCCGTAACTGCTGGAATAAAATAAATATAACCGAAGCAAGTTATTATGGAAGAGTCGGTGGAATTTGTTGTGTTAATTCAGGACTTATAGAAAACTGTATAAATACAGGAGATTTAAAAAATTGCAGCTGGAGTAGCGGTAAAGGGGACTGGGCTGGTTTATATGGCGTAGCAGGCGGAATTACCGGCGTTAATTGGAATGATGGCTTTATCCGTAATTGTGTAAATTATGGAGAAATCTGGCTGAATAAATATTATGATTCTTCTGGAAGTGGAATAAACGGCCTTCCTGGAGCAATATGTGGAGCTCAGGATACAAATCGCAATACTGCAAAGATTGAATACTGCTACTGGCGGGAAAATTGTGTAAGATGTGATGACACAAAAAATAGAAATGCTTCCAATTCTACACAAAGAAACTGGCTTGTCTGTGAGCCGAGCAGCTATTCAAGGAATACCGTTCAGGGCGGTACTTTTGCATACAATGGATATATCTCATCTGGAAATGGAGGGCTTATAGCCGGCGATGCAATAAACGGACAGCCTCAAAGCCTTGCATATGGTACAGATCTTGTAGATGCCCTTAATGCCTATGCAAATACTGTAGACCCAAACAATACATATTTAAAGAGATGGCGGGCTGGTTCAGATTATGCCGCAGTATTTGATGAGTAGAAGGAGGAACAGAACTATGAAAAAGACAATAAAGCTTTTACAGTTAGTTTTCTCTTTCTCCTGTATTCTGCTTTTAGTTTCCTGCAGAAATTCTACCGGTGGCAGCATAGAAAATAAAACTGTAATTTTTAATGGAAGTTTTGAAGTAGAAGACTCTCTGCTTAGACGCATGGAGAGTGCAGAATATTCTGGCAGTGAGCCTTCGCGTTCAGCGCAGCCTTCACTTCCGGCATCTATTACATATTATGCACAGGCAACAAATAAAGCCAATTCAAATGATATTATTATTTCAGATGATTTAAACCAAACTACAGGAACTTTTTCTATTCCACTTAAGACAGGTGCAACCTGGATAATAGAGGTTGGTGCAAAGGGGGTTTCGGCATTAGACTCTTCAATCACAGATGCAGTTTTAATAAAAGATACCTTTGAGTTTAATCCTGCAACAGCAACAGAACCAAGAGTGGACCATACCTTCTATCTTGCACCTTATGTATCGGAAAATGGAAAAGGTAAAGTAAGTCTTCAGATACTAATAGAAAATCCAAGTGATAATAAAATATCTTGGGTAGAAATACAGCCAAGAAAAAATCTTTCTTATCCAGAAGATGCTACAAAACTAACTGCTGGTTGGAGTAATTTTACAGAATGGAATGATACAACAAAAGCATTAAGAAAAAGTGCGGTTTCAACTGTTTCAATTTTTCAAAATAATTTTCCGAGTGGTATTTGGGAAGCAGCAATAAACTTTACTGATGAAGAAGGACAGCTGCTTTTTTCAAGTACACAGATAATTTGTGTATATGATAACCTTGAAACTAAAACCTGGGAATCAAGCAAAACAACAGCCGCAAGTAATGAACTTATAAAAAACGGAGTCTTTAGGCTTACAACACAACTTGTAGACGCTTACGGCCTTACAGACTTTTATGTAGGCGGCACAGACGCTAGCGATGATAACAGCGGTTCTCCAAATAAACCATTTGCAACAATAAAAACAGCAATTTCTGTAGTAAATGGAATAAACAGAATGGATAAAACTTATACAATCCATGTAATAAATAACCATTCAGAAACTTGTAGCTCTCAGCTTGTAGTTCAGTCAAATTTATCTATCGAATGTTATGAAGCTTCCTATGGAGATAGAAAGGGCTCTGCAACAATCACATCAACCAGTTCTGATGCAATCTTAAAAATAGAACCTACTGAAGAAGGAATTAGTACCTCACTGACTATTGAAGGCTTAAAAAAAGAAAATTCCTGGACAGGATTAAAGCTTAAATCAAGAACAGTATCTTATCGATCTCCTAATCAAAGAACACGAGGAGTTAGTGTTTCTGGAGGCTCTTCTTTCTTTATGAATGGTGGTGAAATTTCTGGTAACACAATAACTACGGCTGACAATAAAGGTGCTGGTGTTTATGTTGAAACAGATGGTTACTTTTCAATGAGTGGAGGAATTATAACAAGTAATGTTTCTTCAGGTTTAGGAGGTGGAGTATATGTTGCAGAAAATGCAGACTTCATTATGAAAGGCGGAAGTATTACTGGTAATAAAGCAAATAGTGGCGGCGGCGTGTACGTTGATGGTGCCATGACAATTGGAGGTACAGTTTTCATTTCTGAAAATGGTACAAATGCGTCACCATCTGTGGCTTCAAACATTTATCTTCCAACTGATAAATTAATAAACATTAATGGAAAGTTACAGACTTCTGATGCAAATCGCTCTACTATTGGTGTTACAACAGAAACTCCCCCAACCATTGGAAACAACATCCGCTTTACAGAAGGTTATGCCTATGGAAAGGAATGGAGCCAGAATAAAAATGATGATGGAACATACATTCATCCATTTAAATATTTCTATGGTGATGTATCTGGATGTTCTATCTTAACAGATCCGACACCAGAGAACCCCGAAACCCCTGAGTTTGAAAATAACGGCGATGCCTATCTAGGTATCAGTGGTGGTACCATAGCACAATATACTGTACCTGAGGAAGCTATTTTATTTTCATTTTATCATCAAAGCAATAAAATTAAGATAACAATTACATGCACAGACACTGAGTGGTCTGGATCTGAATCTTCAAATACTCATATCTTTTTGAAAAAGAATGGAGCTGAAATTCCAGAGTCTTTCTGGTCTCATAACTATACAGGCAATAATGAGATTGAAGTCACTCTGGGAGACACTTTACCAGCTGGAAGTTATGTCATAGAAATTGATGTAAGCTATGGCAGTTATGTTTATACAGGAATTTGCAGATGCACAAAATAATTACTTTGAAAAAACTGAAGGAAGAATATATGAATAAGAATGAATTAAAGAAGAAGGTATTAAAAACTCTTTTACTATCTATAGTTTCTCTTACATTTATTTCCTGCTCTAATCTTTTTGATAATGTAAATACTTCTTCAGAACAAAGTGAAATTTCAGGCAAGCAAAAAACACTAACTATTACAGGTATTATTAAACTACCAGAAGAGCTTACCGGTTCTGGAGCTATACCAGAAGAATACAAATGTTTATTTGATTCAATGAATACTGCAGAAGAACGAAATGCTTTTCCGGTTGTGCCTACTGGATCATATTATGTAACTGCAACATCTGGCTCCCAAGTTATCTCCTCTGAAGATCCCGATACAGTCATCACCATTACTTCCACAACAACAGGAGCCACATTTTCAATAACACTTCCAATTACCGATACAGAAACCACCTGGACAATAGAAGCTGGATTTAAAGCAAGCTTTAATGGCAGTACAGTTATAATTTTAAAAGATAGTTATGATGCTGCAATTTCTACTACTACACCTACTTTCAATCATGAATTCCATATTAAACCGCTTGCAATTGATGCCAACAGCAAGGGCAATGTAGATTTGGGTATTTCTTATGACTCATCTATTTCTGTAACACCCGATGAACTCGAACTTTATTTTGGAAACGATGAGATTACAGCTGATTTGACAAAGGGTGAAACAATCTTACCTTCAAAAATAACCTTGAAAAACAGAATTGCAGGATCATACAGAGCAAAACTCGTTTTCAAGAAAAATGGCTATGTAGTTTACACAGACTATCAGGGAATCAATATTTTCCCAAACATGACAACCACAAGATGGGTAAACAATGGTGGTACGTGTCCGATTAATGCCAGCAATGAATATAAGGTAAGAGAATCTGATATTCAAGATTATCTTATTACCCAGATTTACGTAGGAAATACAACTATTGGCGGAACAACAATTACTGCCAACAACGACACAGGCAACGGAACAGTTTTCGCTCCATTCGCAACCTTTGCCAAGGCAATAGACTACTTGCAGAAAAATGGAAACACTGGCAAAGCTTACACAATCTGGATTAGTGGTGAATTTTCTGGAGCTCAGACGATTTCGGACGGTACTACAGAAGCTACTACTGTAAAAGCAAGTTCCCTCACAATCAGTGGCGTCACAGGAAATACAAGCGACAGTCTTAAAGGCGGATCTAGCGGGTCAGTTCTTACAGTAGACACTGCTGTACCTGTAACGATAACAAACCTCAAAATTACCGGGGGAAATGCGGATACCGGTGGTGGAATCAATATAACAAAAGGAACTGTAACACTGAGCACAGGAGCACTTATTGCAGATAATTCTGCCAGCACTTCTGGCGGAGCAATTTATGTAAGTGCAAATGGAAACCTTAAAATTGCAAGTTCAGCAAAAGTTACAAAAGTCAACGACTCTGCTATTTCTGACAAACATAATGATATTTACCTCAGTGCTTCCAAAACAATAGAAATAGTTGAAACTCTAGATTCAACAGCAACTGCCACAATAACTTTACCTTCTCTTGTTCGCGGAACACAAGTTCTTTCTGGAAGTTGTACATCAGCCAATATAGAGAAAATACATGTTAGTGACAGCGAATGGAACATTATTTCTCATAGCAATGTTGGAAAACTAGATGCACCTCTCTATGTTTCTTCTGCAACCGGAGCAAGTGATTCAAATACAGGAACTGCGTCTCATCCTTATGTAACCATAAAGCAGGCTACAATGCAGGTATGGAATACAGCAGATGATAATGAAACTACAATTAACATCGTTGGTGAAGTAACAGGTGTAGCCGGAGGTGCAACTGGAGCTCAACAATATATAGCAGTTTCTACAAGTGTAACTAATCCAAAAATAAGATTAAAAGGAACAACAAATACTGCTAAAATAAATCCTAATCCTAATAATGGTACGGAAAATCGAAAGGCTCTTGGAATCAATTCCAAGGTAGATTTAACTATAGAACAACTTACTATTACCGGCGGTAATACCACTGGGCATGGAGCCGGAATTTATTCGAATATTGCGGGTGTCACTCTTACTCTTGATACAGGGGCTATTGTTTCTGGTAATACTGTCAATAACACAAGCGGTTATGCAGGTGGTATTTATATTACAGGAAGTGATAGCGACCGTGCAAAATTAATAATGAAAACTGGTTCTCAAATAAAAGGCAACTATGCTGTAAATGGAGGCGGAGTTTATCTTTCCAATGCTGATTTATGTATGTCTGGAACAGCACTGATTGGAGAATCTGCAACCTCACCTGCTACAAACACCACTGGTGGAAATAAGGCTACAAATGGTGGTGGAGTGTATGTTGCCTCGACTGGCTGCATATGGCTTGGATACTCTGCTCCTAGTGATAATGAAAATGCAGTTTTGGCTTTAACAGATGGTTATGGAATTCTTCATAATTATGCTTCAGCTTGTGGTGGCGGTATTTATAATAATGGCGGAACTGTAAAAATGAAAACTGGGGCTATTTCATATAATGGAACAGCAATAAAAACGATAGGTGCACAAGGTGGAGGTATTTATAACCTAAAAGGAACTGTCAATCTTTCTGGAGGACAAATCACCAGAAACCAAGCAAGTTACGGTGGGGGAATTTACAGTTCAGGTGAAAATAATGCTGTTGATGCAAAAGTCTTTCTAACGGGTACAGCGCTTATTGGCGGCAGTGGAACAGAAACGGCATCAGCATCAACTGGAAATTATGCTGAACCATACGGAAATAATGACATTTATTCTGCAGGTGGAGGAGTTTACAATACGGGTGCCAATATTTATCTCGGTTATGCATCTTGTGACAGTGACGGAAAACCTACTAACAAAACAACTTTAACCGGTGGTATACGCCAAAATTATGCCTCTTATAAAGTTTCGCAAACTGCTCTAAATACTGCACATGCTGGTGGTGTATTTTTGTCTAATTACAGCAAATTGTATTTTGATTCTGGTAACATCTCGTACAATAGTGCATGCAGAGGTGGAGGTATTTATCTGAATACAGAGTGGAATGTTCTGACAATGACTGGAGGAAATATTGAAAATAATATTGCTGATAATACAAGTGAGGGAAAAGGTGGAGCAGTATATATAGAATCAATAAACGGTATGCTTGGAACTTCTATTTCTAATTTTGAATTAAGTGGAACAACTGCAAGTATTCCTTCTACGGGTATAAGAAACAATGATATATATCTTGTAGCATCAAAAATAAAAATTAATGGAAATTTAGGTAATTCTTTTGCTACAAAGATAACTTCATCTGCTTACTCAGATGGAAATCAAGTTCTGGAGCCAAAATCCAATTCAGACTCCGATATAGCCTACATAACAAACAATTTCACAAAATTTTCTCTTACAAATGAAAACTATTACATAATCTCTAATGGCAATATGTTTAGCGCACCTTCAGTCAAATCTGTCACAACCTTCGAAAACGCAAAAACCTATGCTGTATGTTCTCAATCAGATCTTTCATATCTGGAAGGAAAAGTTAACGCGTCTAACAACAGACAAAGTTGTTCTGGTGCAACTATAAAATTAGCTAATAATATAACAATAACGGGAAATTATGAGCCTATTGGAAACTATTATCAATCTACATTTGAAGGAACTTTTGATGGAAATAATAAAACCATAACATATAATAACGTCACAATTACTTCTTTGCATGTCGGAGGTATTATTGGCTATGCTAAAGATGCAACAATAAAAAATTTGACTGTTACAGGTTCTTTGAATACAACAAAATCAGATGCGATTGGAGGGATTATAGGATCTATAAACAGTAATGGAGGAACTATATCCAATTGCAGTTCTTCAGTGAATATTACTTCGACCCAAAGATATGTTGGAGGAATAATTGGAGAAGCCAGGTCTTCTGATGGAACAAGAGATATAATAATTGATGGTTGTTCTAATTCCGGAAACCTTACAACTACAGATGAGTCTGGTCCTGGTTGTGGAGGTATTGTCGGGAAGGCTAAAGCTTGTATCATCAGAAACTGTATTAATACCGGAACAATAACAAGCATCAGCTATGCGGGTGGTATAGTAGGTAATCATGCAGGAGCTCCAACTAACAATACAGATCATGGTTGTGAAATAAGAAACTGTGGAAACATGGGCAATATAATTGCAAACGGCTCTGGATATGCAGGAGGAATCACAGGAGGACAGAATTCTACAAATCAAAACTGGTTACCAACTATAGAATACTGTTTTTCTTCTGGAACTATAACATCTACTTCAACGGATGCCCGTGGAATTGTAGGTTATTCATCAAGTGGTACAACTAGTTGGGATGGTTCTATAACAAAAGTTTATTATCTTTCAGGAAGTGCAGCCAATGGTGGTGTTTATTTTGGTGAAGAAAAGGCAAGTACATATACAAGCGCATCTACAATCTTAACTGAGTTGAATGGTTTAAATACTTCACTACCTTCAATTTACAAAAAATGGAAAGTAAGTGGCAACGGCTTTGTGTTTGATGAATAAACTAAACTTCTACTGTAATACTTTTCTGCAGTTCCAGGACTTTCTCGAGAGGAAGGCCGGAATAAAGAGAGACCTTTTCGGGAGACAAGTTATCGGACAGCATTGTTCTCGCAGATTCAATGGCCTTTTGTTCTTGGCCATCTTGGAATGCTTCTTCTTTCTTTACTGCAATATCTGTTTTATAACTATATTCAGCACAGAGCATATTAACAACCTTCCTGCGTTTAAGGATTCCTCTAATATTGTAAAATAAATCAATTAATATCATAAATCATACTCCTGTAAATGATTAATTGTTTTTATCTTCGTCTTTATCTTCTGGTTCTTCTGAATCCTCTGCAAAGTCGCCGCTAAATTGATTCATAAGCATTTCAACTACAGCGTCTCCTTTTCTGGTAAGATAGTCAGACAGGATACCTTTAGAAATAGCTTCCTGGATGGCCTTTTCATACACTATTTTCTCTTTGCTTTCAGATTTTTCTTTCATACTAGACTCCTTTTTCATAAATGATTAATGTTGAATAACTAAAAGCATTAAATGTTCATTATTTTTTACATTATAATGTATAACAACATTTATAATACATGTTAGGTTTAAAGTAAAGTTAAATGTTGTTAAAATGTGCAATTTTTGAAAATTTTATACTTTTTTTAACATTTTTATTGAGTTATAATTTGAAATATGAATATTTTAAAACTTTTGAGAGACAGAAATAAGTTTACACAGGAATTTATTGCCGAAAAACTTGGTGTTACGCGCCAGTCTTATATGAGATATGAAACTGGCGAGATAGAACTTAGTTCTTCTCAAATTCGTACTCTTGCTAATTTATATCAGATTGAATACAGAAATATTATTGACGATATTATGCCGGAAGATACTGTAAGCTATATGGGAACGAATAATCGTGATACAGAAAAGTTCCGTCAGATTGTTTTATATGCACTACAGACTGCGGGGGATCTGGTTTATCTTACCCAAACTGATTTTTATAAACTGATTTATTTGATTCACAAGGATTTTTACGAACAGTATTTTGTAAAACTGACTTCACTTTATTATCCGGAACAGGCTCTTTCGGAAGGCGTAGAGATTTACGCAAACGAAATCTCAAAAATGGAAAATGAAAATCTTATTGAAATGCTAAATACTGCAATCCACAAAGGCCAGACCAAAAAGATAATTCCACTGAAGCGAGCTAATTTGAATTACCTTACAGGTTCAGAAGTTTGCTTCTTGCATAGAGAGTTTTCAAAGTATTCTACGGAGTTTTAAAAAAATTACGGCTTGATTTCTCAAGCCGTAAGATTATATGTCTGTTGTCGTTTATGCTTACAATGTTTCGTCAAAAGCTTCAATAGGGATTTGTAATAGTTCAGAAATTTCTTTAGCAGTATACTTTCCATCTGCAAGAAGTTTACGTGCATCTTCCACAGCTTTCTGCTGGGCACCTTCCTTAAAAGCTTCTTCTTTCTTTACAGCAATATCCATTTTATAATTGTATTGTGCGCAGAGCATGTTTATAACCTCCCTGGATTTTCTATCAAGATAATCCACTAAGATTCCTTCTTCCATTGCCTGTTCAATTGCTTTCTGGAAAGATCTTCTAGGATGACGTTTATTAAAATTCAGTTCGACAATTTCAATAAAACGACAATACTCTCTAAGAATAGCACAACTTTTTACTAACGGCAATAATTTTGAATCAGAACAGTTTTTGACTTTTACTACAAGTTCCAGTTTACTGCTGTCTTTTGTATAAAAAGCATCAGATAATCTCAAATCCTGTTCCAGTGGCTGTTCTTTTTTGCCCATGTAGACAACATAAAAATCAGGATTGGGAATTTTATATACTTTTTCTGCATACCGTTGTCTTACTGGTACGATTCCCTCATAAATTCTTGTTACATACTCAAGACATCGTAATGGCATGTTCCCATTTACAGTAGACTGATGTTCTATCAGTACAATGAGTTTTCCATTGATTTCCCAGCTGACGTCGTTATTGAACGTCTTATATAGGGCCTGTTCAATAACTTTGCGTTCCAGCGAAACTTCTTTCAGCTTAAAATCATTACCTGAAAGTGCGTTGTAAAGGGCAAGAAAGTTTTCCTTTCCCGTTTTGTCTGTTCCGAATAAATCTGTAAAAACAGAGTCCTTGTACTTTCTGTTCCAAAATGCCATATCAAACCTCTTAAAATAATTTTGAGAAATCCGCGGTGGCCAATAATATTTCTCTATATATAAAGTAGACTTAATATGCGATTTTCTGCGAAATTCAAGAAAAAAAGTGTAAAAAAAGCGAAAAATATTTTATAGTGCAGATATAGGAGTATAAAAAAAATGTTTGAGATTAAAGGTGTTTCGAAGACCTACAGCAAGGGTGGGGCTAAGGCGGTGGATTCGCTTTCGCTTACTGTGAACAATGGCGAGATTTTTGGATTTCTGGGGCCTAACGGGGCTGGAAAAACTACTACAATAAAAATGCTTACCGGTATTATTCAGCCGGATCAGGGCGAACTGGAGCTGGATGGAATTTCTATCAAAGAGCGTCCGGTGGCAGCTAAAAGACAGTTTGCTTTTGTGCCGGATAATCCGGAAACTGTTTCTCGTCTTAAGGCTATTGAATATCTTAATTTTATTGGTGATGTTTACAAGATTCCGGCCGACCTTCGTAAGGAACGCATAGAAAACTACTGCACCCGCTTTGGTCTTAAGGAAGTTTTGAATAATAAGATTTCATCCTTCAGCCACGGTATGAAGCAGAAGCTCTTTTTGATTGCCAGCCTTATTACAGACCCTCAGAACTGGATTCTGGATGAACCTATGGTTGGTCTGGACCCGGAAGCAGCCTTTATCGTAAAGGAAATTATGAGGGAACGTGCAGGGGCTGGAAAGACGGTTTTCTTTTCTACTCATGTAATGGAAGTTGCAGAAAAGCTTTGCGACCGTATTGGAATCATCAAAAAAGGTCAGTTGATTTTCCAGGGAACTATGAACGAGCTCAAGGAGCAGCACGGAAAAGAAGGCCAGTCTCTGGAAGATATCTTCCTTGAAATGATTGGTAGTACCGCAAAGGCAGCCGCTGAAAATGCAGGGGCAAACTAGAGGGGCACTGCAATGTTTTATAATCTCTTTAAAATTTTAAATACAAGTACGCTGAACGTAGGCGGCTTTCTGGAAGGCTTTAAAAAGGGGCCTAAGGGAATCATTAAAAATATATTCATCATCTTATTTGCAATTTATGTTATTGCCGTAATGATTGGAATGTATACAGCCTATATGATTGCCACCTATAAGTTTCTGGCAGCAAGCGGAAATCAGGAGGCCATGCCTTTTATTACCATGCTGGTTGCTCTTTTGATTATTATGTTCTTTGGCTTTACTTCGGTTGCGGCTTCTTATTATACAGGCAGCAGCGAAGAATTTCTTATGAGCCTGCCGCTTACTCCGGGCCAGTTCTTTGGAGCAAAGTTTGCAGTTTCTTTTGTTTCTGATGCAATTATGGGACTTGGTATGTTTGCCATCAGTTCTATTGTATACGGAGCAAACGAAGGTCTGCTTACAAATCCGCTCTTTTATATTGGTTTTCTTGTTGCGGCCCTGGCCTTTTCTCTGGCTGCGGTTTTTGTAATCTATCTTCTATTTATATTGATTCTTTTCTTTATTCCGGCCCTGCGCAAAAAGAAGCTGATGACTGTTGTTGCCACAGTTCTTCTGATAGCTTTTTGTATCTTTTACGGATTGATGAATTCTTCTATTTCAATGTCTTTTTCCAATCCCAAGTTTATGGGCGAAAAGATGGGCTCTTCTATAGAAAAGCTTTTTGGCTTGAGTGATAAAATGCCGGTCTTTATGTACATTTCCGGCGCTCTGAAAGGAAAAATCCTTCCTATCCTGATTCTTGCAGCCCTTTCTGCCCTTATTCTTTTTGTGCTGGTTCCGTTTTTTGGAAAGTTGTACATTAAGACTCTGGATGGCTTTGCTGACGTAAAATCAAAAAAAATTACAGCCCAGAAGGCAGAAGAGGTAATTGAAAAGGATGTTCGTTCGGTCTCTATTTTCCACGCTCTTTTTGTCCGCGACTACCGCAACGTGGTTCGAGAACCTGCCTTTTTTGCAAACGGCCCATTGTTTGTTTATCTTTTCCCGGTAATCTTTATTCTTTCTTTTGGCGTTGGCTTTATTGCTTCGGGCGAGGGGCTTGGGGTAATATTCTCAGCCTTCCAGAGAAAGCTTGCAGAACTTAGCCCGGAAAGCCTGAAATCAGCAAAGTACTTTGTAACTCTGGGAAGTGCAGCCTTTGTCGTATTTACCGGAACCTTTGCAAACCTTGCTACAACTTCTTTTTCCCGCGAAGGCAAATCCCTTAACGATCTTAAGGCTATGCCTATAGATTTTAATCTGATTGTAAAAGTGAAGTTCTGGCATGCCATGCTTTATGTGGGAATTGCAAATGTAATTATGATTTTCCTGCTTACACTTGCCTATTTTCTTTTGCAGGTTCCTCTTACATTTACAGACCTGTTTTCTATCTGCTTTATGACGGTTCTCGTTTCGGGCTCAGTTTCCCTTCTTTTGATTTTTATTGATATGTTTATTGATACCTTAAATCCAAAGCTCAACTGGGAAACTCCAATGGCCGCAAGCAAACAGAACTTTAATGTTCTCTGGTCTATGCTTCTTTCTATGTTAACAGTTGGACTTGTAGTAATTCTTGTGGTTTTTGCTCTTCCAAAATCAATGCTTTCCCTTGTGATTTTAAGCATCATATATGTTATAATTGCTGCACCGGTTGGAGCGGCTTATTTCAGATATGCAGAAAAGAGACTTAAAGAAATGTAAATCACGCAGCCTTTTTACTTGCAGGCAGATTTTTTGTCTGCTTGCGGCTTTCCTTCTGTGTGCAGAGCTTTCTGCACGCAGTGGAATGCTCTGGGGTGAAAAAAAACTCCGCGTAGCAAAAACCCAGTGGTTTGATATTATATATCCCGAGCGCTGCCAGGAAAGCGCTTCCATTCTTTACGAAAAGGCAGACACGGTTTACGAGGAAGTAACTGCCCAGTACGGCCTTACTCCTTCTTTCAGAATGCCGGTTGTAATTACTCCAGCCGTTGAACAGTTTAATGCCTTCTGGACGGCTGTTCCTTATAATCATATTGCAATTTACGATACAGCCTGTTCTGGCTCCAGCGAGCTGGCGGTTTTCAGCGAAACTCTTCTTTCAACCTTCCGTCATGAACTTACCCACGCAGTTACTTATAATATGAAAAACGGATTCTGGCGGGGAGTGGGAAAGGTTTTTGGTGATTGTGTAACACCTGGAATGTTTGCCGTAACTACCGGAATGGCAGAGGGTGCCACCCTTACCAGTGAAAGTACGGCAGGCCAAGGTCGTTTGAACGACGAGTATGCAAAGCATTATGTAAAGCAGGCCAAAATTGAAGATAAGTTTCCTTCATATCACGATGTTTCGGGTGCTTCAGACGGCAGACCTTCTGGTGCTCCTTACTTTTTCAACGGGGCTTTTCATCAGTGGCTGCAGACTGAATACGGAATGGAAGCTTATGCAGACTTCTGGTACCGCATTGTTAATGGAAAAAATCTTACTGTATCCGGGGCTTTTAAAAAGGCCTTTGGAGAAAAACTAAAAAATGCCTGGCATGATTTTGAAACCCAGTACGAAGTGCCGGATATTCCAGATGATTCTGTAAGAGCAGGCCTTGCCCAGGACTTTTTCCAGCCGGAGTCTACGAGTTATTCTCAGCTCAATGATTCAGGCTCCCTTTATGATTCTTTAACTTCTGCAGGCGGCAGGCTTGTCTGGATGGACCGTTTGGGAGGTCGGGTTTTTTCGGCGGAGGCTGGAGATGGTACCGGAGCTGATGATAATAATACAGCTCCTGTTTTTCATCAAGTTTTTTCGCAGAGAGGCCTTTCTTCGGTGCGCCTTTCCAGCGACGGCCGCTTTCTTGCCGTAAACTATATCAGCATAAACAGCCCTACAGAAAAAGCCCGCATAAAGATTTATGATTTTTCTAATAAAAGCTTTTATTCAGTAAAGGAAAAGGGGCTTAGGGAAGGGCTTGTTATTCAGGCTGGAGACAGCACTTATCTTCTTGCTCAAAAATATCTGGACCAGCACTACAGCCTTGTGGCCTTCCGTCTGGAATTCAGCCCGGATGGCAGCCGCATTACAGGCAGCACAAAAGTTTCCGAGCAGATTCTTCAGGCCGAAACAAACCCTTATGCCTTTACCGCCCTTAAAGACGGCCGTTTCGCCTGGATAAAAAAAGCAGGGCTTAATTACAGCCTTTGCATAAGCAGTGTAAGCAGTGTGGAAGGCAATTTAATAGAAGAAACAAAAGAATTTGCCTTCCCAAAAGGCCTTGTTGTCCGCTCCCTTTCCTATTCTGAGCAGGGGGCGGCCGAAAACGAGGGCTTATACTTCAGCTATGCTCAGAAATCTACTATGCCCCGCCTTGGACGCTTTGACCTGTCTGAGTCTAAACTTTATCTGACTAATAATGATTTTTCGGGCGGCGTTTTTGAGCCTGTTTACTGGAATGACCGCCTGGTTTATATTGGTGAGTTTTTGCAGCAGAACCGCATATTAAGCCTTAAAGAAACTTCTTTACAATGGGAATCTGCTCCTGCAAGCCGCAAAAAAAGCCCGGAAGCTGCTGCTACAATCAGCCTGGAAGCAAATGCGGAGCCAGAGCCGCAGCCCCAATCTAAACTGGAATCCAAACCTTATAACCCGTTCCCATACTTAGCCCATGGAATCTTTATTCCGGTAAGTTATTACAGGTCTGAATATTTTGGACCAAATGCAGCCTATTCTTCAAATTTATGTAATTCTTATATTGGTGCAATTTATGTAACTTCCAACCCATGGTCAAATGGCAGTTCAGACCTTATTACGCTTACCTGCGGCTGGAATACACTTGCTAATTCTTTTGGAATTGACATGATATTGAACAAGGGGACTGCAACATCACTTTTTAATACAGAAACAGAATTAAAAACAGAGTTTGATGCAAAGGGCTGGAAGCAGAGCGGTGTAATTTCAACAATATCCTCCGGATTTGAAGTTGGAAGAGTTTCTACTATATTAATAACAAATACCGCAAAGGCCCATATTGGCCGTCAGGATACCCAGCTTGTAATTGCCAATGGAGACAACGGCTTTTATTCTTCGATTAACTTCTGGGAGCCGTCGAAAATAGGAATTACTGCTCCTAAAGATGATACAAATTATTTTACAGTTTCTGATGTTATTACTGCTCAGTTTTCTACAATCAGAAGGGCAGGGCCGGGGCGCTTTGAAAAGGCGGGCTTTGCAGTGCTTGCAGGTTACGGCCGCCGCTACGATGCAGCTCTTAATACAGCGTCACAGCCTATAGTTAATACTTCTGCCCTCACTGCAGCCTTAAAAATCTGTATACCACGTATTCTGCCGATTGAATCAAACTATGGTTTTACTTATAATCTTCCTCTCCGCCTGAACTTTAAGCTTCTTCCTTCAAGTTCAATCCGCGGTTATGCCTACATTCCAGACCCGCTGCTTTCTTTAGGTTATGCTGTTTTTGATGCTTCCTGTGAAGTAACAGCCTTTTCAATGGAAATTCAAAAGGCTATCCCCGGCATTACCGCCTTTTACCTCAATGATTTTTATATTGATTTAGGCTATGCGGCAACAGGAACGGCAGGCGATGCTTCAAGGAACGGCTTTCAGACAGCTTACCTGGGAGATTATTTTAAGGCCATTGGAGACGGGCGCGGCTATTTCCTTGATTCCCTTTATCTCAGGGCGGGGCTTGAGTTCACACCAAATATTGGACTTCTTGCAAATTCAAATTATAAAATGGGCTTTTACCTGCTCTACAGCTTTACCTTTAATTCTCAGAGGCCGCTGGCCTTCCAGGAAAGACAGAAACTTTCCCTGGGCCTGGACATGAGCTTCTAATTGTCATGCTGAACTGGTTTCAGCATCTATTTAGCATTTAATCTGCCCCAGTACTTCTCCAATCGGCTCGTGAATTACAAGGTTTGCCATATGATCCTGCGGTGTGGAAGACTTATTCAGCAGAACAAGGTTTTCACCGTGGAAATAGTCAATTAAACCTGCTGCCGGGTAAACAGTAAGCGAAGTTCCGCCAATTATCAGGGTGTCTGCATCTTTTATGGCGCGAACTGCCCCTTCAATTACCTTCTGGTCCAGTCCTTCTTCATAAAGAACTACATCTGGCTTAATAAGTCCACCACACTTTTTGCAGTGGGGCAGTTTGTCAGGAGCATTTTCGCTTTCAATTATAATTTTTTCATCATAAAATTCATGGCAGTCCAGACAGTAGTTACGCAGGGTGCTTCCATGCAGCTCGTAAACAGTTTTACTGCCCGCCATCTGGTGAAGCCCGTCGATATTCTGTGTAACTACAGCAAGCAGTTTACCGGCAGCCTCAAGCTCTGCAAGTTTATAGTGAGCCGCATTAGGTTTTATGCCCTGAGGCAGCAGCTTTGCCCGGTAAAATCTGTAAAACTCAGGAGTATTCTGGTAAAAGAAAGTTCGGCTGATAATCTGCTCCGGTGGATATTTCCACTGCTGGTTATAAAGACCGTCCACGCTGCGAAAATCCGGAATTCCAGACTCTGTAGAAACCCCTGCACCACCAAAAAATACAATTTTTTTGCTTTTATTAATAATCTGTTGTAAAATTGATATATCTGCTGTGCTCACTTTTCGTTCTCCTGAAAAAAAGTCTTTAATCTATTATAACTCAACTTTTTCTAATTAAACAGTAATATTGTACCGATAATAAAATGAGGGATTCTAAGTTAAAGGTTTTTTTTCAAAAATTAATAGAGGTACTAGATGAATAAAATGAAAAAAGTATTTTTAATGGCAATTCTTTGTGTTCTCACTGCAGGTCTTCTTTCTGCCCATGGTAAGGGTGATATTGAAGATATCAAAGTAGAAAACATGAACAGCTGGCAGGAGCAGTTTGATCTTGATAGCCGTAAGCCAGGTAAATACAACATTATGATTACTGCCCGTGACCTTGGTGGAAATGTTCACATTGAAGGTCCGCATAATTTGTATCTTGATCCAAAATCGGATCTTCCGATTTGTGGAATTACTAACCCGTATCCAAACATGCGCGTTGTAGGTAACCTTAATATTGTAGGTACCTGTGTTGATGATGATGGCGTTTCAAAGGTAGAACTCATCCTCGACGAAGGAACAGAAATTGAAAAGCGCGTTACTGCCCAGGGTAAAGAATTCTGGTCATATTACCTCGACACAAACGACCTGGAAGAAGGTCCACATACAATCAAAGTAATTGGTTATGATATTAACGAAGAGCCAAGAGTAAGTTCTCCTTATGTTCTTACCTGGCAGCTCGACCGTAAGCAGCCTGTAACAGAAATCCAGGATAAAACCATGGGTCTTCTCGTTTCCGGCAATGTTAAATTTGACGGTATTGTTTCAGATGGAAACGGAATTAAAGAGCTTTATTATTCAACAGACAACGGCCAGAACTTCATACCTCTAAAGTTCGGCGGAAACAAGAATAAGGACCTCTGCGACTTTACAGTTTCTGTAGATACAAAAAAATTCCCTGATGGTCCTGCAGTTCTCTGGTTTAAGGCTGTAGATAAAGCAGGTTCTGTTGGAATGTATTCATTCCTCTATTTTATTGATAATACTAAGCCAGATGTTGGCATTGTTTACCCTGCAGAAGGTCAGGTAATGGACGGCAAATTTACAGTTGCCGGTTATGCAAAGGATACAATTGGTGTAACAGAGCTTTCATGGAGCTTTGGTTCACAGTCTGGAAACTTTGACCTCATTCCTGGTAACCCATTCTGGGCAGTTAATGTAGACACTCTTGCAATTAAAGATAAATCAGTTAAATTCACAATTCATGCAAAAGACCGTGCTGGTAACGTTGTTGATGTTTCCCGCAACATTGCATTGAATCAGGAAAATGATAAGCCTATTATTTCTGTTTCTGAGCCTGTGGAAGGTCAGAACTTTGGTGATTCGGATCCGCTTTTTGTACGCGGTATTGCAACAGACCCTGATGGAGTAAAAGAGGTTCGCATTCAGCTTGATAATAATGAACCGGTTATTCAGGAAACAAAGGGTGTATTCTATTATGAACTTTGTAAAGCAGAAGCCCTTTCTGCCGGAAATCATAAGGTTACAGTTACTGCAGTTGATGTAAACGGCGTTGTAGGAAATCCTTCTGTAATCAATGTTGTTTCTCGCGGAATTGCTCCTCAGTTTGCAGAAGCAAAAGTTACCGGTGGTAAAGAAACAGTAGAGTTCACAAACGGTATGGAGATCCATCCGGAAAGCGGCAGAACTTTCTCACTTGGTATTACTTCTGGAGTAGGCCTTGTAAAGGTTTCTTCTTCCCTTAAGTGGGGTAAAGAAGGTCTTGCAGAATCTGCAATAGATCTTAAGAATGCAACTTCTTACACATTTACACTTCCAGTTCTTCCAGATTCTGCTAAGGGTATTATGAACCTTACAATTACCGCAGAAGATATTATTGGACGAACTTCAACTTACAATGCACTTTATTATGTAACAAATACAACTGTGGTTAAGTCGGAAGAGCCTGCAATTGTTTTTGATGACTCTACAGTTGCAGAAGACGGCTCAATCATCAGCAATCCTGACTTCCCTGTTACAGGTTACCTCATTGGAGCAAACGCTGCATCTGTAAGCCTTGTTCCTGCAACTAAGTTTGCAAAGGTAGACCTTGAAGGAAATCTTATCCGCCTTACTTCTCTTGATGCAGTTGGAAGCTCAGAGCCTGTTGTAGTAAGAATCAGAACTGATAAGGGTAAGACAATTGATTCCCGCCCATTGCGCTTCCGTGCAGATACTGCTTTGCCGGAAATTACAATAAACGATTATTCAGAAAATACAGCAATAAATGGTCTTGAAGGTCCTGTTTCTGTAAGCGGCCGCGTTACCTGCGAAACAGGAGTTGGCGGACTCAAGTACAGAGTAATGTCTGCCCGTGTAGACATTGCTAAGGGCATTATTGGAACTATTACTGCTCCTGCTGCAACAGAAGAATTTACAAAGGTTGATGTTGCTAGAGACGGTTCTTTCAAGTTCTCAATCAATGCAGAAGATTATGGCTATGGTCTTCACCTTGTAGAACTTATTGCAGAAAGTGCCGGTGGAAACCCTAAGGCAAAGGCAATTGCAATTAAGAATATTCCTGATGTAGAAGAGCAGAACGGTAAAATGCCGGTTGCAAAGGCTCCTGCAGTTTACTGGGCAGACGGCTTTGATGTTTACGCCCTTGCAGTTTATCAGGGAGAACTTACAAACGAGTACCAGGCTTTCTACCGCGATGATATGATAGAAGGAAACAACGCTGTAGGCTTTGCAACTTCTACTACTGATAACAAGCTTATTACAGCTAAGTACACCGCAGTTAAAAAGCCTTCTCTTTCTGCTCACATTGTTCAGATTAATGATGCAGAATACCTGAGCGGTATGCCGGTTGTTCTCGGCTACAATTCAAAAGATATGGCAACAATCCGCATGTATATTGATACAGGTGCTGCAGTCAGCTCTGTAAACTTTGAAGTTACAGGCGAAGAAGTTGCCGGAGGTGCTGTAAGCCAGAAGGGCTCAGCAAAACTTATTAAGCCTACACCAGAAGATCCAATGCGCTGGATAGCAGAAATTGCAGTTTCAAATCTTCCTTCTCGTGTAAATAAGCTTTCTGCCGTAATTAAGGCTGGTGCTCTGGAAGAAACAGTAACAGGTTCTTTCACAGTTGTTCGCGAAGCAGATGAAAGTCTTCTGAACGACAAGGAAGGCATTTATACAATGCCTGCAACAGGAACTGTTTATGATGAAGTTGATAACAACTATGTTTTGAGCGGCGGATCTAAGTTCCTTTATTATGTAAATTACAATGCTCCTCTTAGAGTAGAACTTGTTTCAAATACTCCGGGTCTTGCAGTAGAAACAGACGGACATCTTGTTACTCTTTATGCAGAAAAAGATGGTGCTTACAAAAATGTTGTAGTAAGAGTTACAGACCGCTTTGGCGATGTTCACAACTCTGCAACACTGAACTTTATTGCAAACAACAATGCTCCGGAAATCAAGTTTGTAACACCAGAGCTTTTCCAGTGGGTTAAGAATAACCTGAGAATTTCTGGTACAGCAGCACATCCTCTTGGAATTCGTGCAGTTGAATACTCTCT
Source organism: Treponema sp. (assembly GCA_004554075.1). GTDB lineage: Bacteria > Spirochaetota > Spirochaetia > Treponematales > Treponemataceae > Treponema_D. Next base: position 43,507 of record SFOB01000008.1, read on the forward strand.
TGATAATGGTGAAACATGGTCTTCATTCAATCTTTCAAATAACAATAACCGTGTTGGTGTAACCTTCTCTAAGGATGTAAATATTTCTGAAATGCCGGACGGCCTTATCAGAATTAATATGCGTGCCCGTGATGCTTCTGGCCACGAAAGTTATGCATATACATCAGCTTATAAAGACGTAACACCTCCAGAGGCAAAGGTAGTTGAACCTTTACCAGAAGATGTTGTAAACGGTGATAACCTTGTAGTATTTGAAGTAAAAGATAATGCACTGCTTGCTAAGGCAGAATATATTGCTCCTCCAGAAAAAGGTAAGTCACAGACACGTATTCCGCTTGAATTGAATCCTCTTATCTACACTCATGTAGGTACTCCAGAGGCTCCAATCAGCGATGCAATGTCATTTGTATTCACAGATGATGCAGGAAACACAACTCCTATTGAATCATGGGCCTTCAGTATTGATAACGAATCAGACTTGCCAAGAGCCGAAATCCACGTGCCGGAAGATATGCAGGTAATTACCCGCGACTTTACAATCTCTGGTGTTGTTTACGATGATGATGGAGAGTCTTCAATCTTCTATAAGATTGATAACGGAAGCTACAAGCAGGTTTCTACAAAAGAAGTTTATAAGCAGTCTAGTCCTGATGCGGAATACAAGCTTAATACAAGCTTCTCAATTGATGTTCCTCTTTCAACAATGACAGATAACGAGCATACAGTTACCGTATATGCAGTTGATATCAACGGTGTAAAGGGACCAGAAGTTTCACGCACTTACCGCATCTCTCTCGAAGAGCCTAAGGGTGCTGTAGAGAAACCTACAATCGATACTTCTGTTCGTAACCTTGTTACAATTTCGGGTTGGGCAAGCGATAAGAACGGAATTGCAAATGTTAAGGTTTCTCTTGATAACGGTAACTCTTACAACGAGGCAACAGGAACAGAAAACTGGAGCTACACAGTAGATACACGTGCAATTCCTGGTGGTACTCAGGTAGTATTCCTTAAGGTAACAGATAAATACGGCATCCAGGGACTTTACTCAAGCCTTATCAATATTGATAACGATGCTCCATACCTCAACCTTGAACTTCCTCTTGATGATTCAACTACAACAGGTATGCTCTTCTTCTCTGGTAATACTTATGATAATGTTGAAGTAACAGATCTTCACCTTACTATCAGAAATCTTGAAAAGGGTTCAAGCCCTGTAATTCGCAACTTTAAGATTGACAGAATTATTGGTGAAACAGTTGATATGACAAGCCTTCCAGACGGCTTCTATAACGTAGAGCTTACTGGAAAAGATAAGGCTGGTAATACAACAAATGTAAGCCGCAATATCCATCTTGAAAAGAATATTGCTCCTGCAACTGTAGACATTCTCTATCCGCTCAACGGCGAACACAAGAATGGTAAGTTTACAGTTTATGGACAGTCTGCTTCAGAAAAGGAAATCACAAAGCTTAATCTCTATGTAGACAAGAAGTTTATTGCAGAAACAGAACTTACAGATTGTGGCTTCTTTAAGTTTGATCTTGGTCCGGAAAATATGGAAGAAGGTGTACACAGCTACTATGTAGAAACTGTTCTTTCAACCGGCAAGGCTGTTAAATCACGCGAGCAGACAATTACCTATAATCCTGTAGGACCTTGGGTAACAATTGATAACTTTACTTATGGAGACTTTGCAATTAATCGTCCTTACATCAGAGGCCAGGCTGGTTACTCTATCAGTGAAGATGAACTCCTCTTCTCAAGAACTAAGGAAGCAACTGCAGAACAAAAGGCTGCAACTGCAGCAAAGAAAGTTGCTAAGATTGAAATAAGCTTTGATAACGGAAAGACCTTTACCGAGCTTTCTAAGAATGAAAAGTGGATGTACCGCATAGAAAATCAGGATATTGCAGAAGGTTACCATTTCTTCCTGATTCGTGCTACAATGAAGAATGGTGAAACAGCAATCACCAGAACAATCATCCAGGTTGATAATACTGCACCTTCAATCCGCCTGATTGCTCCTATAAATGGTGGCCGCTATAACCAGGTACTTAATGCATCGGGTCTTTCTAATGATGATGTAAAACTTGAGAATGTTACTGTTACCCTCCGTAAGGGTGATAAGGCATCTTACGAAGTTCCGTCATTCATCCAGGGACTCTACTTAGACTTCCGTCTATGGGGTGCAACACTGTTCTCTGTAGGTGCCGGACTTACCTTCTTCTATGATGTTGTAAAGGTTCAGTTCTCTTACGGACAGTTTACACAACAGCAGCGTGACGCGGTTTCTAACCTCTTTAAGGTTGATCTTACCGAGATGCGCTATGGTGGACATGTCTTTGGTATTAAGATTCTTGCAAACGTTGCTTCGGTTCCGTTCAGCTTCTTCCTTGGACACGACTGGGACTGGCTTTTTGCACAGTTTGCTGTAGGTGCTGAGTTCTCTTGCTTTACTCAGACAAACAGTGGAAAACCACAGATTCTTTCTTCACTGCTTATGCAGATTGAGTTCCCTAAGGTTAAACTGCAGAATGTTAAGGCCTTTAGTTCGTTCTCAATGTACACAGAAGGTTCATTGTGGTTCATTCCTACGGACGTCTCTGGAGCAGGCATTAAGAGTCTTATTCCACAGATTGCAATTGGATTCAGAACGAATATCTTCTAGGCAAAGGAGTGAGAATGTTTGGAAGAAAATTAAAAATACTATCGTTAGCTGTTTTGTTGATATGTTCCACCAGTAAGCTCTTTGCCCTGGAGGAATATGTAAGCGAAATATACAAGCAGATAGACACCTGCTTTGCTAATAAGGATGAAGCTAAATTAAATAGTTTGCTTTCTAAGAATACTACAGACAGGTATTACTATTTAATGGAAAACTACACCCAGAAGAAGATCAGGCGTCTTATCGTTAATAACGATTATGATTTTGCAATGGCTGCAACACTTATTGTTATTGAGAACAATCTTGATAACGAAGAAGCTGTTGAAATGTACAGTGTAATTTCTGATGCTTACGAGATTCAGCGCAAACACGAAGCCGAGCTTGAATATCAGCGACAGCTTGAACTTGCCCGAATCGAGAAGGAAAAAGAAAAGCAGCGCGGAAACGTAGAAAAAGAATATGTTTCTGCAAGCAAGTCTTCTGGTGGTGCAGTATACGTAGCTGGAAAAGAAACCAAGCTTACAAGTACCAACTGGCAGCTTAAGCTTGGTATGGCAGATGTTGCTTACCTTTTCAGTAAGAGCGAAAGTGGAGACATTAGTTCTTTCCATTATGGTGTTTCTGGTGAGTTCAACTATAAATACACAATGGAAAACAAAAATGTAATTGGTGCCGATGCCTTTATTGGAGCTCAGTTCCTGGCTCTTGCAGACGAAGATAAGATTGTTCCTTTGCTGATGGATGGTGAACTTGCATTAAAGTATGCTTTTGGCCGTCTTTCCAAGAACTTCTTTATCAGAGCTGGATTTAATGCTATTATAACCGGTAAGTCAAAAACAGCACCTCTTACTGCTGGTGTTATGGAAAACTTCTATTCTCCATTTGTGGGAATAAAGCTGGATGGTCTTAGCCTTGGTTCAGTTAAGCTTAATTTTGGAGCCGACTGGCTTGCAGGACATCTTTTTGATAAAAATATTAAAGCTGCAGCCGGAGTTGCAATGAATATTGGAATTCCGTTTGCCGAATTGGAAAAAGTTAAATTAAATTTCAATATCGGAGTAAAGGATAAGTTCTTCCTTACACAAGGTGGACTTGAAAACAGAGCTAGTGTAATTTTGGCTATTGGAGTAGAAAATGTGGTTAGATAAGTTTAAAAGAATTGTTATTGCTTTATTATTGGTATTCTTCACAGCTCAGGCTTTTGCAGCAACAACTGATTTAGCTGTGCGTTTTCTGGATAAAGCCAATGAAGCTTTTGATGATGGAAACATTGAAGATGCTTACAAGTATGTAAATCAGGCTCTTGCTGTTTCAAAGGATGCGGATTCTCAGGTTGATGTTCTCTACTTTGCACAGACTGTTTATAAGCAGAAGCTTTTGAACCTGCAGAAAAAGTATGATGATATGGCACTTATTGATATCAAGATGAATCTTGAGAAGTACCCTAACATCGAAAATACTACCATCAAAAAGCTTGTAAAGCAGATTGAACAGGATCAGGAGAATAAAGAAAAGTCTGCCCAGAAGAAGGTTGAGCAGGAAAGATTTGCCGCTCAGCAGGAATCTATGGATGCTCAGGCAAGAGCTATGAAAGAGCTTGCCGACGCTTCTAAGGAACAGACAGAAGCTTATGCTCAGTCTGCCGAAGCTCAGAAGCAGAGCAACAAAGATTTGAAAGAGGCTTTTGAAAATCTTGGTTCTTCTTTCTCTGAATCTGCAAGAGAGACTAAAAAATCAACTCGTGTAATTGTATTCTCTATTATTGCAATTGCACTTATCATTGTTCTTCTTGTTCTGCTGATTATGGTAATCATCAAAAAGGCCGCAAGGGCAAACCTTGTTCAGCAGGAACAGTATGCACAGGCCTTTAAGCTTCTTGCTCAGAACCAGAGTCAGACAAACCGCCTTATGCTTGGTGGTATTACAGACATCTATGGTGGAAATCCTTCCCTCAGAATTGCAGGTTCTTCTACCTGGGCTCCTGCCGCAGCCCTTCCTGATGTTACTTTCTCAGAAGAGGATGAAGAAGAGCTTAAGCAGCTTGCAGTTAAGTGTGAAGAAATTGGTCAGCAGATTGATAATGTAACAGGCCGTAAGAATAACTCTAAGAACGTTTCAGAACTTGTATATAAGCTTTCGGTTCAGCTTGGTCTTCCACAGGGAATGGCAATGCTCAATTTCTGTGCTGCTATGATTTACGATGCCGGCTTCCTCGCAATTGATCCAGACCTTCTTGTTGCAACTCAGCTTACAGAAGAAGAAAAGCAGGCTATGAAAGAGCACGTTAATCTTGCTGAAAAGCATCTGGACTTTGTTCCAAAGAAGTACTGGAGTGTATTTGAAGATGCAGCAACAAAGCATCATGAAAATATTGATGGAACAGGTTACCCTCATGGCCTTAAGGGTGATGAGATTCCTCAGATTGCCCGCCTTATCCGCGTAGCAGAATCTTATGTTTCACTTTCAAGTAAGCGAAGCTACCGTGGTGCAATGGATAAGGAAACTGCCGTTAATACACTTAAGGAGCAGCCAGGCTTCTACGACCAGGAAGTTGTAGATGCACTCGACAAGCTGGTTTAAGCCGTCATGCTGAACTTGTTTCAGCATCTATAATGAGACCCTGAAACAAGTTCAGGGTGACTGTTATATTAAATATTTAGACAAATTCTACCGATAAAGAGAGTATGAAAAAATCATTTTTTGTACTCTCTTTGTTTTTTTTAACGGCCCTTGCTTTTTCGGACGAGGTAAAGCCACTTTACAGACTTCCAGAAAAGACTACTGTAAGTTCTCAGGAAGGTGAAGCCGAGGCAGAAGTATTCCTCGTGGGCTCAGATAACGGATTATTCCGTGTTACCAACAGAAATTCCGCAATTCCCTTATGGACAGAAGCTCGTGTAGACCAGCTTTTGCGCGTAAATATTGCCGACTCAAGTGGAATACCACAACCTTCCTGGCTTATGCGCACTCAGAAGGGTATTTTTTATTCAAAAGACTTAAAAAAATGGGAAGAAAGAGATAATGGGCTTCCTTTCCTTACCATAAAAACATTTAAAGAAGGAAAAACAAAGCTTTCCCTGCAGATTCAGGAGCTGAAAGATCTTTGTGTAAATCCTTTGAACAACAATGAAGTTGTAACAGCAACCAAAGACAGTGTCTATTACAGCCACGATGGTGGACTTACCTGGAAAGACCTTGGTTCAATGAGTAAAAACTCACCGGGTATAAAGGCAGTAGCTGTTGCAAGCCTTGAAGGACAGACAGTTGTCTTTATGGCTCACCCGATTTTCGGCCTTTCCTATATTCTTCCGGATAAGGCAAAGCCAGTCTGGAACGATATTGATGCCGGCTTTGAAAAAATGCCTTCTCTTACTTCTCCGGATGAAATTGCAGACATTCTGCCGGTAATTCGTACAAATGCTGATGGTTCAGTTTATACAGAAATCTACATTTCTCAGACCTATATGCCTCGAATTTACCGCCTCAACTGGCAGGAAAAACAGGGCGAGCTTATTTATACAGGCTCAGAACCAACAGATGTTACAGACGGCCTTACAACAATAGACAATGTTCTTCTTTATACAAAACTGGAAGGTTTTGGAGCAATTGATTTAGACAGCCTGCAGAGCCCGGGAACTCCAAGCCAGGAAAGAAACTGGCACGAAGCTTTTGCCGCAGTTCCAGGAATGATTAATACTGCCTGGATTCCTCAGTCTCGCAGCGGCTTTGCGCATGGCCTTCAGTTAAATGAACTCTGGCTTCTTTACCCTGGAACTGTAAACTCTCCTTATGCAGAAATTGCAAACGGAAGAAAGAGCATTTATGCTTCTGCTTACCAGTGCAGCTTTCCGGAGGGTGTTGCAAAGTTCAAGAAAATTGTAAAAGACCGCAACATGAACTCAATTGTAATTGATATGAAGGATGACTACGGCTTCCTCCGTTACGATTCAAAAGATCCGCTTGTTCTGGAAAAATGCTCCACTTCAGGTTATGCAATTAAGGATCTGGATAAGTTTATCAAGGAATTCAAGGATGAGGGAATGTATCTTGTTGCGCGAATTGTAACATTTAAGGATCGCTCTCTTTCTAAATACAAAAACGGAAAGTATGCTGTCTGGGACAAAAAGCTTAACAAGCCATGGATGGGTATAAAGGGCTATGATGATGTCCTTGATGAAAATGAACAGCCAACCGGCAGTAAGGAAACTTCTTATTACGATGAGCAGTGGGTAGACCCTTATTCCGAAGAGGTTTGGGAATATAACGTTGCCATTGCCCGTGAACTTGTTGCCCGTGGTTTTGATGAAATTCAGTTTGACTATATCCGCTTCCCAACCGACGGTTTGAATCTTTATAACGCACAGTACCGCTGGCAGGACAAGGGAATGGACAAGGAATCTGCCCTTATTTCTTTCTTGAAATATGCCCGCGAAAATATTCAGGCTCCTATTGGAATTGACATTTATGGTGCAAACGGCTGGTACCGCTCTGGAACAAGAACCGGTCAGGATGCAGAAATGCTTGCTGAATATGTTGATGTAATTGGCCCTATGTTCTACCCAAGCCACTTTGAGCAGACCTTCTTAAATTATGCTCCGGTTGCAGACAGAACTTACCGTATTTATTATTACGGTTCTTTCCGTAATACAGTACTCTGCCGTAACCGTGCAATTATCCGACCATGGGTTCAGTCATTCTATCTGAACGTAAGCTACGACAGACTTTATTACGATTCTGATTATATTAAAAAGCAGTTCTTTGGTGTTCGCGATTCTCTGGATCGTGGATATATGTGCTGGAACAATTCCGGTGACTATGGAACTACTCCTCCTGATATTGATGCAACCGAAGCCTTTATTGGAACTACTGCAGAAGCAAGCAGGGAGTTCCGTAAGCCGGCCATTGGTGATACAATGAAGCCGCTTTTTGTGGATTCGGATGTTTCGGTACTCGATAGTATTTTGTATCCTTACCGTGAAGAAGAAACAACAACCTTCCGTCCGTTCCTCAAAGTAATGCCATAAACAATTAAAAGGGCGCCATGATGTGCCCTGAGGGGCTCTTATGACACCAAATCAGTATACTCCGGAAGAACCAATTTCATCTATTGCAACCGCACTTGCGCCTGCAGCACTGGGCATTGTGCGCGTATCTGGTAAGGGCTGTATTGAGCTGGTAAGTAAAGTTTTCAGCCGCCCAAAGGCACTGCTGGAGGCCGCCGGTAACACTCTGGTTTACGGCTGGATTCAAGAATGTCATGCTGAACTTGTTTCAGCATCTAAAATAGATGAGGTCATGCTTGCGGTTTACCGTGCCCCAAAATCTTTTACCGGCGAAGACATGGTGGAGATTTTCTGCCATGGTGGTCCTGCTGTTGTAATGGCTGTGCAGAACCTTATGCTTAAGAGCGGCTTTCGACAGGCGAACCGCGGGGAATATACCTTCCGCGCTTTTATTAATGGAAAAACAGACCTTACCCGCGCAGAAGCTGTAAAGGAAATTATTGATTCCCACACTGATGTTTCGCGTTCTCATGCGGCCGGCCGCCTTGCCGGTGCTCTTTTTTCAGAAATCGATTCAATTAAAAAATTAATTATAGACACCCTTGCCGCCATCGAGGTAGAAATTGAATACCCGGAGGACGAAGAAACCATAGCAGACTCCTTTGACCGCAGCGACATAGAGCTGGCGGCAACCCGTTTGCAGGCACTTGCAGATTCCTGGCGTGGCGAAAAGCTTTATCAGGATGGAGCCCGCGTTGTTCTGGCCGGCCGCACAAACGCCGGTAAATCTTCTTTGTTTAACGCAATTCTTAAAGAAGAGCGTGCCATCGTAAGTGACATAGAAGGAACGACTCGAGACTGGCTGGAAAGCTGGGCAAGCATAAACGGTATTCCAGTTCGTCTTTTTGATACTGCGGGCTTGCGACAGACTTCCGATGTAATTGAAGCACAGGGTGTAGAAATAAGCCGCAGCCTTGTTCACGATGCAGATGTTGTTTTATATCTTGTGGACGGAACTTCGGGAATGAACGAAGAAGACCGGGACTTTATTGAGAATTGTAAGGAGCCGCTGGTTGTGGTTTATACAAAGAGCGATAAAGGCGGGGTTTTAGGGGCAGAGCCCCTAGGAGAAGGGGTAGCGGAAGCCACCGGAGGCGGAGCCGAGGAGGCTGGAGCGAGGGGAAGACTTTCCCCTCCTGTCTGCAAAATCTCCTCAAAAACCGGCGAAGGCATGGCAGACCTCTTTGCTCAAATCTACGGCTTGCTCACCGCAAACTTGGGCTCTGGCGGGGCTGGAGCAACCACAGAACGAACTCAGGCTGGCCTTGGCTCTGCCCGCCAGAAGGAAGCGGTGTCGGCTGCCCTGGAAAGCGTACGCCACGCTCTAGTGAGTGCGGACGACAACTACACTCTGGACGCCGTTGTGCAGGACCTGGAAGATGCGCTGGATGCTCTTGGCGAGGTAACAGGCGACGTTACTCCGGATGATGTGCTTGGCAGCATTTTTGCAAACTTCTGTGTTGGAAAATAAAGAAAAAATAATCGACTTTTTATTGCTATCTGAATATAATTAAAAAAAACTGATTTTAAGGACGGATTTTATGGATTTAATGAAATTGCAGAACGGAAGCGATGTCCGTGGTGTTGCTATAGAAGGTGTGGAAGGCGAGAACGTAAATCTTACTCCACAGATTGCAAAGCAGATTGGCTGCGCTTATGTCAGCTGGCTTGCAAAAAAACTTGATGTTGATTCTACTGCCCTTCGTCTTGGTGTTGGACGCGATTCCCGTGTTACCGGTCCTGCTCTTGCAGATGCTTTAATTGATGGTATGGTTAGTGCCGGCGCAACTGTTGTTGACTGCGGAATGGCAACTACTCCTGCAATGTTCATGTCTATTGTTTTCCCGGAAACAAACTTCAACGGTTCCGCAATGATTACTGCCAGCCACCTTCCTTTCAACCGCAATGGTATTAAATTCTTTGACAACGATGGTGGTCTTGAGCACGAGGATATTACTGAGATTTTGAACCTTGCAGGCTTTTTGAATCCGGCTAAGGTTAATGTTCCAGTTGAAAAAATTGATCTGCTTTCAATTTATGCTGAATATCTTCGCGGAAAAATTGCTGATGGCCTTGCTTCGCTTGGTAAGGGTGACAAGCCTCTGGAAGGTCTTCATATTGTTGTAGACAGCGGTAACGGTGCTTCTGGATTCTTTGTTGATAAGATTCTTCAGCCCCTTGGTGCTGATACTACTGGAAGCCAGTTCCTTGAGCCGGATGGAATGTTCCCTAATCATATTCCTAACCCTGAAAATAAGCAGGCTATGGAAGCAATCCGTTCGGCTGTGCTTGCAAACAAAGCTGACCTTGGTTTGATTTTTGATACTGACGTTGACCGTATGTCTGCAGTTCTCAGCGACGGAAGCGAAATCAACCGTGACTCTATCATCGCAATGATAGCCGCAATTCTTGCTCCTGAATATCCGGGGTCTACAATTATTACAGACAGTGTTACTTCAGACCGTCTTACATACTTCCTGCAGGATGTACTTGGTCTTAAGCATCTCTGCTATATGCGCGGTTACAAGAACGTAATCAACAAGCAGAAGGAATTGAATGCTAAGGGAATCGTAGCTCCTTTGGCTATGGAGACTTCTGGCCACGGTGCTCTTAAAGATAACTACTTCCTTGATGACGGGGCCTTTCTTGCTGTTAAGCTTGTAATTGCTCTGGCTCAGGCTAATGCCCAGGGAAAGAAGCTGGACAGTTTGATTGAAAAACTTCCTCCTCTTGTTGAAGAGGGTGAGTACCGCTTTAAGATTAATTGCGAAAACTTTAAGGAATATGGTAAGAGTGTTCTTGCTGATTTTAAGCGCCGTGCAATTGAAGCTGATTATGAAATGCCGGAATCTTATGAGGGTGTTCGTATTTCATTCAAGGGAGAAGATGTTCAGGGCTGGATGCTTTTGAGACTTTCTCTCCATGATCCGGTTATGCCGCTTAATATCGAAGGTGCCCGCAAAGGCGACCTGGCAAAACTCGTAGAAATTGCCCGCCAGCTCACAGACGGTTTTGACAAATTGGACCGCAGTTGCTTGAAATAGATGCTGAAACAAGTTCAGCATGACGTGTTTGTTGTCACCCTGAACTTGTTTCAGGGTCTAATAAATTCCAACAAAGGCCGTAACCGACTTTTCCGGCGCCATAATAAGTGTATCCATCAGGGTAAGTCCGATTCTGGTACACGGCAGTAGCCGGAAAAAATCCTTCTGAACCTGCAGAGAAACATCGCCGTAGCCAGGACTGTAACGAGGTTTTGTTTTAAGTCCTGCCGCTTCGGCGATTTTTTTTATTTCTGAGTTAGTTATATCTACCAGTTCTTCTATAAACATTGCGCCGGTTGCCTGCAGTATACTAGCATAAACCGGATTCATCGAAGAGTGTCTGCGGATAAGTGCGTCTACCTGTGGCCCGATAGTTGCAGCGAGAAGGGCGACTTTTTTGCAGTCTTTAAGATTGATACCGAGGTCGCGCGACTGTAACGTAACATCTGCAAAGCTGATTTCTGTAGTCGCAGGGATTGAAGCCATCGTCAAATCAAACACTTCAAAAACAGCCTGAGCCTTCATCACCTCCACCATTTCACTGGCAGCCTTTTCTAATAGCTCCGAAACATCCTGATCCGGCGAAACAAATCTGCTGTAACCCAAGTAGCGGGCAGTTTCTTTCATATCAGGAGAGAAGTTTGATTTATCTGGAAAGAGGAAGGTTGCGCTCATATTTGTAAATCGTTTATATCATCAAAAAGCCATTCAGGAGTGGGTTCGAAAGTTTCATCTTCCCAATAAGGCCCAAGGTGATTATAAACTCCAAGAGGACGTCGCCTATTTTTCTTTTCAGTAACTGGAGAAAGACATGCAACGGGTATTTGTGATGAACCACATAAAAGATGAACTTCATCACCTTTCATGACTTGTCGCATAATTGAGTAAAAATGAAACTCAAAATCATCAACGGTTATTTGTTTCATAGCTATAGAATAAGAGGATTTTTCTAAGTATTCAAGCAGGTTTTTGTTGACTTCAGAAGTGTATTTTATTATTTTATAGTTGTAAAGGTTGCAGTTACTTACTATTAGCCCAATTTATTGTGAATTAATTTTTTATTTGGTGCTGCACGGTATTTTACCATACGTCTTCTGAAAATTGGCAGTTGGACTAAGGCACAGTCGTGTCTTTATATCAACTTTTCAGGACCATGTATGGATACATTAGAAATCGAAAAAAAAGAAGCCCGCCTTAATATCGAAAATTGGATAAAAGAAGCTGAAGAAAAAGCTGATGAATTATGGAATAAAGATCAAGAACAAGTCAGGTTATTTTTCAAAGGAAATGATGAAAGAAAATCAATAGGCATAATATCTTCTAGGGATATGGTTGTCTTTGACGGTATAGAAGATTATCATTTATATGCTGATAAATCATATCTGATTGATCATTATTTAAATAGACATTACAACAAACGTTTATTCGAAAATATTCAAAACATTTTAGATAATCGTACTGATATTTATTTTGACTCTAATCAAAAATCAATTGGATTTATTAAAAAGAATGATAAACTTGTAGATTGCCTGTTTGTAAGAGTAATAGAAAATAAGCTGGTTTTATTTGCATCGACATATAAGCAGCCAGTAATAAGAATACAGAACAAAAGATATAAAAAAATAACTCCTGCAAAAAAGCAGGAGCAATAAATGTCGTTAGAGGGCAGCACTCCTCTGTCGCAGAATCCGAAAGGAAACACCGCAGTGGCTATCTCTGACGTAAACGACAGTTCTAATATACTACAATATGTCAAAATGTCAATAAAAGGAATGATAAAGTTAGGAATTATTATTTCCATCCTTTTTAATCTTGTCGAGCATTTTATTAACGCTGTTACGAATTTCCTCAACTATATCCGCTGTTATTTGGCAGTGGATTTTTTCATTTTCTGGAGTATCTTCAATTTTGATAGGAGTTTTATCTTGGGGAATGAATAGCTGAAAGACTTCTACGTTCAATGCGTCTGCAATTTTGACAAGAGTATCTGTGCGAGGAAAACGTCTTTTTCCCTCGATATCATTTATATTTTGTGAAGAGACACCTAGCGGGTTTTAGGGCAGAGCCCTAGGAGAAGGGGTAGCGTAAGACCGCGCAGCGGGCTGGAGCGGCGGCTCAGGCAAAGCCTTCGCCGAGACTCGCTAAAAACAGTCCACTGGACTGTTTTTGCCTGTGAAACAGGCCGTTCCCTAAGGGGTCGATTTCCCCCTCTTTTTTTTATATAATCAAAACCATGGAAAATTACAAGAAAGAATTTATTGATTTTATGGTGCGCTGCGAGGTGCTTAAGTTCGGGTCTTTTACGCTTAAGAGTGGAAGACAGTCGCCTTTCTTTATGAATGCGGGTGGATATGTGACTGGCGGGCAGCTTGCACAGCTTGGAAAATATTATGCTCAGGCAATTCACGATAACTTTGGTGATGACGTGGATGTTTTCTTTGGTCCGGCTTACAAGGGTATTCCTCTTGCGGTTGTGACTGCCGTTGCCTACAGCGAGCTTTATGGAAAGGAAATTAAATATTGCTGCGACCGCAAGGAAGAAAAAGACCACGGTGCAGATAAAGGCGCAATTCTTGGTTATAAGATTAAGGACGGTGACCGCGTTGTGATTATTGAAGATGTAACAACCAGCGGAAAATCTATAGAAGAGGTTTATCCGAAAATCAAGGCTTTGGAGACTACTCCGGGCGCAATCAAGATTGTTGGTGAGATTGTAAGCCTTAACCGCGAAGAGCGTGCTCCGGACAGCGACAAGGCTGCCCTTGACGTGATTACAGAAAAGTATGGTTTTCCTGCAAAGGCTATTGTTTCTATGAGCGAGGTTGTGGAAGCCCTTTATACAGACGGTGACAAGTCGGTTATTACTGATGAAATCAAAACTCAACTGGATGCTTACTACGAGCAGTGGGGCTGCAAGAAATAATGAATAAGAAATATTTATCGGTTTTCTTTGTCTTTCTTCTTCTGGCTTCTGCCATCTATGCACGTAAGCCAAAAGCCGCAGAGTCCGCATATCCAAAATCAATTGTTGCCCTGTCACCAAGTGCGGCCGAGATTCTTTTTACAATTGGTGCGGGTGACCAGGTTTCTGCTGTAAGCGAGTTTACTGATTATCCGCCTGAGGCTGCTGCAAAGCCGGTAGTAGGTGGATTTGATGGAAAGACTTTGAGCATTGAAACTATCATGTCTTTTAAGCCGGACCTCGTTTACATCACAGAAGGTATGCACAACTTTTTGATTGCGACACTCGAAAGCAACGGAATTGCCTACTATGTTTCTAAAGGCGACTCAATTGCTTCTGTGAAGACTGAGATTCTTGAGGTTGGAAAGATTACCGGCCATGAGAAAGAGGCTGCAAAAGTTGTAGACGGTATGGAGAAAAAACTGAAGAAGGCGGCTCCGGCTCATAAGGGGGCGGCCGTAAAGGTTTATTGGGAAGTCTGGAATGCTCCTTATATGTCTGCCGGGGCTGCATCTTTTATTAATGATGTAATTAAGGCTGCGGGTGGCGAAAATATTTTTGCTGATTTACCTGATGCTTATCCTATGGTTAGTGAAGAGTCGATAATTTCCCGTCAGCCTGCAGTTATTCTGATTCCGGCCAGCACAGGTCAGGCTGCTTCTTCGGTTGGACTTCGTAATGGCTGGGCTGAGATTCCGGCAGTGAAGGGCAGCAAGGTTTTTGTAGTTGATGATAATGTTTACACAAGACCTGGCCCTCGCGTTGCGGATGTAGTTCTGGATCTTGCCGGGCTATTGCAGTAACTGTCATCCTTGACCGAGTTTGCTTCGCAAACGTCGCAGGGCTTGACCCGGGGATCTAGAATATGATGAAACGTGATATTTTCTGGAAAATCTTTTCTCCCATTCTCCTGATTATTTCTGTGATTCTCGCCCTCCTGCTTGGCGCAGAAAAGGTGAGTCTTGCGGCAGTATTCGGGCAGGGAGATAAATTCGAAAATATCATTTTATGGCAGCTGCGCCTCCCGCGCGTGCTGCTTGTTTTTATTACAGGCCTTTTGCTTGGCGGCAGTGGCGCGGTTTTTCAATTGTTTTTCCGTAACCCTCTGGCAGAGCCTGGCATTATGGGAATATCTTCCGGGGCTACGCTTGGCGCTGTAATTGCAAGTATTGTGCCTGGTGTAATGGCGATGACTGGCCGCAGTGGAGTAGGGGCGCTGATTTCTCCAGTGAACCTTTGTGCTTTTGCGGGGGCTCTGGGGGCTGGCGTTCTGGTTACCTCTCTGGCCTTTAGCCGCAGTGGAAAGTCTTCTTCTGTTATGCTGCTGCTTTGCGGTACGGCCCTGGGAACTCTTTATTCTTCGCTCAGTTCCATGCTCCTTCTTACCTGTAACAAGGAACTCCATTCTATTTATACCTGGATTCTTGGAAGTTTTAACGGTCGTGGCTGGAATGAACTGGTTTTTATTGCGTTGCCAGCATTAGTCTCTATTGTGCTTATGTTCTGCATTATGGGGCCGCTTGATCTTCTTACCGGCGGAGAAAAATCAGCTGCTGCTCTGGGTGTAGAAGTTGACCGTCTTCGTGTGCTTGTGCTTTTGTGCGGTTCACTTGCTGTGAGTTGTGCCGTATGTGCCGGCGGAACAATCGGATTCGTTGGATTGATTGCACCACACATTGTAAGAAAATTCCTGGGGCCTAAAGCGCGCACTTTGGTTCCATTCAGTATGATTTTTGGAGCGGCTCTGCTGCTGATTTCTGATACCTTTGCACGCGTGGTAATTGCACCGGGAGAACTTCCTGCTGGAATTATCACATCGATTTTAGGCGTGCCATTCTTCCTGGCACTTTGTCTTGGGAGGCGGAAATGAGTGATTTGAAAATAG
The DNA here is from genome assembly GCA_004554075.1 of Treponema sp. Taxonomy (GTDB): domain Bacteria; phylum Spirochaetota; class Spirochaetia; order Treponematales; family Treponemataceae; genus Treponema_D. The sequence goes on from SFOB01000008.1 coordinate 59,129, forward strand.
ATAACCTTTCTGCTTCTTACGGTGATAAAATAGTTTTATCTGATGTCAGCTTCAGCTTGCAGCAGGGCGAGTTTATCTGCTTTTGCGGACCAAACGGCGCGGGTAAATCAACTTTGCTTTCTGTAATGGCAGGTGTTCCGGATGCTGCTCTTAAAGTTTCAGGTGGTGGTGACCAGATGGCTGCCTTTTCAAAGCTGCCCCGCCGCGAAGCTGCCCGCCTTATCGCTTATCTTCAGCAGAATGAATATTCCGAGTGGGACTTTATTGTCCGCGATTATGTTCTGCAGGGACGTTATGCTTATACAAAGCGTACTTTTTTTGGTGCCGGCCCTGCGAACTATACTAGGGCAGACTACGAAGTAGTGGATGGAGTTCTTGGCGAACTCGGTCTTTCTGATTTTTCACAGCGCCACATTCATTCTCTTTCCGGTGGTGAGTTCCAGAAAATCCGCCTGGCAAGAGCACTCGCACAAACCCCAGGCTTCCTCCTCCTCGATGAGCCGGCTGCAAACCTGGATTATGTTTTCGAACCGCACTTAATGCAGCTGCTCTGCGACACCGCCCATGCAAAAAACATCGGCATCCTTGCCGCCGTCCACGACATCAACTTAGCAGCCCGTTTTGCCGATAAAATCCTCCTGCTGCCGCCGGCCGCAACCTCTGCCAATGCTGCAAGCTCTGATATGCCAAAAAAATCCGTGCTTTTCGGCATTCCCTCTGATATAATGAATACAGATAACTTAAAGTATACATTTGGAGTTGATTTCGAATGCAAAGAGATAAAGTCCTTTCAATCATTACAATAGCCTGTTTTTGCAGCATAATTCTTATTCCGATTGGTCTTGCCCTTATGTGGTTTATGACCGCCTGGAAGAAAAAGCGAAAAATCATAATCACTGGAGCTGGCTCCCTGCTCTATATTGCCCTTGTTGCCCTGGTTCTTTTGATTGAACCTTCTTATAATACTGGTGGAGTTTCTCTTCCATTCAAATATTCTGGCGGCGAAACTGCTTATGATGCTCCTGCAAATCCTGGGCGGCCGAGCAAAAAAGAAAAAAAGATTTCTCCTGCATCAGATAAAAAGCAAAAATCAGAAAAGCAGTCAGATAAGGCTGATGAAGAGCGCCTTCCCCGTTCAGTAAAAAAACAGGGAGGCCGCAGTCTTGGCAGAGCCTTTTATGTTTTCCTCTTTTTCCTTGTGATTCTTGTTTTAGTTTTGTGGCGTAACTTCCGTGCTGCGGGCAAAAAGACAGAATACGAAAATCCTTATGTTGATACGCATCTGTATAAGCTGCCGCTTACGGCGGAATCAAAAACGCCACTGGTACATTTTCAGCGCCTTAAGCTGAATCAGAATGAGAAGATTTTGTATGCAACTGAAACTGTTCAAAAAGATAATGAAGGTGATTTTGTAATTACCGACCAGCGTGCAGTAATCTTTTCAAGAAGCGGAATTTCGGAGATAGCTCTTTCAAATCTTTCCGCTGTGCTTTCTGTTTCAAATAGTGTTATGCAGCTTACTGCGGCCGGCAAAGAAGGCGAGCAGAAGTATTATGTCTTCCTGCCGGAGTCGCAGATGAAGTATGCCCTGGCAATCGTGCGCTGGGCATTTGGAAAAGTTACAGCTTAATCTTTCTGTTTTCTTCCTCTTCTGCTTCGCGGAAAAGGATTGCAGTAAAACCGATTACGCGTACAAGAGTTGCGCCGGTTTTTTCGCAGATTTCTGCTGTAAGGTCTTTTGCTTCATCTTTATATTCGTTGAATTTTACTTTGATGAGTTCGTGTGCGGCGAGTGAGTTGTCTACCATGGAAATTACGCCGTCTGTTACACCTGCGCCGCCAACAATTACAACCGGCTGAAGGTCATGTGCGAGTTTTTCAAGATTCTTTCTCTGTTTGCTTGTTAATTCAATCATGGCTCTATTCTAGTGATTAACAGAGCTTGACGCAACCATAGGCTGTATCGCTGAAGGTCTTAAAATCGTTGATGATGTTGCGGGCTTTTTCTGAGACGTCGGATAATCTGGTGGTTGAGCGGTCCCTGAGCGGAGTCGAAGGGGTTGTCGAAACCACCAGTGGATTTATATATCTCTGCTTAACCTTAAGATTCACACAGAAGTAGTCGCTTTCGGGCAGAGGCTGATTTGTATGTTCAATCTTAGTCATTGTGCGGAAGGTACGGTAATAACGACTGAGAATGTCCGCGTGTGTGGATTGCTTCGGCTGCGTTTCGCAATGACGGTTTAGCTTTTCCATCACTTCCTTTTCGCTCAGAGTCATAAAATCTGTTTCGTTCAAGATTCCTGCCTTTTCAGCCATATTCATAATCTGACCAAGCATATGAAGTGCAAGCTTGTTTTCATTCAGCTGAAGGATATGACCAATCATGCAGAAGTGTTCGCAGTAAAGTTCAGCAATCTCCAATGTCCGGAATCCAAGCTCATCAGCTCCATCTTCATTTTTCAAAATTGTAAGATCGTTATAGCAGAGGCGGATTTCTTCTATTGTCCAGGAGCCGTCCAGAGCCATTCCGGAAGGAAACATATATTCAAGGCGGTCTGCACTAAGCTGAGGAATCTCGTTATCTGCAATCGGGTAAATATGATAATCTTCTACCTGTTCTGCGCTAAGCCCGTCTTCAGCCAGCAAGCGGCCAAGCTCTGCATCTCCCCGGATGATTCTTGCTGTAGGCTCTTCGGTTGCAGTCTGAGTCAATGCATCACCTTTACGGAAATCAGAAACATGGCTGAAAACCGGAGTAGAAATATCGTGCAAAAGCCCCGCGATGGTCTGAGCTTTGTCATGTGTAAAATGCCAGACAATGAGGGCGACACCCTTGCTGTGGTCCAGGCGGGAATAATAAAAGCGGTTACGGTAAAGAGGAGTCCAGTCGGTTCCGCAAAGAAGGCCAACACCGGAAAGGCGCTGCATAACCGGCAGCTGAATATAGCGGTCTAAAAAATCGGGGTAATCATTTTGCGGACAAAGGATTTCAAAATACTGGGAGATATCATAGTTGACCGGGGAATGCTGATTCAGCATTGTCTCCCAGTCGTATTTATCGAAGAAGTTCATTATTTATCGAGATGTACATCAAGCTGATTAAACGGAATAGAAATGCCTGCTTCGTCCAGAACCTGCTTCATTGCAACGTAAAGATCGTTTTTTGTCTGCAGAAAATCTACTGGCTTAAACCATACTGCAACTACAAGATTAATGCTGCTTGCATCAAATCCGTCGAACCATACAGCAGGAGCAGGATCTTTCAAAACTGTAGGGCAGAGCAAAGGCGCCTTCTGCAGAGTCTCAAGAGCCTTTCTCATATCAGTTGAATAATCCACGCCAACCTTAAGGGTAAGACGGCGCTTGTTGTGATAAGAGTTATTTGTAAGATTGCTTCCAATAATTGTAGAGTTTGGAATACGAACCATCTGATTATCATAAGTATGAACGCGAACCGAAAGCAGCTTTACTTCATCTACAATACCGGTAACGTCACCAACGATGATTGTATCGCCTACGTGAATGGAACCTTCAGTCAAAACAAAAAGACCGCTGATCAGGTTGCTCACAGAAGTCTGGGCTGCAAAACCGATTGCAACTCCGGCAATTCCGGCAGCTCCCCAGATGGCTTTAAGATTAATTCCAAAAAGTCCGAGTACGTAAAGTACTACGACAATGTAAAAGATGTATCGTACAAATTTAATAACTATCGCTGCACGCTGAGCCGGGAGCTTTGTTTCCGGTACCCGACGGATTGCTTTTGCTACGATGCGGAAAACAAGCCAGATTACAAAAAGAATCAAAAGGCTTCCAATCAGCTTAAAAAGATTTTCCCAGGTTAGGAAACTCAATACCCAGTTTATAAAAGAACTGGTTTTGTCGAAGAAAATATCGTTAGCGGCATTACTTGCTGCTTCGCCAATAGAATTAATTGTATCATTCATGATTTAACTGTAATGAGGATTTGATAAGAATTCAAGTGCGCTTGAAATACTGACAGGCTCCCGCTGGGAAACGACTCGCTACGCGGAGATGATGCTTCACGAGGTCGTTTCCCTGCTCCGCCTGTCAGTATTTCAAACAACGTGGTTCCTTATAAATTATGCTTACATAAATCATGAATAATACATTCATCGCATTTAGGGTTACGGGCGGTGCAGGTGTAGCGACCATGCAACAAAATCCAGTGGTGAGCGTTTGGCAGGAATTGTGGGGGAATACGTTGCAGCAGGGATTTTTCTACTGTTTCTGGCGTATCACCTTCTGCCAGGCCTATTTTTGGCGACACTCGCAGCAAATGGGTATCTACCGGCATTGTTGGCTGGTGGAAGATTACGTTTAGTACTACGTTTGCAGTTTTGCGGCCAACGCCTGGGAGGGTCATTAGTTCTTCTCGGGTCGCTGGTACTGTAGAGTTAAAATCATCAATCAGTTTTTTTGAAAGGCCAATAACGTTTTTTGCTTTGTTTTTGTATAATCCGATTGTTTTTATATAAGGGATTAAACCTTCTTCCCCAAGAGCCAGCATCTTTTCCGGAGTATCTGCAACCTTAAAAAGGGGGCCGGTTGCTTTGTTTACCCCCTTATCTGTGGTCTGTGCGCTGAGCACAACGGCAACTAATAAAGTAAAAGCGTTTACATAATCTAGTTCCGAAGCAGGGTTTGGATTTTGTGAACGCCATCTAGTAAATACTTCAATCATTTCTTTTTCAGATAAGAGTGTCATATATATAGAATAGTATATACGCTCAGTATCCTCAAGCAGATTGATACAAAAATACTATGCGTTAATTCTGATTTGAAATATAAGAACAAATCATATATATTGAATATATGAAAGAAATAAATAATTTAAAAAAGATTTTTTATCTTACCTTGTCTCTTGTTTTTACAGGATTGTTTATTGGTTGTGCGAGCACAAAATTTGATTCAAAGAACACTAAAGCTGAGTTAGCAGATTATTATGCTCATTCTGAAGAAGAATGTACCTTTGCTTTTGAGTTTTTTAACCGGTCTTCCAGGGCTCTGACAGTTTATGCATATATTGGTGATACAAAAAAGATGAATAAGGAACTTTTATCTGTTATGAAAACTCAGGATATTCTTGTTCAGCCTGGAAAATTTGTAATATTCAATTTGAATTCTGATCTTTTAATTAAAGATTTTAATAAAAAATACAGCTTTGGCCTTAATTGTTATGAAAAAAACTGGCACTGGTGGCAGGTAACCGGAAAGGATATGAAATATAAACGCGTGAGAATAATTGTTGATAACGATTATAACGAAGGCGGTAGAATGCTTTATCCTCCATTTAAATATCAGAATAAATTTTCTGTCCGTGAAGTTCTTACTGAATATGAAAATAAGCCATATTATATGTATTATTTGACAGAGACTAATGCTGAATGTAGTTTTTATTATGACACCACCGTCTTTTATAAAAAGCAGGATGATGGAACTGCAAATATTTATGCTGCCAGCTGTTTATCACAGATTGAAGAAATGTTGAATAAAGGTGATTTTATTTTTATCAGAGTAAAAGGTTATGATTATATAATGCTGAATTCTGATCCACTTAATCAAACTGTAGAAACTGATATTTCGCCTGATTCAGATATAAGGGTATAACGAAGGGAAAAAAAACTGCCCGAAACAACAAGTCGTTTCGGGCAGTTTTATAGAAGAACCGGGCAATGTCATCCTCGGGCTTGACCCGGGGATCTAGTTCAAAGCGGCCTTTAATTCATTAACCTTATCAGTCTTTTCCCAAGGGAAGCCTTCGCGGCCAAAGTGTCCGTAAGATGCAGTCTTGCGGTAGATTGGCTGTTTAAGATTAAGAGTCTTAATGATTCCGGCGGGTGTACAGTCGAATACCTTTTCTACAGCTGCTTCAATCTTGTTGCGTGGAGCCTTTTCTGTTCCAAAGGTTTCAACCATGATAGAAACAGGGAAAGGAACACCAATTGCATAAGCAAGTTCAACTTCGGCGCGGTCTGCAAGGCCAGCTGCAACAACGTTCTTTGCAATGTAGCGAGCCATGTAAGCAGCTGAACGGTCTACCTTAGAAGGATCTTTTCCTGAGAAAGCACCACCACCGTGACGACCCATTCCACCGTATGTATCTACGATGATTTTGCGTCCTGTAAGTCCAGAGTCTCCGTCTGGTCCACCAATTACGAATTTTCCAGTTGGGTTGATAAAGTATTTTGTGTCGCCCTTCAAAAGACCTGTTGGTTCAAGAACAGGATTAATGATTTCTTCGATAATTGTCTTTTTGATTGTGTCGTAATCAACATCAGGATTGTGCTGGTGTGAAACTACAACTGTATCAATGCGGCAAGGCTTGTTGTTTTCATCATACTCAATTGTTACCTGAGACTTTGCATCAGGGCGGAGCCATGCAATTTTGCCTGAATGGCGGAGTTCATGAGCACGAAGGAGAATTTGATGTGAATAATAAACTGGAGCAGGCATCAAAGCTGGAGTTTCGTTACAAGCGTATCCGAACATCATACCCTGGTCTCCGGCACCCTGCTGTCCTTCGTATTCATCAAGACCTTTTCCTACAACACCCTGGTTGATATCAGCTGACTGTGCGTGAAGGCGGTTCATGAAAAGACAGTTAGCGCCATCAAGACCAATTTCCGGAGCGTTATAACCGATGTCGAGAGCAACACCGCGGGCAATTTTTTCTACCTGAGCATTGAATTTCTTTGTAAACTCAGCATCAACCTTAATATTCTGGAAACCGATTTCACCACCAACCATCAGAAAGTCAGTTGTAGAGAAAGATTCGCATGCAACGTGTGCGTCCTTGTCCAGAGAAAGACAGTAGTCGAGAACTGCATCAGAAACCTGATCACAAAGTTTATCCGGGTGACCTTCACCTACAGATTCAGAAGTAAATAAATAATGATTGTTAGATAAGACAGACATATATAGTCCCCTATTTAGCAAGATTTATCTCCTCATACGAGAAGATGTCCGCCCTGCAATTTGGATAAATCGGCGGAAATGATGAAATGTAATTAAGTCTCCATACTATATTGCATAAAATAGAAAAATGCAATATTTTTACTATAAAAGGTTAGGGGAAAAAGAAAAAACTCAGGAGTTTATTAATGTCACTTAAAAAGTCTTTTTCAAAAGATAAGCAGACTTGCACAGTTACCTTTACAGTTTCTAAGGAAGCTGCTCAGGGTGCCAAGACCATTAACCTTGCCGGCGACTTTAACAGCTGGAGCAGTACTGATACACCCCTTACCCTTGGAAACGATGGAAGTTTTTCTGTAACCCTTGACCTTGCTGCAGATCGCGAATATCAGTTCAGATATCTTTTGGATGGCTGCCGCTGGGAAAACGACTGGAAAGCAGACAAATATATTCCAGCACCTTTCAGTAACGCAGATAATTCGGTTGTAGTTACTCGTCTCTAGTCAGCTACTTTATCGTCTAATTTAAAATTCACTAATTTATCCAGTTTTTCAATTTCATTGATAAAATCAACCAGGCTGAGTCTGTCTGGGGTCTTAGTTGTAAATACAAGTGTAGTTTGATTTGCAGGCTTATTATATTCAATATTCATATCATGAATAATAAAGCCGTAACGAAGCATAATTTCCGATAAGGTTTCTTTTTGTACGCTGGTTCCCTCAAAGGTTATAGTAAAGAGCTTAGATTTGGCAGCAGGGAAAATCTTCTTTTCCAGACGGTTCATGATGAAAAGTACAACTGCCAGAGCCAGCATTGTAAGCAGGGCTGGAACATAAAGGGCAGCACCGCAGGCAAGGCCAACAGCCGAAGCAGTAAAGATGATTGCGGCAGTAGTAAGACCACGGATATTAAGGCCGTAGCGCATAATGGCACCACCACCAATAAAACCGATTCCCGAAGCAACTCCGGCAGCAATACGGGTAGGGTCACCTGTAACATTAAAGGCTTCTGCCATATATATAGAAAGAATAGAAAGCAGACATGAAGAAATGCTGATTAAAACGAGGGTTCGTATACCAACCGAATGCTGGCGAGACTTTCTCTCAATTCCAAGACAAAAGCCGCATACAAAACTGACACCAATTCTTATTGCATAATCAATATAAATATTATAATTCATGATATTCCTTTATTTGAATAATGAAAATCCTGTTGCAACCTTTCCGCCAACTTTGTTCCAAACAGTTGCCTGTTTTACAGTCTGCGGATTTTTCAGCTGCTTTACAGACTCAAAAGCAGAAACTACCCATTCTGCAATACCATCTTCATTTTTATAAAGCTCATTAGAATAGGCGCATTTTGCAAGAATTACAGAAAGGAAGTCGCGGTCTGCAACATTTGTAGAAAAACTTTCTGCCAGTGCACAAAAGGCTGCCTGTGCGGCACTAACAATTGTGCTTGCAGGTACAAGACCTGTAGTTTTGGTAGAAAGCATATCATATTTAGAAGGATACTCTTTTACAAGAAATAAAACAGAAATCTTTTCTTTTGTCTGGTCAATACGCTTTAAAAGCTCTGTTGCAGCAAAAACAAATCCGCTGATCATAGTATCAATTCCGTTAGAAATATCTTCTGTACGATCCAGCTCAAATTGAGAGCAGAAATTAGAAGCATCAAAGTAAAAAAGGATCTCATCCAGGGTTTCCAGCTTTGTTTCTGCCTTAATCAAAACAGAATGTGAAGAAACTGCCGAAGATTTATTCCAGGTTGTAGCATAAATCTTTTCTGAATCAAATTTAGCGGCATCGGCTTCAGATTTAGCAATAGTAAATACCGAGCGTCCGGAATCTGCCAGAGTTTCTGCAAAATTCAGCCCGTCTGGCAAATCTTTTCCTATAAACAGCGTGTTAGACATGTTTTGATTATAACATACTATGGCATTGCAATCCATACTATGTTATAATGATATACTATGAAAGTTTGGATTAAATATTTAATTGGTCTTGCTTTAGGTGTGCTTGCAGCCTTTATTCTTCCTACAGAAAATGCTGCTTTTGCAAATGCAGTTACCTTCCTTACGGAACTTTTTATAAGAATCGGAAGATATGTTGTTGTTCCTCTGCTTTTTACAAGTGCAGTTGTTGCAGTATGCAAGCTTAGAACTTCCAAACTCCTTTTAAAGACTACAGGACTTACTTTCCTTATTATAGTAGCCTCAACACTTATCCTTACCCTCGTAGGCCTTGCTTCTATTTTGATTGTAAAACTTCCTCGTATTCCAATTACAGTTGATGTAGCTACAGAGGCTTTTTCTCTTGATGTAAAGGGAATGATTCTTTCTCTCTTCCCTTATTCAGGTTTTGACGCTTTACGAGAAGGTTCTTTCCTTTTAGTTTGTCTTGTTTTTGCCTTTATAATAGGATGGGAAAGCGCTTCTGAAGAAATTGCCTTTAAGCCGGTTTTTGCCCTTGCTGATTCACTTTCAAATCTTTTTTATAACATTGCAAACTTCTTTACAGAAATAATGGCAATCCTCTGTATCGCTATTGTATGCTACTGGACTATGGATTTCCGCAAGGTAATTGAGCCTGGAATCTTTACTCCAATGATAGTTATGTTCCTGGTAGATTTTGTGATCGTTGCAGGAATTATTTATCCGCTTATTCTTCATTTTGTATGTCATGATCCTCATCCTTACAAGGTGCTTTATGCAAGTATTGCTCCATTGACCCTTGCTTTCTTTGGTGGAGATTCAAATCTTGTAATTCCTCTTGCAAACCGCCATCTTCGCGATAGTCTTGGAATCCGCCGCCGCTGCCGTGGTTATACATATCCGCTTTTTGCAATTTTTGCCCGCGGTGGTTCTGCCCTTGTTACAACAATTTCATTTATCCTGATCTGGCGTTCTTATTCTAGTTTGAGTATTCCGGTATCTGATATTTTATGGATTTTCGGACTTTCCTTTGGTCTTTCCTTCCTTCTTGGAGGAATCCCTTCGGGAGGAGCCTTTGTTCTTCTTACAATTTTGTGTTCAAAATATGCACGCGGCTTTGAAACAAGCTTCCTTTTGTTAAAGCCTGCTGCTATGATAACCTGTTCTTTTGCTGCTGCCTTTGATACTCTTACTGCAATGGTAGGAAGCTACATAGTAGCTGTAAAGACAAAGATGATCGAACATCACTCAATTACTCATTTTATCTAAGCCTAATAAATCAGTTGTTTTTTTAAATTTCTGTTATATAATAGCATAGATTAGAGGTGTGCTTTGGGTATTTCTGTAAATGACATTGTAACTGGCCGCAAGACTTTCTTTATTTTACCAGACACCTCATTAATGCCTGAATCCTATCTCGAAGATTATTTTGCTTTAGGCTATGAGTGTTATTTTGTTCCTTTTGACAAACGTATAAATATCAAAAAAAAGGTTAAGGTAATAACATCTCTCTTTAAGGATTTAATCATTTTTTTCAATATAGATTATAATCTACCCGGATTAGACTGGGATGATTACATCTATGAATATCTTCAGGAATATAAAAATCCCGACTCCGTTGGCATTATGTATGCAAAACGTCAGACAAAGGCTGAAAAGTCTCTGATTGAGCGCAAATACCTTTATGAAATGGGAGTTCGCTGTGGTTGTGTTCAGCTGGAATATCAGAAAAATCATAATTTTGATTTAATTGCCAGACTCCTGTATGCAAACCAGGCTCAGGGAAGACGAAAGACTATCCGAGCCTTGTGTACTTCTGCCTGTACATATACTTATACTTATGGTCAGTTTAACGATTCAATTACAGGAACTTTGCAGGATATAAGTCTTTCTCATTTTACTATTCTTATATCAGGTACCGACCTTGAAATCCAGCTTTACGAAAAAATAAAAGACATTCATTTTAATATCCGTGGTTTCCTTTTCCGTTCAGATGCAGTTCTCGTAATGGAACGTCCTGTAAACGGTGATATGCTCTATGTCTTTGCCTTTATTAATTCTGCGGGAACAAGCGGTCTTGATTCTCGAACTAAGGGACTTTTGGGGCCTTCGCTTTATAAGCTGATGTGTATGAATTGTAATGCGATTCTGGATCAGATGTATCACGAACTTAACGAAGCGGAAGTTGTTGATGATGAATTGGAAGTCATTGATAGTGATAAATCTGGGGACGATAATCAGTAGAGTAGACATAGTTGCCGCATTATAAATGCTTTCATAAATGTTGGCGCGAAGGAGCGGACCGTGATTCAAAAACACTCTTTTTGTGGTGCCGCCTAGCGGCAGTTCCATAGTTTCTATGCCACAAAAAGCGTGTAGCGCATTATTGCGCGGTTTTGAATCACGAAGACGCGACTGGGAGCCAATGTTTATTTAATTTTGTTTTATAATGCGGGAGCTCAGGTTTTACCACTTCCAAAATCATCACCTTTTCACTACAATAACTCCCACTATGGAATTTACACAAGAAACTATCGACGCACTTTCAGTTAATGAAGTGGAAATTATGAAAAAAATCGCGGAAGAATTGAACATCCGCGTGCAGCAGGTGAGTGCTGTTATCAGCCTGGTTGAAGAAGGATGTACAATCCCTTTCATCAGCCGTTACCGCAAGGAAAAGCATGACAATCTTGATGAGGTTCAGGTTCGCGACTGTGACCACCTCTATAAATCATATCATAACCTTGAAGACCGCCGCCTTGAAATTGTAAAAGGCATTTTTGCTCAGGGAAAACTTACTGACACTTTGTACAATGCAGTTATGTCAGCAACTACAATGACAGCCCTCGAAGATCTTTGGGCTCCGTTCAAGAAAAAGAAGAAGACCCGCGGCATGCTTGCCGCAGAAAAAGGCCTTGAACCTCTGGCTGATTTTATTTTAGCTGATAATGATGATGCTGCCTGCGAAAAGGAAGCAGAAAAATATATCAAAACTGATAATGAAGACCCGGCTCTTAACGTAGAGACTGCCCTGGACGCTCTCGCCGGTGCAAAAGATATTATTGCAGAGCGCGTTTCGCAGGAAACTTCTAACCGCGAAGCTGTTCACGACCTTTATATGAGAACCGGTACAATCAAAACTAAGGGTATTGTTCCGGAAGGTCAGGATGCCGCTGTTGCAGAAAATACTTCTACCTACAAAATGTACTGGGATTACAGTGAGCCTTTGAACGAGGTAAAGCCTCACCGTATTCTCGCAATTAACCGCGGTGAGCGCGAAGGTGCTCTCGAAGTTACAATTGATGTTGATGTTGATGCAGCAATTGCTGATTTACAGCGCCGTGCCGACATTCACAATAACTACCATAAAGACGCTATTGAAGACGGTGTTGTACGCTTGCTCAGCCCTGCCGTTGTTCGTGAAATCCGCAGTGACGAAGCAGACGAGGCCGACGTTCACGGAATCGGTATTTTCAGCGAAAACCTCAAAAACCTTTTGATGACTCAGCCAATCAAGGGAAGCCGCGTTCTTGGTGTTGATCCTGGTATCAGAACCGGTACAAAGTGTGCTGCCCTTGATGAAACTGGTAAGTACCTCGGCTACTTCAAGTTCTTCCAGGTTACAGATCCTGATGGTTCTTATAAGATGATTAATGACGCTATAGACAAGTACGACATTCAGGTTGTAGCAGTTGGTAACGGTACAGGCAGCCAGGAAGTTCAGGCAATTGTAAGCAAGGTTATCAGCGATAACTATAATGATGTAGTTTATACAGTAGTTGATGAATCAGGTGCTTCTGTTTACTCGGCAAGTGATATTGCCCGCGAAGAATTCCCAGACCTGGACCTTACAATCCGAGGTGCAATTTCTATGGGCCGCCGCCTTCAGGATCCTCTTTCAGAACTCGTTAAAATCGACCCTAAGGCAATTGGTGTAGGTCTTTATCAGCACGATGTAAATCAGAAAAAGCTTGCTGAACAGCTTGATGAAGTTGTAGGCTCGGTTGTAAATAACGTTGGTGTAAACCTCAATACTGCTTCTTATTCGCTTTTGAAGTACGTTTCGGGAATCAACGCTACTACAGCAAAGAAAATTGTTGCCTACCGCGACCAGAACGGTAAAATCAAGAGCCGCGAAGACCTTAAAAATGTTCCAGGCCTTGGACCTAAGGCTTTTGAGCAGTGTGCCGGCTTCCTTAAGATTGCAGAAAGCACAGACCCTCTCGACAATACCTGGGTTCACCCTGAAAACTACGATGCAGCCCGCGAAGTTCTTCCATATATTCAGAAGAAAGAAAAGGTTCCTGCAGATTTAATCAAAAAGCTTGCAGAAAAATATAACATAGGCGAAACAACTGTAAAAGACATCGTTGACGAACTTCAGAAGCCAAACCGCGACCCTCGCGACGGTTATCCAGCTCCAATCATGCAGAAGGGCGTTTTGCAGTTTGAAGACCTTAAAGAAGGCATGAAGGTAACCGGAAAAATCAAAAATGTAGTTGATTTTGGTGCCTTTGTTGATATCGGTTTGCATGAAACTGGTCTTGTACACCTCAGTGAGCTTTCAGACAGCTTCGTAGAAAACCCTATGGATGTTGTAAAAGTTGGTGATGTACACGAGTTTACAATCATCGAACTGGACCGCGACCGCCGCCGTATCGCACTTTCGTTGAAGAGTGATGCAGCAAGTCGTGCCGGAACAGGTCAGAAGTCTACTCCTCGCCGCGACAATGCTGGTGCAGGTGCCGCTGCTTCTGGAAATGGCCGCCGTGTAGTAGTTGTAAAGAAGAGCAGTGCTGCTGGAAATTCCGGCTCACAGGCGCGTGATCGCCGTGACGATAACCGCCGCAGCCAGTCTTATGACAAAAATTACAATTCTGGCAGTGATGACGGCATGAGTTATAACCCTTTTGCAGCCTTTTTTAACAATAAAAAATAAGAAATTTCTCAGTTTTTTATAAAAAAAAGTGTTTCTTTTTTGGGTCTCGCGTGTTACAATATCCGAGGCTCAAAAAAGGGGCCTCATTTAATAATATAAAAAGTCTTTATTTGAAATCCGATAAATGTATATAGAAATGATTGATTGAACTTGGCCGTACAAGCGGCTTATGGAGGTGTCTTATGAAAAGAATAGCAGGCGCTATAATTTCAGTAGGCTTAGTATTGGCATTAGCCGGTTGTACATGGCGAATACCGCAGACTGTTTCTGTAAAAACAGATGCAGAATATGAGTTTTCTCTTGGAACCTTTGAAAAAGATTTAGACTCTGAACTAAATATGTCGTCTATGATGAATAATGCAGGTGATGGTAGTTCTGATATCAGTATTTTGGACTATTATCCGGAAAAAGCAGATTCAAAAACCCAGCATTTTATGCTTCAGATGAAGGTAGCAACAATTGATTTAGCTACTGCGGTTTCTGGATTAACAGATGCCATAGATTTGATTCCAGAGGATGAATTTGATTTAAGTGCTGTTTCTGGAATCAGCGGTTTTAATATTCCATTAGAAGCAAAAGGAATGGATTTTAATCCGTCTTCTTTGCTCAAAGGAATGAAAGATTCAATCGGTTCTGATATGGCAGATAAAATTGAGTTTGATAAAGTTCCTTTATATCTTTATTGTGTTGCAACTAAAGGTCTTGAAGCAGAAGCTTCCCTGAATATGTTCTATGGTTCAAAAACAACTCCAATAGTTCCTCGTACTTCTACTATTGTACCAATTCTTGATGACACAACTATTCAGAATAAGCCTCTTCCTGAATTTGCAAAAGATGGTGAAACAGTTATTACTAATCTTGCAAAAACAACATACCTTGCTACTGCAGATATAACATCAATTATCAACAGTTCAGATGCCTCTATTCAGGAAGATGATCAGCTTTGTATAGAGTACGGCATTTCAAGTGTTGGTGGTATAATCAAAAAATCTGATATTCAGAATGATGGATTAAAAATCACAATTTATGCTGTAATCGACATCCCTGTCCGCTTCAAGGTAACAGATGACATTCAGTTAGACCTCAGCTCAATGGCAGGTCTTGCTTCAGGTTCAGGCTCTGGCTCTGGATCAGGTTCTGGTTCTGGTTCATCAAGTGTTGAAGTTCCGAATGAGGTTAAAAAGGTGCTCGATGTAGTAAGCAGCATTTCAGTTAAATATACAGCAAATAAACTTCCAATTCATAAGACTTCTGGAACAATGAAGCTTGGTATTGATCTGTTGAATAATGGAGATATGGAATGGGCAAATATTTCAGATTCTGGCAAAAAAGAGATAATTACTCTGCCAAGAAGAACTCTTAATGCCTTTAAGGAAAGCCCAAGTTTTAATCCTAATATCGTGATTAAAATGGAACAGGATACAGTTTTCTCTATTCCACGAGAAAAGGCTGTAAATATGTATATCGAATTGAGCGTCAAAACTGGCGGTAAGATTCAGGTAATGTAAGGAGGTAGTATATGAAAAAAATTCTTGCTTGTATATTTGCAGTTTCAATTATATCTACTGCAGCCTTTTCCAAGAACTTCTTTTCTCAGCGCTATTTTGAGATAAAAGTTGGTACAGACGTTGATTTTTCAAATAACCTTTTTACAGCCAACGAATTGCTGGTCCAGGATCTTGAAATTGACTTGAAAAAGCTTGCTCAGGAGTGTCCTGAAAGCGGATTTAATCTTCGTGCCGGAGCTAATCCAAATCTTGGATTGAACCTTAATATCAAAAACTTCCATCTTGGTATTGATGCTGGTGTGGATGTATATGAAAGCCTGACAGTAGGAAAAGGTCTTTTTGATTTCCTTGGTTACGGTAACACGATCGGTGAAGAATCAAAGTTTACCCTGGATAATAATACTGAAGTATTTGCCTATTCTCAGGTAGACCTTGGTCTTAAGATTGGAAAGGTAAGATTTAATGTTAAGCCGGCTGTTTTCCTTCCATTGGTGTCTATCCGTGAATCTGGCGGAACAATCACTGTTAAGAATGATACAGATGGTAACATGATTGCTTCTATGGATCTTGATATGGATGTTTACTCAATTGCTGAAATCCAGCAGACATCAGACGGTAAAATCGTTATCGATCCGGAAAAACTTCAGGCTGCCTTTACAAAAGGTTATGGTTTTGATATCGCCGGCGGACTTGGTGTAGATGTATCTGATTCCTTTATTATTGGAGCAACCTGCCGTATTCCTGTTCTTCCAGGACACTTGAATTACAAGTCTAATGTAAAAACTGGCTTTGACTTCAAGATGAAGGTAACTGATTATCAGAATGCTGAAACAACAAAGCAGGATGTTACAATAACAAGTACTGAAACAAATCTTGCTGTTCACCGTCCTCTTAAGGCAAGTTTATATATCGACAAGAATATGCTCGGTACACTTTTCAACTTGCACGCTGCCGGTGGTATTGGAATCAGAAGTCCTTTCTGTGATCAGGCAATAATCTATCCTGAATACTATGTAGGTTTTACTTTAAATGTATTTGATATCTTCCGCCTTGGTGTTTCAACAGAGTATACAGATCAGGTATTTATCCATCAGGTTGGAACAACTGTGAATATCCGCCTTATTCAGATTGATTTAGGACTTTCTTCACAGTCTTCAGACTTCAAGAAGAGCTGGTCAGTACCTGGTGTTGGCGCCTACGCTTATGTAACTGTGGGATTCTAAATATACAGGCGGCTCGCTAGTCTCGCCGCTTGAGGCATTATCTTGATGAAACTAAAAAGAGTTGCTGCCGCAACTCTTTTTTTAACGTTTCTTCGATTTTAGCCTTGTTTGGGCTATTTTTTTTGCTCCGAGTCCAACCTTAGAATCTTCGACATTTATAATCCTTTGTGTCATTGACTCAAATCTCCCCATATTATACAATTATTTACCATTTATTTTTTAAGAGGACTGAAGATGTTTAAAATTATTGAAAAAAAACAGCTTTCTGCCGGTGTATTTTATATGAAGGTTACTGCTCCTGAAATTGCACGCAACCGCAAGGCAGGACAGTTTGTTATCGTTCAGGTTGATCTGGACTTTGGTGAGCGCATTCCGCTTACAATCGCTGATGCAAATGCCGAAGAGGGCTGGATTGCTCTCGTTTTCCAGGCTGTTGGTGCATCTACTTTGAAACTTTCTTTGAAAGAGGCTGGTGAAGAACTTCCTGCTGTGCTCGGTCCTCTTGGAAATCCATCTAAAATCGAAAAATATGACCGCCCTGTACTTGTAGTAGGTGGTGGTTTTGGTGTAGCTCCATGTTATCCTATCGTTCAGGCTCACAAGGCTATCGGTAACAAGGTAATCATGGTTATCTGTGCCCGCAATAAAGATTTGCTGATTTATGTTGATGAAATGAAGGCTCTTGCAGACGAAGTAATCATTATGACTGATGATGGTTCTGCCGGCCGCCAGGGTGTATCAACTGTTCCTGTAAAGGAAATGTGTGAAAGCCAGTGCCCTCCAGCAGAAGTAATTGCAATTGGACCTCCAATCATGATGAAGTTCTGTGCTGCTACAACTAAGGAATACGGTGTTAAGACTACAGTTTCTTTGAACACAATTATGATTGACGGAACCGGAATGTGTGGTGGCTGCCGTGTAAGCGTTGGCGGCGAAACAAAGTTCGTTTGTGTAGACGGGCCTGAGTTCGATGCTCACATTGTAGACTGGGACAACATGATGATGCGTATGAAGTCTTTCAAGCCACGCGAGCAGGAAGATTTCCACAAGTGCAAGATTGGTCTTGGTATCGAAAAGTAGGAGCAGAAAAATGGCAATTAATGTAACAGAAGAACTTAAGAAAATTAATGATTTGATTAAGGCTAACGGCAAGCTCACTGCTAAAGACCGCAATGCCATTCCACAGATGGAAATGCCTGCCCGTGATCCAAAGGTTCGTGCCCGCCAGATGGACGAGGTTGCCCTTGGCTTCAGCAAGGAACAGGCTATCGTAGAAGCTAACCGCTGTCTTCAGTGTGCAAAACCTTTCTGTATGGAAGGCTGTCCTGTCAATATCGATATTCCGGGCTTTATCCGCGAAATTGCTAACGAAAACTTTAAGGCCGCTGTTGATACAATCAAAAAGACTTCCCTCTTGCCTGCAATCTGTGGACGTGTTTGTCCTCAGGAAAAGCAGTGCCAGGGTAAGTGTACTGTTGGTAAGGTTTGGAAGAACCCAGAAAAGGCTGTTTCTATCGGCCGCCTGGAACGCTTTGTTGCAGACTGGGAGCGCGAAAACAATCAGGTAACAATGCCTGAGGTTGCTCCGGCTACAGGAAAGAAGGTTGCAGTTATTGGTTCTGGTCCTGCAGGTCTTACAGTTGCTGCAGATTGTGCACGTGCTGGTCACGAAGTTACTGTATTCGAAGCCTTCCACAAGTGTGGTGGTGTAATGATGTACGGTATTCCTGAATTCCGTCTTCCAAAGAAAATCGTTCAGGACGAAATTGAAAATCTTAAGAAAATCGGCGTAAAGTTTGAAACAAACTTCCTTGTTGGCCGTACAGATACACTGGATCAGCTTCTTTCAGAAAAGGGCTTTGATGCTGCTTTCGTTGGAACTGGTGCAGGTCTTCCAAAGTTCCTGAACATTCCTGGAGAAAACCTCATTGGTGTATTCTCAGCAAATGAATATCTTACCCGTGCAAATCTCATGAAGGGTTACGATAAAGACCATGCCGCAACTCCAATTTACGAAGCAAAGCACGTAGTTGTTTGTGGTGCCGGAAACGTTGCAATGGATGCTGCCCGCATGGCCTTCCGCCTTGGAGCAGAAACTGTTGATGTTGTTTACCGCCGTACAAGAAATGAAATGCCAGCCCGTCTCGAAGAGATTGGCCACGCAGAAGAAGAAGGCGTAAACTTCCGCTTCCTCGAAAACCCTGTAGAAGTACTTGGTAACGAAGAAGGCAAGGTTGTTGGCGTACGCTGTCTCAGCTACGAACTCGGTGAACCAGACGAATCAGGACGCCGCTCTCCAGTGCCTATCCCAGGCTCAGAGCACGACGTTCCATGTGATGCAATGATTGTTGCTCTCGGAAACGGATCAAACCCACTCCTCGTAAGCACAACTCCAGGCCTCGACGCCGACAAGCGCGGCCACATTCTCGTAGACGAAAAGCAGGCTACTCACCACGCAAAAGTATGGGCTGGTGGAGACATCGTTCTCGGTGCTGCAACTGTAATCCTCGCTATGGGTGAAGGAAGAAAGGCTGCTGCGGGAATTAACGAGTACCTCGCTTCTAAATAAGCTGATTATTGCCTCCAGATAAAATAAAACAGGGCAACCAACAGGATGATGTTGTTTGCCCTGTTTTTTTTATCTTACGGCAAAAAGACTGTACATATGCTAATATTCATTAATTCCTATAAACCGGGGATTTAAAATGCCGATAATGAAAATATGGCACAGAAAAAAAAATCATCTAAGAAAAATAGTACTTTGTTTGCGGCAGCTTGTGTTTTGCTGGGGCTGCTGGTTATTTTGATTGTTTTCCTGGTAAAGAAAGACCAGATTTTTACTAATCTCAAGGAAACTGCCTTTTTTGATAAGGTTTTTGGAACTACTCCAACTGTAATTGAGAACCATGAGCCGGCTGAGCCTAAGAAAAACGATACTATTCCTCTTAAAAACGATGAAATTACTATAAAAATTGAGCCGGAAGACACCTCTGCGCTTGTTTACAGCGAACCGGAAGTAAAAGATACCGACAAAACAAGCACTGAATCTAATAAACCTGCAGAAACTGTAAAACCTTCAGAGAAAAAGCCTGAAGAGCCTAAAAAAGAGCCCGCTAAGCCTGCTAATACTGAGCTTCAGCTCTGTTTTGTAAATATTGACGGAGACGGGGCTGTTGTTCGTCAGGTTATTAAACGTAAGGTACCTAAGAGTGATTCACCTCTTACAACTGCAATAAATCTGCTGCTTCAGGGGCCGGATACAACTAAGTCTGCTGAGCGCAACTGTATGACTCTTATTCCAGCCGGAACAAAACTGCTCAGTGCAAAGGTGTCTGGTGGTGTTGCTTATTTGAACTTTAATGAAGCCTTTGAAATCAATACTTACGGTGTAGAAGGCTATATCCATCAGCTGGAGCAGATTGTCTATACCGCAACTGCCTTCTCAACAGTAAACAGTGTACAGTTCCTGATTGAAGGGGAAAAGCGCGATTATTTAGGCAGTGAAGGCGTATTGATTGCGAGCCCCCTTTCGAGAAGCTCGTTTTAATTTGATAAGATTGTAAAAAATTACACGGAAAAAAAGAACCAGATGGCTGACTTACAAAAACACTTTGTGGTGCACTGCAAGGAGCTTGACTCCTTGTCAGTGTAGTCACAACCGCGTTTTTGAAAGGCAGACAGCTGGTTCTTTTTTTTTATTTATATGACTTCACAATCTTATCAAAATAAGACGGTGATTTGAGATATGCTGCCTGATAGGTCGAAATCGAAAAATAATCAAAGCCGCCTTCTTTATTGCGGGTAAGCAGTTTGGTAAGGTATACGTTGATATTGCTTTCAGGGAAGTAAGATGTGCTTACAATCTTATAGCTGTCTTTTGCCTGAGTATAGGTGATTTCGCAGTTCTGAAAGTCTGTATATGAGCCTTCTGTGCTTTCAAGAAGTTTTCGCTCAACATATAAATCATTCAAAATCTGATTTTCTGCAACCTTTGGCAGCATCGACATTGTAATAAGAGAGTCATTTCCCAGAGTCCAGAAGTTTTCCATTTTCTGTTCCCAGTCTTCATCCAGAGTAACCTGGTGGTTTTCAAACTTACATACCTTAGACTTTGTGGCTTTGCGGGTTTCTTTTGATACTGCAGGTTTAGGAGCAGACACTCCCTTAAAGGCTTCAAAGCTTTTATCTTCGCTTGATTTGATTGTACCGATTGTTACGCAGTCAAAAACCTTATTTCCTTTTTCGTCTGCAATAGTTCTGATGTTGAAAAGCGGAATGCGGGCATCAAAGGTAAGTGCAACTTTGCCGCCGAACTGAGCATAATCCTGATCTACTATTTCTTTACCTGATTCAACTGCAACTTGAGAAATGCGGCGGGCAGAAAATTCGTAAAGAAGGTCGTGAAGGTAGTTTACGATATCTGTATCATCTGTATCCGGGAGAATTGTAGAGATGATTTTTTCTCCGGTCATATTCCAGAAGTCTGCCTTAGGATCTACAGTAACGAGAATTGCAATTTCTTTTGCCGGAAGCATTGCAGTATCATCCTGTGGTGCAAAATAGCGGATCTGTATGGTGGAATCATCATATCCAAGGATTCCGATATAGCTTTCGCGGGTAAAAGATGTATCGCGGTAGTAAACATACTCGCCTGCAGAGTCCGGGATAAAAGAAGTAAAGCCAGGAAGGGCAAAAGCGGCAGTAGTTATGATGATTGATGTTATGATTGATACTAATAACTTTTTCATAAGGAATCCTTTTATATGATTTAAAATGATTAACCTCTCATAGAGTTACAGAGGACACAGAGTTTCATTTGATATGAAAAAATCTCTGTGTCCTCCGTGTTCTCTGTGAGGAATTTAATTTACGCGTTCAATTTCTTGAGTTCTTCGCGAACGATGTCAGCTGCCTTCTTAGCAACTTCGTCAGCTGGAACAAGAGTAGCCTCTGCATCCTGACGGAGCTTCATTTCTACGTTTGGAAGATTCTTGTCGCCGACTACGATGCGGATAGGATAGCCGATAAGCTCTGAGTCTGTGAACTTAACGCCTGGGCGTTCGTTGCGGTCGTCGAGAATTACTTCGATTCCGTCTGCCTTCAAATCCTCATAAATCTTATCTGCAACTTCCTTCATCTTGTCCTTGTACTGGATTGGGATAACTGCTACCTGATATGGAGCAACAGTCATAGGCCAGATGATTCCCTTGTCGTCGTGGTGACCTTCAATGATGCTTGCCAGTGTACGGTCTACACCAATACCATAACATCCCATAAGAGGTGTTACAGGCTTTCCGCTTTCTCCAAGGTAAGTTACGTTCATAGATTTTGTATATTTTGTTCCAAGCTTAAAGATATGTCCAAGCTCGTTACCTTTCTTCATGTAGAATTTGCCACCGCATTCAGGACAAGCGTCGCCTTCTTTACAGGTACGAACATCTACAGTCATAAATGGTGTGAAGTCGCGGCCTGGTTCAACGTGCTTAATGTGGAAGCCGTTTTTGCCTGCGCCTGCGATACAGTCGTGCATATCAATAGTAGATTTATCTGCAATTACAGGAATCTTAATTCCAACTGGTCCAACAAAGCCGTGTGGAGCACCACTGTATTTCAAAACGTCTTCATCACTAGCCAATTCAGCACCGCTTGCCTTCAACTCAGCAGCAAGCTTTGTTTCGTTTACGTCCAGGTCTCCACGAATCAATACGCAGAAGAAAGTCTCTGGAATATAAGTTACGCCACCTTCTGTAACTGTCTGAGCGTTCTTGTAGAATTCAGTTGCAGACAAATCGACGGCACAGTTGTAAACTTTGTAAACAAGAGCTTTGAGGAAGGTAGTTGGCTTTTCGCCAAAGAACTTTTCCATATCTTCAATGCTGAATACGTTTGGAGTTGCAACTTCTTCAATTGCGAGGTCTGTCTTTTTCTGTGGCTGACCATTTGAGTCGAGTGGAACTTCAGTCTTGCAGGCAGCCTTTTCAACGTTTGCGGCATAATCGCAGTTTGGACAAAGAAGTAATGTATCATCACCAACTTCTGATTCAACCATAAACTCTTCTGAACCAGAACCACCCATAGAACCTGTGTCGGCCTTTACAGAAATTGTTGTAAGACCCATGCGCTTAAAGATACGGCGGTAAGCGGCAGCTACGTTGTCATAAGAAGCATCCAAATCAGCCTGATCTTTATCAAAAGAATAAGCGTCCATCATTGTGAATTCGCGGCCACGCATTACACCATAGCGGGGACGGATTTCATCGCGGTATTTTGTATTGATCTGATAGAGTGTGAATGGAAGCTGTTTATAAGAAGAAAGTCCGTCGCGAACGATAGCTGTAAATGCTTCCTCTGCTGTAGGAGAAACTACCATGTCCTGGCCCTGACGGTTCTGAGCTGTAAGCATTTCGCCTGCCATTTTATCCCAGCGGCCAGATTCCTTCCATAAATCACCGGGTACGATTACTGTAGGTTTGATTTCGAGAAGACCTGCGTTGTCGAGTTCTTCGCGGATAATTTTTTCAACTTTCATTAAAGAACGGAATCCGAATGGCATGTAAGCATAAAGTCCGTTTCCAAGTTTGCGGATAAGACCGCTGCGCATCATAAGCTGATGGCTTGCAATAACTGCGTCGTTTGGAGCTTCACGCAGTGTAGAGATAATTGTTTTTGTAGCTTTCATAACGTACTATTTTAATGAAAAACAGATTGTTAGTCGATACGGTGGTTGAGTGCCCGCGAAGGCGGGCCTATCGAAACCACCGTTATTTTTTAAGTACGCAGATAATTTTGTCTGAGTCGTTTGTGTAAGGAGTCTTCTTGTAATCGTTGTAGAATTCAACTGATGAATAGCCTACTTCTTTTGCGAAAGAGCGGATAGTTTCCATACTGATTGGGCAGACAAGTTCGTCTTTTACTTCATCAATCACTTTTCCGCCGGCAGTAACAACATGCTGGAAAAGCTTATACTGAACAGAATCGGAATTTTTGATTACAGAAGAATACAAGGTTGCGCGCTCTGCTTTTTTAGGAGGCAGCTCAATCTTTGTTTCAGAGAAATCATATTTAGAGAAGTTTAAGATATCAAGAACAAGGTAGCCGCCTTCAGAAAGAAGCATTTTAGAATCAAAAAGGAACTTTTTGATAAGGGTGCGGTCTTTCATAAAGATAATGCGGTAACAGAGACAAACGACAACATTAAAAAAGTTTTTACCAAGATAGCGGGCAATATCTGCCGGATTCAAATTGAATACATGGGCTGGGTTTTCCTTATTTGCCTGACGTGTATTTGCAATCTGAACAAACTCTGCAAAAGAGTCCGTAAGAGTTACATCGTGTTTTTCCTGCAGCTTTTCCGAAAGTAATGCAGGCCCGCACTCTACGCTTAAAAATTTAGCCGGAGTTGTAAACTCGTTTCCCATAGCTGTGAAGAATTCAAGCTGGTTAGGTTCTATAGGGAAAAAATCTTCGTAATAGTCTGTCCACTTCTTAATGTAAATCATAGTACATTATATTATAAAACATAATGTTGGAATTTCAAGAAAAACGTTAAGAAAAGCGTTCGGCTAATTTATCTTCCACCTGTTGCCATCGCGGTAGAAACGTTTTGCGTTTACTTCGAGTAAGCGGCCGTCATCTCCCAGCATACGTACCATAGAGGTAAGAGGATTTACTTCTGTAATGCGGAAGTCTGTTCCGTCGTAAGAAAGGCGAACACCTTCGTTTGGAAGGCTCTTGCGGGCCTCGTTGTACCAGTCGTATTCGTATGAAAGACAGCATAGCAGGCGACCACACTGGCCCGAAATCTTCATAGAGTTCAAAGAAAGGTTCTGGTCCTTTGCCATTTTGATTGATACAGGGCGAAGCTTGTCAGAAACTCCGTGGCAGCAGAATGGGCGGCCACAAACACCAAGGCCTCCGGTAATGCGTGACTCGTCTCGTACACCAATCTGGCGAAGCTCAATTCTCATCTTAAATACAGAAACAAGGTCTTTTACAAGCTCGCGGAAGTCTACACGGCTGTCTGAACTGAAGAAGAAGAGAGCCTTCTGTTCATCAAACAAAAAGTGTGTTTCAACAAGCTTCATATCAAGCTTATGATTTGCAACCTTTTCCTTAAAAATAGGGAAAGCATCTTTTTCTTTCTGAATGAGTTCTTCGCGGCGTTTTAAGTCGGCTTCGTTTGCCTTGCGGTCTATAGTAACAATATCAGCCTGTTTGATTCCAATAGGCTTTTTAGAAACTCCAAGAACTCTTGCCATATCCTTACCATAGCGGGTAGGGACAACAACATAATCACCGCCTTTCAGCTGCATTTTATTGTCAGGAGTTTTAGCATAAAGAGTTTCGCAGGAATAATCTAATTTAAGGTGATAAAGCGGATAGTCGAAAACAAGGTTTTCGGAAGTTGCTTCCGCAATGTCATTATCTTCAAGAGACGAAAGGTTTTCGTTCTCATCATCTATATCAGTTTCGAAAATATCACTCATAGTTTTTTAAGTATACCTCACTAATTATGCACTCATCAAGTCTACAATAAGACCTTTTATTTCATTTACCTGGGCAAGAATTTTTAAGTTATTTGATTGAGCAGAAAGTGTTTCGCGGGCAAGGGCATCCAGTTTTTCATTTATGACTTCAATGCTTACTCTAGGCTTTGGATTTGCAGGCGGCATGGAATAGTCGGAAAAAACAAAAAGTCTTGAAGGCTGTCTGGCTTTACCGGGACGGGCTTTTCTCTTTTTGATATCTACAGAAAAATTATTTACAATCACAAATCTGATAAACTGACTTACTGCAGTTTTAAACTTTTCAAGATTTTCCTGAGTCTGCTCTCCTGAAAAATCATTACCTGCTAAAGAAACAGCATCTGCAAGATATACAGCGGCGTCATCAATAGACATTGAGCGGACTTCAATTGGAAGACCGTCTGCAATAAACTGAGGCTCTTCTACCTCATCACCTTTAAGGAGTTTTCCAAAATCAAGTTTCTTTGCCTTGTCGGCTTTGCGGATTTCTTCTTTTTTTGTATTGCGCTTTATAGCTTCGTTTGTGGCATTCTGAACGCCTGAGTAGTAATAATTTGCTCCCAGTGAATCAATTTCTGCCATCTACAGACTAACCTTTTCTTTAATGGCTCTGGACTGAAGGTATTCACTGGAAATCTTTCCGTATTCAGCTTCATCTTTAATGGAAATGCAGTGGCCATGAATAAGGGCAGAGCCATCAACCTGAACCTTGCGGGAAATAACGTCGCCTATAACAGCGGCATCGGCAAGAATCTTTACGCTTTCGTTTGCTTTAATATTTCCCTTTATGATTCCACCAATTATAACTGATTTTGCAGTAAGGTCTCCGCGGATTCTGGCATTTTCACCTACGATTACATTTCCATCAGTTTCAAGGCTGCCGTCAATATCACCGTCAATGCGGATAAAGCCGTTAACCTTCATGTTACCGGAAATAGCAGAACCCTTTCCAATGATTGTGTTGATTGAAATGTCATCTGTTCGTAGAGCCATAGGAACCTATTTTGAAAAATTGATGTTGATATATTTTGCAGGATCAACTACATCAGAACCAATATGAACTTCATAATGGAGGTGAGGACCGGTTGAAACACCAGTATTACCGATTGCTCCAATTACCTGTCCCTGGCTTACAGCTTCACCTTTTTTAACTCTTGCATACTGAAGGTGTGCATAACGTGTATACATACCATGGTTATGTTTAATGATTACGTAATTACCAAAAGAATTATCAAAACCTACTGTTACAACCTGACCAGAAGCTGTAGCAAGAACTGCATCTCCGGAACGCCAGGTTGAGAAGTCCATACCCTTATGAATGTACCAGCTTCCGTTGAGCGGGTGGATGTTTGGACCAAAGGCCATAGAAATATGATAGTTAGGATTTTTTACAGGACAGATACTTGGGATTTCTGTAAAGAGGTTCTGCTGAGTTTTGAGCATTTTTCCAATCTGTTCGATTGGCTTTACAGCATCTTCAAGATAGTTTGTAAGTTCTTTTACATCGGCAACTTCTTTAAGAGACCCCTGAGTAACTTCTGTAGAAGAGAAGAGTGCAGAAAGATCGCCGTTAGAAGCTGAGTTTTCTGAATTGTTCTTTACCTGATCAATTCCAAGAAGTGAAAGGCTCTGAGAAAGAGAAGTCTGGAAACGTTTTGCAGCCTGGAAGAGGTTTGCGTTTTCGTCGCGGAGTTCATCAAGACTTGCGAGAGTAGCGCGGTTCTGTTCTACCAGAGAAGAGATTTCCATATTTGCTGAAATTGAACGTCTGTTATAATAGAAGAAGGATGCAAGCACACCGACTGTAACAAGGATTCCCAGAATGAGTGCAAACACATTTGTCTGGAAGTTGATTACCTTGCTCTGTGAGTGAGGAACAATCATGATTGTAAGCTTGCTGTCAAAAACTTTGAAAATGTGCACAAAGAAGCCGCCGACCTTGTGTGTAAAAGCACCAAAGCCATGGCTAACGTTTGAGGCAACCTGTTTTTCAAATTTCTTCAAAGCTTTCTGAGTCTTTGACATATTCTCAAAATTATACCATATATAGATAAATTAAGTCAAACGTGTCACCCCATCTGATTAAAGATGGGATAATCCTCTTATATTATCGGCACGACTTAGTCAAAATATGATGGGTGAATGCTCTCGTTGCGAAACATACTCGGACTGCGGGCGAGCTGGTTTTTGTGAAAAAATCCTGCGGTTTTCGCAAGCGAAAACCGCAGGATTTTTTTTATGGCTAAGCGCCAAATACCCCTCGATGCAGTCCGGTATGTTTCTCCACTACGCATTTACCCATCATACAGTCAAGGTCTGCCGATAAAATTTGACGTTTAATCATTACTATGGTATCTTTAATGTAAAGTATAACTCATCTTTAGGAAGAAATAATCATGAAGTTTTTTGATACTCACGCTCACATCGGGCTGATTTACGATGATCCTATTGAGCAATTGCGCGTAATTCAACAGGCAAAGCAGGCCGGAGTTGCCCGCATTGTCAGCATTAATAATAGTCTCTATGATTTTAATAAGGTTTATCCGAATTTGAAGTCTATTTCGGGAATTTACCACGCTGTTGGTGTTGCTCCGTCTGAAGTAACAAATCCTGGACACGATTGGATTAATACAATAGAAAAAAATCTCTCTTTGCCTAATGTTGTTGCAGTAGGCGAGACAGGTCTGGACTATTTTAAACAGTTTGGCGATAAGAGAAGCCAGATTGAACTTTTTATTACTCAGCTTGAGATTGCACAGGCTCATAATCTGCCTGTAATTATTCATAACCGTGATGCAGGCCGTGATCTGTATGATGTTCTTACAGAACGTATGCCTGATGCAGGTGCAATTCTTCACTGTTACTCAGAAGATGCCGCTTTTGCAAAGAAGTGTCTGGATAAGAATATCTGGTTCAGTTTTGCAGGAAACCTTACATACCGCAATGCCCGAAACCTTCACGAAACAGTTTTGAACATTCCCGTAGACCGCATTTTGATTGAAACTGAAAGTCCATTTATGATTCCGGCTGAATTCCGCGAGAAAAAGCGCACAATGCCTGCTTATCTTCCATCTACAGCACGCTTCCTTGCAGAAATGCTGGATATGGATCTGGAAGCATTGAGCGAACAGCTCTGGAAGAACAGCTGTAAGGCTTTCAATTTGCCTGAGGAATAAAACTGTCATCCCGAACTTGTTTCGGGATCTATTGTAAGAGATGCTGAAACAAGTTCAGCATGACGGTCATTGTGTTTCATGGACAATCTTTATCATCCGGTAAAAATCGGAAATGTAGAATTAAAAGGAAATCTCTTTTTAGCGCCGGTTGCTGGTTACAGCGACGCGGCTTTTCGTTCTGTCTGCATAGAAAACGGAGCCTGCTTTACCTATACCGAAATGGTTAGTGCGGAGGCTTTGGTAAGAAAAAATCTTAAAACTGAAATCCTGATGCGCAGGGCCTGCAATGAAAAGGCTTATTCAGTGCAGATTTTTGGCGGAGAGCCGGAAATTATGTCTGAAGCGGCAAATATTGTCCTTGAAAAAACTCATTGTGAAGTTATAGACATCAACTGCGGCTGTCCTGTACCTAAAATCATAAAAACAGGAGCCGGTTCAGCTCTTACCCGAGACCCGGACCGCCTTTTTAAGGTTGCGGAGGCTGTGGTAAAGGCTGCCAACGGTGTTCCTGTTACTGTAAAAATCCGTTCCGGCTGGGAATCTAAACAGATGACCTGGAGGGAAGCTGCTCAGGCTGCCCTTGATGCAGGTGTCAGTGCTATTACAATACATCCGCGTACCCGCGCGCAAGGCTACGAAGGTCATTCAGACTGGGGAATTATGAAAGAACTCGTTGAACTTGTGGCAGAACGGGTACCTGTTTTTGGCAGCGGAGATCTATTTAAGCCCGAAGATGCTAAGGCAATGCTTGAAGAGACTGGTGCAGACGCGGTTATGTTTGCGCGCGGTGCCATGGGGAACCCTTTTATATTCCGTGATGCCACAGATCTGCTTACAAAAGGAAGTTATGAGCCTGTTCCGCCGGAAGAACGCGTGAAAACCGGTTTTGCAGAGCTTGAACGCCTTGTTGCAGAAACCAGCGAGCAGCATGCCTGCCTTGAAATGCGCAAACGCTTTGCAGCCTATTCAAAAGGAATCTCCGGTGGTGCAGCATTACGTGCCCGCATTGTTCATGCAGCTACGGTTGCAGATTACAAAGACATCTTTTCTCAATTTATTTGCTAATTTTATAAATCTCTGTTAAAATATTTGCGTAAAAATGGGATTTATAAAAACTATATCGGAGTTATTCGAGTCTATTTTCAAGCGTTCCTCACCAGAAGTACAAAAAAAGCAGCAGATGAAAAAGCTGGAACAGGAAGTAAGAGACTTCCAGCCTGCTATTTGCCGTAATAATATGCTGCTTCCTAATTTTGGAGAGGCAATTTTTGCACTTTATAAAAATACACGACCGCTCGATAATCTTTTTTCAGTAACAGTTAGTCCCAATAATATTCAGCGCCAGCGTCGTTTTGAAGCTCAGCTCATAGTAACCGGCTATCCTCTTGAAGACCAGGAGACTCTGGAATCACTTTCTTTTGAAAATCGAAAGGCAGACATCCTTGCAGAAGACCAGAATCCGGACAGAATATATCTTCATCAGCGAAAAGAACTGGAACGCCTCATAAAGGCCCTTAATACAGATGGTTTTAAGAAGATGGATGCTGATTTGATGCATCTCCGTCAGCTGGTAGAATTCTGCCATTATAATTACACTCCTTTTCTGCAGGCTTTTGACACAAATTTTATTCCAGCAGACCTTATGTATAAGCCAAGCTACAGGGAAATCTCACTTTCTACTGCTCAGAATCTTCTGGAAGATCTTTATTACCAGGCAAGCGGCCTTCAGATTACCACTTCAACAGCAGAAGCTGTGGTTGCTCTTGCCCAGTTGCGCTCTGGAACTGAAATTTCTGACACGGAAAAGCAGGGTTATCTTGGAAATCTGAAGAAAATCAACTATATACTTACTAAAATTCTTAATGCGGATAAACTTAAGGCTCTTATCCGTCTTTGCCGCCAGGAACTGTCTTATGAACCTGATGTTGCAAAGTATACCGGTTCTCCGCGCCAGGATTTTGCAAATATGCTGCAGGCCCGCTTTGATGCAGATGAACAGAGAATTAAAACCGAAATTCAGGACGAAACAATTACCGGTGAAGTTTCGGCTCTTTTTCCGGATATTCCGCTTGAAGAGGTTGGAGCTTACAGTCAGGGCTATAATAATCTTTTGCAGACAGAAGTTTCCATGTCTTTTAAATGGATTCTTCCAATGCGAATTCTCAAGACCTTCCTTAGAATATATATGCCGGAAGGAGCCAAGGCCCTGCTTAATGATATTGTAATTGAAGGATTCTTTAATAACCCTGCTTATAAATCAAGTTTTTCTTCTATCGTGTTCCAGGCAATAAATGCAGACAAAGAGATTAAGGCCTTTGAGGAATCTTTTGGTCAGGATAAAAAGCACAGTATTGCCGTTCTTGAAAGTTACATAAAGGACAGTAAGAAAGATAAGGACTTCTTTAAGAAGCTTGAGAAGATGGTTCAGATGATTAATGATGATGCCCATAATGTGCTTCAGAATGCCTGTACAAACCTTTCTTCGCTCAGCCGCCATCTTGGAGAACTGCTTGCAGATGCAAAAAAGCCTTCCAGCGAGATTATTTCCAATCTGAAAGTTCTTATGATGTCTTCCCGCAACAGAGATAACACCAACTTCCTTGAGGCAAATTACGCAAATTGGAATATATTTTTTGAAATTATGAAAAACTATGTTATTATTAATGCTGGTGATATGAAACATGAGTAAAAAGAAGATTTTCGAAAGTAAAGATTCGTCTCAAAAGCAGCAGGCACTGGAACAGACAATTCAGGATGAAAAGAAGATTTATGATCTGGAACAGCTTCTTGATATTGCAAAATCTTTCTGCCAGAATCTTGACTTCAGTAATCTTCTTGAATCTATTGTTTATATCTGTATGGCACAGATGCATGTTTTAGGTGCGGAAATTTTTGTCCGTGATTTAATCACCAATGAAAACTTTATTCTTGAAACTTCAAAAGATTTCCTTTCTGAAAAAAAGACAATGCTTCCTGTAAGCACTCCAATTGCTACTATATTAAATTCTGAAAAAAGACCTTTAACCTTTGATGAATTAAAAAAGAATTGCCCTGATTGTGAGCATCTTAAAATACTTGAAGCTTTGAATCCAACTCTTATTGTTCCACTTATTCAGAAAAACCACCTTAATGGTATGCTGATTTTGCAGGAAAGAATTGCCATAGAAGATGACGCTTCTTATTCTGAGTATGAAATAAACCAGATTATGTCTATTGCAAGTCTTGCGTCTGTTGCAATTAATAACGCGGCCCTTCTGGAAATGTCTTCAACTGATATGATGACACATCTTAAGCTCAAGTATTACTTCTTTAATCTTCTTACAGAGGCAATTGATGCGGCCTTCCTTAATAATCAGCATGTGGCCGTTATTATGTTTGATATTGATTTCTTTAAGAAATTTAATGATACCTATGGCCATGAATGCGGAGATTTTGTACTTAAGAGTGTTGCAGACCTTATCCGTAAGAATCTGCGTGAATCTGATGTTGCAAGCCGCTATGGTGGAGAAGAGTTTACCTGCCTCCTGCTGGAAGCCGGAAAAGAAGAAGCGATGGTTGTTGCAGAAAGAATCCGTTCTACAATAAACGAACACGATTTTGTTTATAACGATCAGCATCTTCATGTAACAATTTCTGGTGGAGTTTCTGTTTTTGATGCACAGACAAACCTTGTAAGCTCTCCAAATGAATTTGTGAACCAGGCAGACCAGGGGCTTTATATGTCTAAAAACAACGGAAGGAACCGCGTAACTTACTTTGATCCTAAAACAAAGTCTGCGCTAAAGTCTGCAAATGCCAAGAAATAACTTTATTCTCCGAAGACCATTCCCTTATGTCTACAGGCGATATGCGTTTTTGCTCATTCTCATAAATTTTTTGATTTTTGGACTACGTTTTGTGTATCCAAACCTCGCTGAATATGTTCATTACTATGGTGCTATGAATCCAATTCTGGTGGAGCATTACCATATGTACTGGCAGTTTATTACCTACATGTTTGTACATCAGAATGTAAGGCATATTTTCTTTAATATGCTTGCTCTTCTTGTATTTGGAATGGGATTTGAAAAAGCGGTTGGAAGTCGTGAATTTCTGCTTTTCTATTTGATTTGCGGAACTTTGAGCGGTTTCCTTTCTTTCCTTGTATACAGATTTACAGGGCAGGAAAGAGTTTTTCTGCTTGGTGCAAGCGGCGCGGTTTATGCGGTGCTTTTTGCCTATGCAGTTTTCTTTCCTCGTTCAGTAATTTTGATATGGGGAATAATTCCAGTTCCTGCTCCCGTCCTTGTTGGGAAGTCAGTTCCTTGGAAGCGGATCAAATGTTGCTCATATGACTCATTTGTTCGGCTTTTTTGCAGCCTGGCTTTATTTTGTGCTTAGAATGGGGATTCATCCAATCAAAATATGGAAAGAAACTTACAAACGCTAAAAAGAAGCCTTCTCATTGCAGTAATCTGTTTTAGTTTTGCTCTTCCTTTTTTTGCCCAGACTCCTTCTGTAGTACGGAATATAAGGCTGCCGCTGTGGGCAGAACTTGATGCATACCCGGGACTAAAGCTTTCTGATGGAGAAAGGGACAGTACGGCTGACAGTGATGCAGATATTGAAGATGAAGGTCAGTTTGATTTTCCTGTTTCCCAAATGCGTAAAATTGCTCCATTCATCATAAATGGAATGGTTTACGGCTGGAACTTTGTTTATGTGCCTTATGATAAGGCGCGTGGTGTAGAGGAGTACCTTGAAATCACAGAAATTGTTCCTGCAGATGTGATTCGTGGGGGAATACATTATACTTCCCCATGGATTGAAAACAATAACCTGAACTGCTGGGTTGAATATACCCGTACAGATTCTCAGGTTCAAAGCTATAATCTATGGGCTTCTATCCAGAATCCGGTAATTGCGGGTATAGGATATGCCTCGGTTGAGAAGGGCTTTGAAGGAATAGAGGAGGCTGCGCGTGAGTCTCTTAAGGCTGCGATAAGAAATCATTATAGAAAAACCATAAAAAACAAGCCAAAGGAAATAACAGGCTCTGTTTTGATAAGGAAGTTTCCCACTCTGGGGATTGATTCGGGACGATATGTAATAAATCTTGATTTTTTCCTGGAATGCGGTAGAATATTAGAGTATAGTGTTTATTAGTACTAGAGGAGATGCGATTATGAAGAAATTACTTTCGATACTGGCAGTTTTTTCGGTTCTTATGTGCTCTGTTTTTGCTGAAACAGTAGGTGATAACCCAGATGATCCGTTTGAAAGAGATAGATGGGAAAACGAAAAACTTTCCACAAAGATTTATAACTTTTCTTTAAAGGATTCATTTGCTGAACTTGGTTTGTCAGAAAATGAAATTGATAAAAATGCAACAATAAAGGTTGAGTATATGCCAATGCACGATGAGCTCCGCATTTACTATGAAACCTTGTATGTTACATTTGACGAAGGCGAAGCTATGAATGCTATGATGGCTTATCTCCAGAAGTTTACAAAGGATAATAAGTATTATAGATACAGATATATGGAAGCTAACAAGCCTAAGCCTTATAAAGATGAAAGAAAACAGCGAAAGATGGTTTATTCAAATCACGTAAAATTAATTCGCTAACCTATTCAGTATTTCTTTGAAATATTGTAAAATAGAAGCCGGTATGATTCCATCATGCCGGCTTTTTTATTTCGTCATTGCGAGCACGAAGTGCGTGGCAATCCATACGCAATGACAAAGGGTTACAAAAATGGACGTTAAAAATATCATCAAAAATCTTCATCCGCTTGAAATTAAGGTTTTGTTGAAATATTCAGAAAAGGATGAACTTACATCAGAAAAACTTCAGAAGGAACTTGAATATAAGGAAGGTCATGCTAATCAGGCCTTCTCCTGGCTTTCTGGAAAGGAACTTCTTAAAGAAATCCGCCGTACACCACATACATTCTTTGAAATTACAGAAATGGGTCGCAAGCTTGCAGAAACAGGTACTGTAGAAGAGCGCATGGTAAACTTCCTTAAGGAAAAGGGTGCTCACACAATGCCGGAAATTGCGGCAGGTGTTGGTCTTGAGCAGAAGGATGTTGGTTCTGCATTTGGTCCTCTTGTAAAGGACGGTGTTCTTAAAATGAACGCAGAAAAGAAGGTTGAGTACACAGGTGCTGCCCTTCCTGAACGCATTAAGGCAACTATGGATCTTGTAAAGAAGGCAATTTCGGCAGAAGGTGGACTTCTTAATAAAGATGATTTGTCTGCTGCAGAAGCTTCTGCTATGGAAGGTCTTGCTAAAAAGCGTGGTGCTGCAGATTCTCCTTTCAAGATGATTGAACGCGAGACTGTATTCTACAAACTGCAGTCTGGTTTTGAAGCTGTTCGTGATGCTCTTAAGAGCGCAGGTGTAACTGGCAACGAAATTGGTGAAATCACACCAAAAATGCTTGCAACAGGCGACTGGAAAAACGGTACTTTCCGTGGGTACAACATTGCAATTCCACCTGCACGTATTATTCCGGGACGCACAAACCCATACGTACAGTTCCTTGAGTCTGTAAAAGACAAGCTTTGTTCTCTTGGTTTCCAGGAGTTTGATGGTCCGCTTGTAGAAACTGAATTCTGGAATGGTGATGCTTTGTTCATGCCACAGTTCCATGCTGCCCGCGATATTCACGACGTATACCGCATTAAAAATCCTACACACGCAAAATTTATTGAAGAACCATATTTGAGCAATGTTAAGGCTGCTCACGAAACTGGTGGAAACACTGGTAGCCGTGGATGGAATTACACATTTGATAATGAGTTCACACGCCGCCTTATTCTCCGCTCACAGGGTACAGTTCTTTCTGCACATCAGCTTCACAAGGCTGAAGTTCCTGGTAAATACTTTGGTATTGCCCGCTGTTTCCGCTACGACAAGGTAGATGCAACTCACCTTTCTGACTTCTATCAGACAGAAGGTATTATTGCAGGAAACGATGTAAGTCTTCGCGACCTTCTTGGTATGCTCAAGATGTTCGCTACAGAAATTGCCGGTGCAGAAGAAGTAAAATATGTTCCTGGTTACTTCCCGTTCACAGAACCTTCAATCGAAGTTCATATCAAGCACCCTGTATTGGGCTGGTTCGAACTTGGTGGTTCTGGTATCTTCCGTCCGGAAGTTACACGTGCTATGGGTCTTGATTGTCCTGTTCTTGCCTGGGGTATCGGTATTGACCGTATGGCCTTGATGGCACTTGGCTTGAATGACCTTCGTGAGCTCTTCTGTGAGGATATTGAGAAAGTTCGTCTTAGAAAGGCTAAGTTCTAATAGATTTTAAGTCTATAGTTCAATAAAAACGCCGACTGTCGTGTATGAAAAACGCGGTTGTGACTATGCTGACAATGAGTCAAGCTCATTGCAGCACACCACAAAGTGTTTTTCACACCCGCCATCCGGCTTTTTTATTGAACTATAAATTGTGAATTATGCCTTAAATAAATCTACAGTGGTGTTCAATGCAGCTCTTACATCTGCAACATCATCTTTATTTAATACAGCAATGCGGAAGATTGCTGATTCCAATAGACCGTAAAGAGTGTCGTTTATATCTTTTACGTTGATTTCTTTGAATTCTTTGGCCTGAATACCTTTGATGAGGATTGTGCTTAAAAGGTGGCGAAGGCGGATTACTCTGCGGCGGACTCTTTCGTTTGTATCAACTCCGGATTTTTTAAGCTGCATAAGATAGTTGAGAAGAACGCTGAAGAGCTTCTTGTTGTATTCGATTGAATCTGCGAGAGTAGAAAGAACGGCGCGAAGAGTAGCTTCTGCATTCAGGTTTGAATCTGCCATGATTTTTTTGAGGGCAGCTTCCAGTGCGGCCAGTAATTCTTTTATACTTCCAAGAAATATTTCGTGCTTGTTCTTAAAGTAGATGTAAAGAGTAGTGCGGGTGATGCCGCAACGGTCGGCAATTTTCTGGAAGGTTGCGTCTTCGTAGCCTTCTTCAATAAAAACGTCGAGAGATTTCTGTAAGATTTCCTGCTTGCGTTTGTCATGCTCTACAACGATTGCCATTTGCTTTTCTCCTTATCTCTTGAAAATGTAAAATGCTGTATCGAGGTTTCCGGCTTTAAGTTTTTTGATTGCCGAAGTTTTGTGACCAAAGTTTTCCTGGAAATCTGGATTAGAAGTGATAACTCCGATATCCCAGCCCTGGAAGTCTGTCCAAAGGCTGCTCATCTTTTTATACAGTTCGCGGGCCTGCTCTTCATCACCAAGGCGCTCTCCATAAGGAGGATTACACAAAATCAAGCCCTGGTCATAAGGTGCTGCAAGATCTGCAAAATCAGACTGAATAAAGTCTGGGCGCGGAATATGGGCGCTGATATCAATTGACTTAAGGGCGCGGCCGGCCATAACGCAGGCATATTCTGCGTTTTTCTTGGCACGCTCAACTGCGGCATTATCTATATCAGAACCGGTAATACGTACTTCTACGTCTGTGCGGATCTTAGAAGCTTCTTCTGCACGGATTTCGGCAGCTCTTTTTTCGTTATAAATCGGAAGATTTTCTAAGGCAAAGCGGCGGCCAAAGCCTGGTGCAACATTAAAAGCATAAAGTGTTGCTTCAATTGCAATGGTACCTGAACCACAGAATGGATCGTGCAGCGGTGTTTTACGGCGCCACATCATTTCCTGAAGGAGAGTAGCGGCAAGAGTTTCGCGAAGAGGTGCAATACCGCCGTCAACACGGTAGCCGCGTTTGTGCAAAGGTAAGCCTGACAAATCAAGAAGAACTAAAACCTTGTTTTCGT
This sequence comes from Treponema sp., assembly GCA_004554075.1. GTDB lineage: Bacteria > Spirochaetota > Spirochaetia > Treponematales > Treponemataceae > Treponema_D. The sequence continues at coordinate 96,154 of SFOB01000008.1, forward strand.
CTACATAAACACGGATGTCGCTCTGCTCACCAGATTCAGGCATAGAAGACATGTGCCATACATCGCCGAGTTTTGAGTAAATTGCCTTGTGAACTATTCCCTGAATTGAGTGTTCAGAATTAAGTTTACTTTTATAAGTGCGGACCTTATCTACAACAACGCGGGAATCCTTGTTCAGATAATCCTGCCAGTCTACGGCATAAGTTCCGTCATAAAGTGCGTCAAAATCAAGAGCGTCGTATTCAGCAAGCTGAAGATAAACGCGGTCTGCTGTACGTAAACAAAGATTTGCTTTAAAGAGAGCGTCATCGTCACCGGTAAAAGAAACGCGTCCAGGGGCGTTGCCCTTGAGTTTATAACCTAAATGTTTAATTTCGTTACCGAGAATTCGCTCGGCACCAACTGCGCATAATGCGACCAGAGTATTCATACTGGGTTAAAATACCATTTTAACAATTTTTGTTCAATTGTCAGAATAAAGAGGGATGTGCAGAATGGGCGTGAGCTTCCGGATTTTTAACGGCTGATTGTTACGCTTCTTGAATAATCGTGGCCGTCTATGCCGGTTATTGATGGAATGTTGATGGTTCCTTCGGGATTGTATCCATCAACAGCAATAGCAGCAGGCTGTGTCCAGATTATAGATTTGATTTTCTGTTCATCTGCTGGTTTTGATGGATCATCATATTCGATCTTCTGGCCGACAATTCCTTCAATCTTTATATCTGTATCAAGAAAGATGGAAGGAAGGAAGTCGGTAAGTTTCATAGGTGAACCACTTGTGATTGAAGTAAGTAAAAGAGTCTGGGTTGTTGTTTCGCTTGAAACTATCAGAGCTGGCTTATAATCTGTAGAATTAAAGTCAGGAAAATCTGGTTCAGTAATAGTTCCTGAAAATTCCATAGTATAAATTCCATTTGGATTATCAATAATCACTTCTGCACTTTGTGCGTTGTAAGCAAAAGAATATGATCCATCTGCATAAAAAACAGTACTGTCTGGAATTTCTTTTTCTTCTGACCAGTCTGTATAATAGTATTTACCGGATATACAGTATCTCGCTCTATAATCGTAAGTATGAGTTCTCTCTACTGTTTCATCAATAAAATAGTAATTTTTATGATCTGCTTCCAGAGCTTCTGGATGGAATAGTACACCAAGGTTTACTACTTCATCATTAATTTTATCTCTTCTGTAAACATTGATATATTTAGTTTTAGTGTTGATGCAAGGAATTACAATAATAATTTCTTTATCAGTGAGCTTTACATCAGGCTTGTTATAATTATTTGATTCTTTAAGCTTAAAATTACAAGAGGAAAAAGTGATTCCGAGAATTGCAATAAAAATGTAAAAAAAAGAAGTTCCCTTTTTCATATATAGTACCTCATTATTTTATCGGCTGAAAAGGGAAACTTCTTTAAATTTATTCTGCTTCTTTAGCGGCTTCTATTACTCCGTAGTAGGCAGGCTTGCAGTGAAATTCTTTGCCTTTGAACAAAAGCGGATACTGGGTGTGGCCCTTGTGCATGCTGTTGAGCCAGGTCCATTCGTCGCGAACGCCCCAGAGAGTAACGCCTTCAATGCCGTTTTTGCCAGGCTGCTTACGATTTTCTATAAACATCTTAAAATAAGTCTTATAGCAGTCTTTGAGTTTCATAGCATTATAGCTTGAGCTGCCGTTTGCAACATCCATCTCTGTAATCTGAACATTAATGCCTTTTGCAAGGAAGTTTTTTACAGCCTTTTCAAAGTTTGCGGCAGAATCATTAATGCCAATGTGGGTCTGCATGCCGGCAGCATCAATACGGGCATCAGGAGCGGCCTGAATTGCATCAATAATCTTGCAGATGGCCTTGTTTTTATTTACCGAAGCGCAGCCATAATCATTGTAGACAAGCTTTACATCCTTTGGAGCGTACTTATTTGCATAACGGAAGGCATTTACAATGAAGGTTTCGTTCTGGTAAATTGCAAACCACTTGCTTGAAGAAGCATCGCGGAGGAAGTTACTTTCTGTAGCATTATCAGAAGCTGCTTCGTTTACAACATCCCAGGCAAGGATTATGTGCTCGCCGTTGTTGTTTTCTTTTTCCCACTGGGCAACATGCTGCAAAACAGATTTGATATACCATTCCATGCGGGCATTCATTTCATCCGGGCTAACAAGCTGAGTTTCGCCATTGCGGCCATAATCCTTCTGGAAGAACCATACAGGGGTCTGGCTGTGCCAAACAAGAACGTGGCCTCGAAGCTTAAGGCCCAGTCTCTTCATGTCGGAAAGAATTGCGTCCATCTGAACAAAGGTTGGCATTTCTGCAGGAACTTCATAAAGTCTGCCGTCTTCGCCCTTGAATTCGGTAAGGCGCTGAGGTTTTGCCCAGGCAAAAATGAAATCCGGCTTAAATTCATTTTCCATTGTAATGCAGCTGGCATGAAGAGGAAGACCCTGCTGAAGAAGAGGCTCCTTAAAACCTTCGTTGTAAGAAACGCAGAAGCCAAAATAATCAAAATAAGGGCTGAGGGCATCTTTAAGACCAGTTACATTTGTCCATACTTCTGGCTGAGGAGCACCTTTTGTAAGGCCTTCGCCATTGAGGCGGAGCTTAAAGTTTCTGATATAGATTTTAGCTGATTCTTTATTGAGGGTGCCGCCGGAAACATAAAGCTGACGTTTTCCGGAAAGGTGGAGGGTAAGATGCTTGTTTACAGAAAACCATTTGCCGTTTTCTACTTTGCGGTCAAAAAGTTTTGGGAAGCCTTCGTCCAGTTCATTAATCATCCAGATGATTTGAGTTTTTTCACTTGAAGAATCTTCTACATACATTTCGCAGGAAAGTGTTATTTCAATGTCTTTTCCCTCGTATGCTGATAAATCTACCATGACAGGATTTGCACGTGAGGTTTCTGCAAGATTTACCTGAGTTACATTTTTGGAATTTGCATAGTTTTTATTGAAGAGAATTGCTTTTCCATCCTCATCAATCCGGGTAATGCTTACAGAACCATCTGAATTTTCAATAATCTGAGGGTTTGTATCCTTTGATTTGCAGCCGGTAATGAGTAAAAAGGCTGCGGTAAGTGAGATAAGGGTAATAAGAGTTTTTTTCATCATAGAACTTATTATTGTATCTAAGTCATAAATAATCTATAATGGATTTTAACTATTGTTTGTATCCGCTGAGGCGGTTTATAAGGAAACATTATGGGAATTATGTTGAAAGACAGATTCGGCAGTGTGTTTGCAGAAATGCTTAAAAAATCACATGCTGCTGCAAAAATCGATGAAACAAAAGTTTATGAAGAAGCAAACATGGAGCTTAGACCTTACATGTGGAAGCTTCTGGACGAAGCCTTTAGTTCTGAATCGGGCTTAGGAAACATCGAAAATTTTAAGGCCTTTTACAATGCTGTTACTAAGGAAGGAAAAACAGGTCTTATCCTTATGGAGCATTTTACAAATCTTGATTTACCTGGAATCCTTTATCTTCTTGAAAAGCAGGGTGAAGACTGGGCAAAAGATATGTCTCAGAGAATTGTTGCTGTTGCAGGTATGAAGCTTAATGAGGCAAATCCTGGAGTTCGTGCATTTACAGAAGGATTTACACGTGTTGTAATTTATCCTACACGTTCTCTTAATGCAGTTGAAGGAAAGGAAATTTCAGAAGAAGAAAAAGTTGCAGAAGAGCAGAGAGCAAGAAAGATTAACTTTGCTGCTATGCGTGCAATGGACGGCTGTAAAAAACGCGGTCAGATGATTCTTGTTTTCCCAAGCGGAACTCGTTATCGTCCTGGAAAGCCAGAAACAAAACGAGGGTTGCGCGAGATTGATTCTTACCTTAGACTTTTTGATAAGATGATTCTGGTTTCAATCAACGGAAACTGCCTGCGCATTAATCCTGAAAATCCGGATGATATGCTGGCTGATATTCTTGAGCCTGGAAAGTGTACCTTTACTGCAAGCCCTGTAATTGACTGTAAGGAATTCAGAAATAAGGTTCTTGAGAGTTTACCTGCAGATGAAGCAGATCCAAAACAGAAAACAGTGGATGCTGTTATGGAATATCTGGAAAAGCAGCACGCCGAGATTGGGCCAGTAATTGAGTAAAAAAGTGGAGAATAAGATGAAAGAAATAAAAGAAGAATTGTCGAGCACAACATATCCTGGACGCGGTATTATCGCGGGAAAATCAGCTGATGGAAAATATGCAGTTTCTGCCTACTGGACAATGGGCCGCAGCGCCGGAAGCCGCAACCGTGTTTTTGTAACTGATACAGAAAACGGAACTGAGGTTGTCCGCACAAAGGCTTTTGATGAGTCTTTGATTGCAGGTGATCCAAGTCTGATTATTTACGCCGCAGTTCGCGAACTTGGTAAAAAGACAATCGTAACAAACGGTGACCAGACAGATACAATTAATGACGGACTTAAGGCTGGTCTTACATTTGAGCAGTCTTTAAGAAGCCGCAAGTATGAGCATGACGCTCCAAACTACACTCCACGTATTTCTTCTTTGCTTGACCTCGAAGGTGGAGTTGACAGCGGTTACGCTTACTCGCTTTCTATTTTGAAGAGTGACTGTGGAAACGGCGACAATACTCTGCGCTTTACTTACACATACGATAATCCGCAGAATGGTGAAGGCCACTACATCCACACTTACATGGGCGACGGAAATCCGCTCCCAAGTTTTGAAGGCGAGCCAGTAAAACTCAAGATTGAAGGCGGAATTGAGGAGTTCGCAAACGAGATCTGGTCTTCATTGAATGAAGAAAACAAGGTTTCTTTGTTTGTAAGATTCATTGATCTTGAGACTGGAAAGTACGAGGAAAAGATTATAAATAAATGCCAATAATCGAAGAACCGTTAAAAAGCAAGCCGTAAGGGTTGCTTTAGGTTCATCGAAAAAATGGCACAGAGGCAAGCTGTGCTTGCCGACTTATTCAAGATCACGAGAGGAGGTTTATGATGAAAAAAGCGTTTCACTTTTTTTTATTTATAACCTCCTTTTGTATTTTAAACTTCACTGCCTGTTCCAATATAAAAAACCGCACCTGGAAAGACGAAGTAATTATCAATAAAAAATACCGCGATTTCGCAGAACAAGCGGATGCTTATCTGCAGGAAGCAGGCTTTAAAGGCTCAGTGCTGATTGGGCGCGGAGAAAAGATTGTCTTTGCTAAGGGCTACGGCCTCTGTGATGAAAAGGCTGCGGCCCCCGACCAGTGTCCGATAGGAATAAACACAACTTTTGAGGCCGGGTCTATAAGTAAGCAGATGACGGCCGCCGCGGTGATGCAGCTGGCTCAGGCTGGGAAATTGTCGGTGGACGATAAGCTTTCAAAGTTCTTTCCGGATTTTGAAGCGGGCGACAAAATCACTGTTGAAATGCTTTTGAATATGCGCTCAGGGCTTACTGATCACATCAATTCCGCTGATGATTTCTTCCCTAAAAACATTTACCGTAGAATTGAATTAAAGCAGATGGCCTGTGAGCCTGTTGAAAAAAATCTTGTTCTTGAATATCTGAATGAGGCACCTCTCCTTGCAGAACCGGATTCAACTTATTTCTATTGCAATACAAATTATTTTCTACTGGCACGTATTATTGAAATGACCAGCGGCCTGTCTTATAGCGAATATATTCAGAAAAATATTTTTGACCGTTGCGGTATGACTCATACTAATCTGGAATTCCAAAAAACAGACACCCGCGGTTACGACTACAAAGGCCGTTATTACAGTATTCCGGCTTCACTTGCAGTCGGCTGTGGTGATGTTAATTCTTCTGCAACGGATCTTTTTAAGTGGAATGTATTTTTTACCAGCGGTAAGGTTGTAAAGAAAAAAACATTCCAGAAAATGATTGATTCCGAATCTTACGGCTACGGAGTTTACTGCCACGAAGGTTCGATTTTTCATACCGGTGTAACGAATGTTTTTAATTCTTACGACGGCTATTATTTTGATGATAAGCTTTCTATAATTGTGTTGTCAAATTGCCCGGCTGCAAAGGTAAATACAACTACGGTTGCAAGAAATCTGCAGAAGATGTGGGCAGAACAATAGCCTGTCATTCCGAACTTGTTTCGGAATCTATTTAATAGATGCTGAAACAAGTTCAGCATGACGTGGAATGATGGAGATTATATGGATTTAATAAAGAAACTTTTTCAATTATTTTTTTTGAATTGTTTGTGGCTGATCTGCTGTATTCCGGTAATTACAATTGGTGGTGCAACCTGTGCTGCGTATGCGGTTGCTTTGCGCCTTGCAGATGATGATGAAGAAGTTCAGAGTGTACGCGGTCTTGCTGCCAGATTCTTTAAGGCTCTTAAACAGGATTTTTTTCAGGGCATTTTGATTTTTCTTTTTACTATGGCATGCGGTGGCCTTGGGTATTTCTTATTTGACCGCGCTCGCGACTATGGTTTTAATCTGATTATAATTGCAGCGCTTGCTGTTTATTTTCTGATTGCCTTAGTTTTTAATATGTATGCTTATCCGCTGATTGCGCGTTATTCAAACTCTTTTGTTAATACTTTGAAAAACTCTGTTGCTCTATATGCGATGAATACAAAGGTAAGCTTTAGAACTTTGGGAATTGTACTTCTGGAAATTGCGGCTTTGTATTTTTCTAAATACATTTACTTTGCAGGTATGCTGATTTTGCCGGCTGTGATTTTTTATACTGTGAGCAGAACTGCGAAGGGAATTTTCTTTAGGATGGAAAATCCGCAGCCTGTAGAAGAAGAATAGTGCAGGGGCGTTACGGGGGCGGAGCCCCCGTAAGAAAGGGTGGTGAGCAACGAAGTGCGAGCCAGGGGAAGGCCTTCCCCTTCTAACTTCTATTTGAAAAAAATCTCATTTTATTCTATTATGTCCGCATGAAAGAACTCGAACTCAAATATGGATGCAACCCGAACCAGAAGCCGGCTAGGGTTTTTATGGAAAATGGCGATCTTCCTATTACTGTTGTGAACGGAAGACCGGGATACATCAACCTGCTCGACGCTTTGAACGGATGGCAGCTTGTTAAGGAACTTAAGGAGGCTACCGGGCTTCCAGCTGCTACTTCTTTTAAGCACGTTTCTCCTGCTGGTGCTGCTGTTGGACTTCCTCTTTCTGACACTCTCAAGAAGATTTATTTTACTGACAATGTTGAACTTACTCCGCTTGCCTGCGCTTATGCCCGCGCTCGTGGTGCTGACCGCATGAGCTCTTTCGGCGATTTTATTTCTTTGAGCGATGAATGTGATGAGGCTACTGCGCTTCTTATTAAGAAGGAAGTTTCTGATGGTGTTATCGCTCCAGGCTATTCTGACAAGGCTCTTGAGATTTTGAAGGCTAAGAAGAATGGCAACTACTGTGTAATTCAGATTGATCCAAACTACGTTCCTGCTGAGCTTGAGCGCAAACAGGTGTTCGGCGTAACTTTTGAACAGGGACACAACTTTTTGAAAATCGACGAGAAGTCTGCTTTGTCTAACATCGTAACTAAGAACAAGACCTTGAGCGAAGATGACAAGCGCAACCTGATTATTTCTCTTATCGTTCTCAAGTACACTCAGTCTAACTCAGTTTGCTTTGTAAAGGACGGTCAGGCTATTGGTATTGGTGCCGGTCAGCAGAGCCGTGTTCACTGTACTCGTCTTGCCGGTCAGAAGGCTGATAACTGGTGGCTGCGTCAGTCGCCTCAGGTTCTTGGACTTCAGTTTGTAGACGGCATTAAGCGCGCAGACCGCGACAACGCAATCGACGTTTACATCGGCGAAGAATATATGGACGTTCTTGCTGAAGGTAAGTGGCAGAATATTTTCAAGGTAAAGCCTGAAGTATTCACCCGCGAAGCTAAGGCTGAATGGATTTCTAAGAATACAAACGTTGCACTTGGTTCAGATGCCTTCTTCCCATTCGGCGACAACATCGACCGTGCAAAGAAGAGCGGTGTAACTGTTATCGCTCAGCCGGGCGGATCTGTTCGCGACGACCTCGTAATCGAAGCTGCAGACGGATACGGAATGGTTATGTGCTTTAACGGTATTAGATTATTCCATCACTAGTCTATTGCTGAACAAGCGTTAGGCACTGGAGGGGGACGCCCGGAGGGCGTCCGTGCGAAGCACCGACCGTAGGGGAGCCCGGAAACGCCGACCGGCGCGGCGAATGCCGCGACGGGAACGCCCAATTATTTAAAAATACTTATTTATTCTATCTTATATTTTTACTATAATTCTTTTCTATGCTTTTCAAATCAGAATACAAAAACAAACTCGTAAAAATTTTTGTTCCTATCATGCTGAGCAACCTGATTGCTCAGATTCAGATGTTTATTGACCGCATCTTTTTAGGACGTATGGATATACTTTACATGAGTGCAGTTGGTAATGCGACTGCGCCGATGTGGACTACAATGTCTTTTGTTTTTTCTATGGCCATGGGAGCTTCGATTATTATAAGCCAGTCGGTTGGCGAAAAGGATATTGAAAAATCTAAGGACTACGCGGCCTCCCTGATAAAGTTTCATAATGTAATTCCGGTTCTGCTCTTTTTATTCTGGACCTTCTGCAGTCCTCTTGTTTTTAAGCTGATGGGCGTTTCGGAAAATGTAATGAAGCCTTGCGTTACTTATACAAGAATTTATGCGCCGGTTTATCTGATTATCGGGCTCTGGGCTTCTTACTCGGTTGTTTTTCAGACTTCAAATTATACTAAGCCTCTGGTTGCTTATGGAATTCTCCGATCGGTTTTGAATATCATACTTGATTATCTTTTGATATTTGGAAACTTCGGTTTTCCTCGTATGGAAATTGCGGGTGCGGCTCTTGGTACTACAATTGCTGAATATGTCGGCGCGATTTACCTTTTGTACATAACAATTTCAAAGAAGGATAAGTTTTTTACCAGCCCGGGCCTTAAGAGAATTCTTAGCGCAAAAATCAGTCCATATTTTAAATCTATAAAGCTTGGAATTCCTACCGCCTGCGAAGATCTGCTCTGGAACCTGGGAAATCTTTGTATCATCCGAATTCTCAACACAATTGATGAAAGGGCGGCCGGAATCTACTCTATGGTATTTACTGTGGAGATTCTTTTTGTTGTAGTGATTGGTGCTATCGGAAGTGGTACTATGACCTTGTCTGGTGAGGCAACGGGAGCTAAGGATATGAAACTCTACCGATCGGTAGTTAAGACTTCCGTCAGATGGGCCTTTCTGGTTGCGGCCTTTGCCCTGATTTTTGTTTCGATTTTCCCTCGTCTGACTTTGAGCCTCTTTACAACGGATAAAGAAGTTATTGAGATGTCGGTAATCTATATTATTCTTGTTGCGGCAAATCTTTTTGGAAAGTCCGGCAACATAATTATTGGAAACGGTATCCGCGGTTATGGCGATACAAAATGGATGTTCTTTACTCAAGCCTTGGGAACTGTTGGAGTAGTAGGCCTTTCCTGCCTTTGTGTTTTTGTTTTCAAACTTGGAATGCTTGGTGTCTTCATTGCGGTTTTGTGCGATGAAGCTTTGCGTGCAATAATTAACTTTATTCGTTTCTTAAGGATTAAATTTTAGAATTATGAAAATCTTAGTAATTAACAATATGCTTGAGCAGAAGCATCTGGATCAGATAAAAAGTGTGGCTGATTCTCTCGGTCACGAGGTCTTCTTTTACACCGCAGAGGCAGAAATTCCACAGAGTAATTTTGATGCTGATATAATTTATGGCTTTGCGCCTTCTATTGTAAAGACAAGCAAAAATCTTAAGTGGCTTTGTGTGCCTTGGGCTGGAGTTGATTCTCTTATGGTACCCGGTTACTTTGCAAATGAAGACTGCCTTCTTACAAATGCGGCCGGCGCATACGGAGTTTCAATCGCAGAACACATGATTGCCGTTTCCCTTGTGATGATGCGCCGTCTGGACGAGTTTATGGCAGAGACGAGGGCAGGTCAGTGGAAGCTGCCACGGCCTCAGAAGTCTTTGAAGGACTGTCGCATTACAGTGCTTGGCACCGGTGACATTGGAAGTACTTTTGCGAAAAGAGCCAAGGCATTTGAGCCCGCAAGCATTGTGGGAGTTTGTCGCAGCGGAAAAAGCAGTCAGCCGATTTACGACAAGGTTCTGCCTGTCAGCCAGCTGGATACGGTTTTGCCGGAAACAGATTTGCTTGCTATGAGTTTGCCTGCAACAGAAGAAACTCGTGGTATTCTTTCACGAGGGCGACTTGAGCTTTTACCGGAAGGTGCTTACATTGTAAATGTTGGCCGCGGTTCTGCAATTGACGAAGACGCTCTTGCTGATGCACTGGATTCTGGCCGTCTGGCTGGTGCTGCTCTTGATGTTTTCCAGACGGAACCTCTGCCTGAGGGTAACCGCCTTTGGAAAACTAAGAATCTTTTGATTACACCTCACGTTGCGGGAAACATGACTCTGCCTTATACAAAAGATAAGAATGTAAACATGTTTCTTGAAGACCTGGAGAACTTTACAAAAGGAGCCCAGCTTCATTATCTGGTAGATAAAAAACTGGGCTATTAATTTTTCTTTGCATTTAGCAAACGATGTAGAGTCCTGCTGCGGAGGCCTTGTAATCCTTAGGGATTGCGAGGCCTTCTACATTCATACCGTACCAGTAAAGTTCCTGGCGGGGACTCAAGAAGCTGCAGAGCCAGAAGATATATAACTGATCTATTCTTTCTTTTACACCGTGCATCTCAGGAAGCATAATTTCTTCCATCGGTTTTTCTGTTGCTTCTGCAATTTCTTTTACAATTGGAATTATGGCTCGGGTGATGATTTTCTCCAATTCAGAAATAACTTCTTCTTTGAAAACAGGAATCATAGGCTTGTAAGTGTCGTCACGCTTTTCCACAACTCCATTCTTTTCAAAATTTTCCAGACACTTCTGCTCTTCCTCTGTAAAATCACGCTTTATTCCTTTTACAAGATTCAGATAAAAATCAATATTTTCCCGGGTCAGATAATTATTTCTGCCGCATTCCGAAGCCATTCCAATCGGCACTTCTTCAAAGCTGCAGGGGAAAGGTGCGTAATCAAAAACGTTGTTGTACCGGTATTGATCATAATGCTGATAATAGGTTGAAGTTTGTGTAAGTCGTCTTTCCAGATGATCATCTTCGATTTTTTCATCAGCATAATTATATGAAGCGCAAAGGGAATAATTGTAGTTATTTGTTCTCCAGTCACTATTGTTGAAGATGACTTCATCAGTTTTGTCAGAAAAGTAAGAACGGAATTCTGAAATCATACAGTTATCGGTTATGGTATACAAAAACCAGTTTAAGTATGAAAGATCAAAATCATTTCCGTAAAAATCCAGAGCTGCAATTTTATCCTTTAAAGAAAAAAGTATGTCATTTATTTTCTTTGGAATCTCGTGTTCCTCAGAAAAATTATAGCACAAAAGGCCTGCTTCGTAATTTTTCTTCAGATAAAGCATTGGGAAAATTGTAAGATATTTTCCGTCAATCTTTTTCATCATTTTTGCATTACAAAAAGAATCAAGTGCATCCTGAATGTATTCGTGAGGAGTCTGAAGTGCCTGGGAAAGCTCCTCAACAGATTTTGCCTGGTCATAACAAAGCAAGGTAAGCTGCTGTCTGAAAATACCGTTCATCTCGCGCATAGCAGGAGATGCCCATCCGCAATAAGAAACCCGAAATTCTGCGGGTGCATAGGAAAGCTGTTTATCTATCTTTTTCATTTTCAAATCTCCTTTACTCACACTTTACTCACAAAGCAAAACCATAGCTGCACACGAAGCGTTTTTGCCTTCTGCAAAACAAACCAGCTTATTATCAATTGCGTACTGCATCAGCATGGAATCTAAGCTCTTGTTGTTTCCAAGCGGAATGACATGCCAGAAGGAAGCCCACAAAAGATCATGCCGGATATAAGGCAGCACAACTTTTTCCTGTGCCTTGTAAAGCGCATCATAATATTCTATTGAAAGGTCTTTGAATTTTTCGTGCCATATTTTGCACCACTTATCCACCTGCGCAAAAGTGATGACCGGGATTGTTCCCTTGTAGCCGGCCTGAGTTTTTTCAAGCACGCCATTGTTCAGCATATCTGCAACAAGCATTTCTTCTTTTTCTGAAAGAGCCTTCTTTGGATTTTTTATGAGCTCAAGATAAAGACCTGTGTTGCCGCTGTTGAGCCAGTCGAGGCGGTCGAGGTCAAGTTCACATTCATACCCGTCTTTTTCATAATGCATTGTGTTGATTGTATTATGAAATTCAATATGACCGTATTCTGGAATGGTATAAACATTAAAATTGTAGCCGGGGCCTATCAAAGAAGTTTCTTCTTTAGAAATGCTTTCAGGTTCATCTTCATACCAGCCGGTAAGATAAAAGTTTCTCCAGAATCTGTCTGGCAGTCCCTTACCGTATTTTTCGCGAAGATAGTCTCCACCGGTCTTTTTACCAAACTCTCTGTCCGAGCGGATTATGAAATATGGAAGAAGATATTCCCATTCAAAATCATTGCCGTAAAAATCTTCCTTCAAAAGCTCCGCCTTCATGCCATTAAGAATTTCAAAATAGCGTTCGGCGATTTTCAAATCCCGACAAATCTGGCGGTCAATTTCTTCTGCCTTTCTACGTACTGACTTTGGAAAAATGGTAAAGTCTGTAAGATAGTGGCCTTTCTTTTCTTCAAAGAGAACATTCGCCCGAACAAGTTTTGTAATGCTGTCTTCCAAAAAGAGCTGGGGAAGGTCAAGCTTCGACGCAAGCTGGCTGGCAGTCTGACTTTTTTCGCGACAGAGAAATAAAATCTGTCTGTCTATCAAAGTAGAAATTGCCATCCAGGCCTGGTTTGCATTCATGTAAAATTCAAGCTCAAAATCGATAATAAATTTTTTCTTTTCAGGTTTTTCTTTTCGATTTTCCATAGTTTCAAAATTCTCCTTAAGATTTTTTCGGGCATCAGATAAGCGGCTTGTTACTGTACCCGTGGGGAGCTTAAGGGCGGTGGCAATTTCTTTTACACTCTGATTTTTGATGTAGAAGCGCACCAGAATATCTCTGTGAATATTGGCAAGCTTTGTCATTGATTTTGAAAGCAGCTCCAGTTCTTCCTGTTTGATATAATCTCCAATAGATTTATCAAAACCAAGAAGGCTGTTTTCCATGTCATCAAGACTGATTTTTACCGGACGCTTTTTTCTGTAAAAATCAACAACCTTGTTATGCGCAATCTGCCAGAAAAGACCGTAGAAGTTTTCAATCTTTTTTCCGCTTCGCAAAATCAGCAGGGCATCAACAATGATTTCCTGTGCAAGATCCTGCGCTTCTTCCTTGTCTGAAATTTTCTTCCAGCAAAAAAGAAAAGTCTTTTCCATCAAATCGTCTGTAATTACCTTGTCCACCGTAAGCTCCACTTTTTAAACTATGTAATCGATTACACTATTATAGTCGAGAAAGAGCAGTTTTTGTTGGGTAAAAAAATAAAATTTTATTGAAGTGTCGACTTGGTATTTTGTGCAATCATAAAATCGTGTTTTATCTGCAAGAATTCTTTAAGACGTTCCATGAGAATAAAAAGATTTGCCCGGTCTTCGAACTCGGTGCGGGTCTGCGGGAGAGTAAGGCTTTTCATTTTGTCGTGGATGAGGGTCAGTTCTTCCAGCAAGGCCTTTACATCGTTATCCTTGTGATATTCATTTGAAACTTTTTCGAGAAAATCTGAAAGCAGTCCGGCGGTGGATGGCACTGTGCCAAGGTTGCGGGCGGCCTTGAACATTTCGTAAAGAATCTTTGTCTGTTTTTCCCGCATCTCAAGATAGCGGGAGTCGAAGGTATCTTTTTTTGAAAACTGATTATTGTAATTTTCTTCTGCCTGTTTTTTTGCGGTGAAGATGCTTTGATTAAGTGAGACAAAGCATGAACCGTCATAATCAGCAAGGTCTGGATTCTGGATTCGAAGTGCCATTCTGTGAAGAGTCTGCTTTATCTGCTCGTCAGTCTGATTTTTCAGTTCTTCTATGTAGTCAGTTTTCTTGTGAAGAATAAGATTCACAAGAATGCCGAATCCAACTCCAAGTGCAAAAAGCAAAACTTCATTTTTGATTTCAGCAGTTCCAGTTTTTCCGAATGAAAGAAAATGAGAAATCAAAACAGAATCCATAGCCATGGCAGAAATCCATTTACGCCACTGGCAGACGAGAATAAAAATCACCAGGTAAATAAAAAAGACTGGAATGGTAAAGCCCAAAAGATTGAAGAGTGCGATAGAAATCACAAGAGCGACCGCGAAGGCAAGAAGTCGAGCAAGTGCTGTGCGGAGTGTTTCCTTTTTTGTAGGCTGTACCGAAAGAATTGCAACGATTCCCGCAGAAACCGCAAAGTCCAGCTTAAGCGCCTGAGCGCAGAGAATTGCGAGGACGGCGGCCAGTGAGATTTTTATTGTGTTGGTGATGATGGATTTCATAGGGAAATTATAACATGCAAAGAGGAGTCTATAAAAGCATTTCAGTATTTGCTAAGTTCAAAGTGTGGGTATAAAATTAATCTGGAGTATAGATATATGAAATCAAAATTGTTATTCGACGTACCGCAGTATAAGAAGCTGCGTGTGATTATTGATACCGATGCTGCCTGCGAGGCGGATGATCCTTTTGCAATAGCTCAGGCTTTGATGAGTCCAAAACTGATGGTGAAGGGTATTCTTGCAGAGCACTTTGCTGCTGAGGAATCGGTTCAGAAAAGTTATGATGAAGTATGCACGATTCTTGATGCTATGGATATGAAAGATGTTCCGGTGTTTATGGGAGAGTCAGGAGCAATGGCGGCGGGATATTTTGAAAAATCGGGCAGTGAAGAATCTGTTTCTCCTGCAGTTGATTTTTTGATTTCAGAAGCTATGCGTTACGATGAGACTCCGCTTTTTGTTTTGTGTCAGGGCGCTATAACTAACCTAGCTGTTGCAATTAAAAAGTGTCCTGAGATTTTAGAACGTATGACTATTGTCTGGATTGGGACTCATGGTCTTGCTGATATTCCGTGGCGAGAGTTTAATTCTGGAAATGATGTAGCTGCGGCAAACTACGTTTTGAGCCATGCAAAGGCTCTCTGGCTCATTCCTTCTAACGTTTATGCAACAATTACAGTGGGACTCGCTGAACTTCAGCAGAAAGTTTTACCATGTGGAAAAATCGGCCGCCATCTTTTTGAAAATATGATTACCTATAACAATTCTCCGGCCGCCGGCTGGACAAAAGGCGAAAGCTGGTCACTTGGTGACTCGCCGGCAATTGGTGTAGCCTTGAATCCAGACTGCGGTCACTACATTGAGCATGAAGCACCTTTTATCAACGAAGATACCTCTTCAAGCTTTGGTAAAGGGAATCCAAAAATCAGAATTTATACAGATATTGATTCAAGATATTTGCTGGAAGATTTCTTTGCGAAGTTGCAGTTGAATTATGGGGAATAGAGATATTTGTGTGGATTATTAAAGTATTACTTTAATGTTTTATTTCTTTTGTTGAAGTATGATAGTGATATGGAAAACAGTGATTTGAGGTCACAATTTGTGACCTCAAAAATGAATGAAGCAATTTTTTAAGGTCACAATCTGTGACCTTAAAGGTTATAATGACTGTCTAAGGTCGCAATTTGTGACCGGTTCAATCTTGTAACAGCTTCAAAATAACTTTGTATTCTTTGATTAGTTTTTCTTTACCCCACTGGGCATTTGCGGGGCTGGTGCTGGGCAGGCAGTGGACGGTCAGGTTATAGCGCGATTCGTAGAGGGTCGCGCATTTTTTTTGCCAGAGGTTGAAGGCGGTTTTTCCGGTGCAGATGACATGACGGATTTTGCTCTTTTCTAAGATTTCTGTGAAGTCGTTGGGGATGGCGTTTTTGATTGAGGAATCTGCTGCGCCAGTGATTTCGCAGGAGGCCAGGACATCCCACATAGCGAGGTGATGACGGAGAAGAAAGTCTCGGCGTTCGGCGATGGCGGCGGTGAGGTCGGGGGAGTTGTTCGGATTCAAGAAAGTTTCATCGAAAACCTCAGCCATTACACTCCAGAATCTGTTATGCGGATGCATGTAGAAAAATCCGGCTTCGCGGCTTTTTGGCGAGGGCATGGTACCTAGTATGAGAATCTGACTTTTGGAATCCCAAACTGGTGGTATAGGATGTGAGATAATTTTTGTATTGCCCATGAAAGTATTATATCACGATTTCAAAAACTGCATCACAAGATTTACCATCAGCTCTTTTTCATCTGGCTAGACTCTAACTCAACTTCGTTACGACGTAATACCTGTAAAGTTTGTCTGAGTTCTTCAAGCCTTCTGTCGTTTGCTGCATAGCCTTTAAGTATATAGGATTTTAAGACTGTATTAGCCCACTTACGAAATTCTACACCGCGTTTAGATTTTACACGATAACCAACTGAGATGATTACATCGAGGGAATAGTATTCAAGATTGCGTTCAACAGATCTTATGCCCTCTTTTTGAACCGTCGCAAAATTTGCGACAGTTGGATTTTCAGAATCATCTAATTCTTCTTCCAGCGCATTTCCAATATGTTTACCGATTGTTTTAACATCTCTGTCAAACAATACGGACATTTGTTGTCGATTCAACCAAACCGTATCATTTTCAAAAGGTACTTTCAAACTTACGGTTTCATCAGCCCTCCATGGAAAAAGCATTCGTAGACTTTTTTGTCGTGAAAGTAGATTTCTTCGTAGCCCTGGAACCAGGTGAAGTTGCCGTTTACTGAGCACTTGTAGGTATACTCGCCGCTCTGGTAATATTCGGGGCCGCGGTAGGGCATTTTGTGGTCGGCGGAGCGGAGGGCTTCCTTTAAGAAGTTGCCGCTGAAATCTTTTTCGAGTACACGGCCAAGGTAGTTCATGGCGTATTGAGCTTTTCCTTTTTTCCAGATAGCTTCCTGGCCGGCAAACTGTTCGCCGCCTACGTAGGTGTCGTGGTAAGTGTAGTCTCCGTTTGTGTAGCGGAAGTCGTGAGAATCCAGGCGGGTAGAATCGGTTTCGTTCATAAAGGCGGCGTAGGTGTTTACGTTTGCTTCAAGGCGGAAGGAGATGAGTTCATCGAGGTCAGGCCTGCCTGAGTCCCCGGCGCTGACTGCCATCATGCACTGCTGGTCACGTACCAGGTAATCAACTGTTACACTCATCAGGTCGCTTATCTGAATCAGGTTTGTAATATCCGGATAGGCTTGCCCGCTTTCCCATTTTGCTACGGCCTGGCGGGAAACATTGAGTTTGTCGGCCAGGGCTTCCTGGGTGAGCCCTTTGTTCTTTCTGAGTATTTGTAGTTTTTCGGAAAAATTCATAGTTATATAATAACATACTCTTCCTTCTGCGAAAACAAAGCGTTAGTTGCATTTATGTTACTTATAGTTGCGTTTTCTGCTATACTGATTTTATGATTCAGATTTTTGGTACAAATAAAAGTTTTGACTGCAAGGCGGCGCAGAGATTTTTTAAGGAACGCCGCATTCCTTTTCAGTTTGTGGACCTCAAGGAAAAAGAGATGTCTGCCGGCGAGTTCGATTCTGTAGTGACAGCTCTTGCCCGCACGGAAGGCGGACGCGACGCAGCGCTGGACGCTATGATTGATAAAAAGGCAAAGGACTACGCCAGCATCGCTTACCTGGACGACAGCGAAAAAGAAGCTAAGCTTTTTGAAAATCAGGCAGCACTTCTCAAGCAGCCTGTCTGCCGTAATGGGAAAACAGAAGCTACTGTCGGCATGTGTCAGAAGACCTGGGAAGGCTGGAAATAAGAGTAAAATTGAGTTATAAGTAAAAGTTATAACCAGTTATAGAAAAACTATATTAGTCTATATAATTCTTTTTGTGGTTAAATCATTATGAAAAAAATTGCACAGAGGCAAGCTGTGCATCCAGAAAATTTTTAGGAGAAAAAAATGCGTATTGAATCAAAATGTTTGCATTCAGGTTACAAGCCGGAAAACGGCGGACCTGGAACTATCCCTATCGTTCAGAGTACTACTTACCGCTTTGACAGCTGCGACCACGTTGCGGCTCTTTTTGATAAGCCAACCGAGTTTATGTATTCTCGTTTTGCTAACCCAACCTGCGATGCAGTTGAAAAAAAGATTGCAGACCTCGAAGGTGGTATTGGTTGTATGCTTACAAGCAGTGGTCAGGCAGCTTCGCTTCTTTCTATCTTAAACCTCTGCTGTACTGGTGACAGCTTTATTGCTTCGTCATCAATTTATGGCGGAACAATCAACCTCTTTGGTTTTACTCTTAAAAAGCTTGGTATTGAATGTATCTGGGTTGATGTTGATGCAAGCTACGAAGAAATCTGCAAGGCAATCAAGCCTAACACAAAATGTATTTTTGGTGAGACTATTGCTAATCCGGCCCTTACTGTTTTTGATTTCGAAGTTTGGGCTAAGGCTGCTCACGACAATAACATTCCTCTTATCGTAGACAATACATTTGCAACTCCAATCCTCTGCCGTCCATTTGAGTGGGGTGCAGACATTGTTGTACATTCAACTACAAAATATATGGATGGTCACGCTGTTCAGGGTGGCGGATGTATTGTTGACTCAGGAAACTTTGACTGGGAAAAGGCTTACAAGGCTACCGGCAAGTTTGCGGATATGGTTGAGCCAGATGAAAGTTACCATGGCCTCCGCTATGTAGGCGATTTCGGCAAGGCTGCTTATATCGTAAAAGCCCGCACTCAGTTGATGCGCGACTTCGGTTGTTATCCTGCAGCACAGAGCGCTTTCTACCTGAACATGGGACTTGAGACTCTTCCTGTCCGCATGCAGCGTTACTGCGAAAATGCCCGCAAGGTTGCAGAGTTCTTCAAGAGCAGCGACAAGATTGCCAAGGTTACATACCCGGGACTCCCTGGCGACAAGTATTACGAGCGCGCTCAGAAGTACCTTCCAAACGGAACCTGTGGTGTAATTTCCATCAGTATTAAGGGTGGCCGTTCAGCTGCTGTTCGCTTTATGGATGCACTCAAGCTTGCAATTGACGAAGTTCACGTAGCTGACATCCGCACCTGCGTTCTTCACCCGGCTTCTGCAACTCACCGCCAGCTCACAGACGAACAGCTCGTTGCAGCTGGTATCGACGGCGGTATGGTTCGCTTCAGCTGCGGTCTCGAAAATGTAGAAGACATCATCGAAGACATTAAGCTTGGCCTTGCTGCTATTTAAATTTTAGGAGGGGGAAGTCTCCCCCTGCGCCCGCACTTCGTTGCGGGCTACCCTCTCTGCGGGGGCTCAATCGCCGCCCCCGCAACGCCCCTCCTTTTATCCTTGACCCGTTAATCTAAGAAATCATATAATTAGGCTATGCCTTTACAACTTACCTGGACAGACTATCCTGAAGCCGCAGACTCGCCTGACTTTTTGAATAATCATAAATTCGAACCGCCGATTCCGGAAAATTTCAGGCATCTTTTAATCAAAGGCGATAATTATCCTGTTTTGAAAATGCTTGGCGGCGGGGGAATCGCAGGTTGTCCGGACTTCTGCGGTACTGTTGATCTCATCTATATTGATCCACCATATAATACAGGTAACGATTTTACCTATAACGACAATTTTAAAGTACGCGACACTCACGGCGAAACAGACCGTCACAGTCAGTGGCTCAGCTTTATGCAGCGCCGCCTCCTTGCTGCCAGAACACTTTTGAAGCCTACCGGCTGTATCTTCATTGCAATAGATCAGAGCGAACTATATACACTCAAACTTCTTTGTGACCAGATTTTTGGGGAAGAGAATTTTGTGAATGATTTTATGTGGCTGCATGGAAAGGGGAAAAAAGATACCTGGTCGCGAACCCTTCAGCAGCATACTCTCTGCTATGCCCGCAACAAAAAACTTTTGCCTGCCTTCCGCGAAGTTCAGAGTACAGACTGGGCAAGAACCAATGCTGATAACGATCCGCGTGGTAACTGGTTTTCGGGCAGTATTTCTTTTACAGAAAAACGGTCGAATCCAAAACACAAAAATTTCTATACCATAACTTCACCGGGCGGCAAATCCTGGACCCGTCAGTGGCAGACAGACCAGGCCCACATGAAAGAACTTATTGCAGATAACCGCATTTTCTGGGGACAGGCTCCTGCTTACGATAAGGTTCCCCGCATAAAAATCTTTAATGAAGAAGAATCAGAAGTGATTCCTCGTAACATTATTGAACCAGCAGAAACAACCCGGGCTGCCCAGAACCATTTAGATCAACTCCTTGGACAGTCTCACACTTTTGATAATCCTAAACCTGTTAGCCTTATCAAACATCTGATAGAAATAACCCGCCAGCCAAAAGATGCCCTCATCATGGACTTCTTTGCCGGCAGCGGAACAACCTTCGAAGCAGTCTGCGCACTCAACGAAAAAGACGGTGGAAGCCGCCGCTGCATTCTTGTTCAGAAAAACGAAAACGAAATTTTTCCACTCTGCAAGAAACGTTGTGAAAAGGCGGCAGCGCTTCTAAATCATCCGGAATGGACTCCATTTATAGTGGAAATTACCTAACTTTTTGTGTGTTTGGCACTAAATATTACTAACTAACGATAGTTAGTAGGTGCTCAAGTCACGGTTTTCTCCCTTAATGCCCACTTTTTCCACATTCCTCTATACTCTAATTTTTTCTGTTCAACCGAAAAAAATACTACTTTTTTGAAAATTTTCTGACTTTCTATCACAAACTTTCAAGACTATACTTCCCCATGAAAAATAAAAAAAATGCCACTGCTGTAAATTGGCATGGCCAGGAGTATGGTATGAAAAAAAATAAACTAGTCACTCTTGCAATAGCTTTTGTAGCTGCTGCAACTTCACTTTATGCAAAGCCTAAGAAAACTGTTGCGGCGCCTTATGTTCCTCCAAAGGAAACAACCGTAGACGCTGGAGAACAGGAGAAGTTCTTTAAGGTTTATTACTCAAGTTCAAAATCACCGGTAATTGATGGCAACTTCAAAGAATGGGAAAACCTTGAAGGAATTCAGGCTCGCCGTATGGTTTACGGTGGTACCTTCAATCCTGAAGATACAGACGGAACTTTCAAGGTATGGGCAGATGATTCTTACATCTATCTTTTTGCAGACATTATCGACAATGAGCCACAGGAAAACTCTTTCCCAGCTCCTCAGGGCTGGCGTGATGACTCTATCGAATTTTTCTTTGGAACAGACACTGCATATCACACTTTCTATAAGCCTACAGACCATCGTGTAAGAATTGTTCCACAGAGCAAGACAGACAAGTTTGCTTACGATGCAAGTGTAAACGATGTTTCAATCAGCGGTAGCGTTAAGGCTGCAATTGTTTACGAAGAGCACGGTTACAAAATCGAAGCAGCAATTCCATTTTCACTGATGAGCATTAAAAAGCTTAAGCCAAAGCAGAAGGTTCGCGGAGACTTCCAGATTAACGACGGTGATGAAGGAAAAGAACGTTCACGCCTTGTTCACTGGAACAGCCGCAAAGACAATACATATCTTGATGCAAGCGCATGGGGAGACGGAATCGTAGTTGCATTAGAGGAGGCAGAATAATGAATAAAAAACGTCTCGCCCTGTTTGCGGGTATTCTGATTTCCCTCAGCCTTTCACTTTTTGCTCAGCAGATTTCTGTAAAGCAGGATGAAAAAGGCTGGCGCCTTATGGATGGTAAAAAGGAAATTGAAGTAAAAGGAATCGTATGGTCTTATACACCAATCGGTGAAACTCATACCTATGATCTCTGGTCAAAGAGTGATGAGTTTATTGAACGCATGATTGATACAGATATGCCTCTTCTTCAGGCAATGGGTGTAAATGCAATTCGCTGCTTCAGTGATATTCCTCCACGCTGGATTGAATATATCTACACAAAGTACGGCATCTACACAATCGTAAATAATCTTCTTGGCCGCTATGGTGTAACAGTTAATGGCACCTGGTATGCAAATACAGATTATTCTGATTATTACACACGCGAAGCACTTGTAAATATGGCAGTAGAAACTGCAGAAAAATACAAGGGTGTAAACGGTGTTCTCATGTACATGTTCGGTAACGAAAGTAACTACGGACTTGTATGGAAAGGATCAGATATTGAAAACCTTCCGGTTGGAGAACAGGATGTTGTAAAAGCAGGTTACCTCTACAGCCTTCTCGAAGAGGCAATGGCAGCTTGTAAAGAAATTGATCCTTCAAAGCCGGTTGGTATTGTAAACGGTGATACACAGTATCTTGACCTCATCAAAATACTTTGTCCTTCTCTGGATATTCTTGGTGTAAATGCTTACCGTGGTTACCGCTTCTATGACTCCTTCTACGAGAATGTTGCAGAAGTTCTTGGAAAGCCTCTTATGTTTACTGAATCTGGTGCAGATGCTTACAACGAACTTACACATCAGGAAGATCAGTATGCTCAGATGACTTACCTTATGAGCCAGTGGAAAGAAATCTACCAGCAGGGTTATGGTAAAGGCCGTTCGCAGAATGTAATCGGTGGATTCGTTTTCGAATGGGTTGATGAATGGTGGAAGCATTATCAGAATAAAGAACTTGATATCCACAACGATACAGGTACCTGGTCTAACTCTGGTTATGAACTGGACTATCGTGATGGATTAAACAACATGGACGAGGAATGGTTTGGTATTTGTGCACAGAGCAAACTTACAGACCGTGGAATCAATAAGAGAATCCCTCGTGCCGCTTATTATCTCCTTCAGGATATCTGGAAGCTTTCTCTCTATAAGTCTACAGAAGCTGATATTGAAAAAGCATTTGCTTCTCTCAATACTGCAATGTACCTTTCAAGAGGAAATGAAAAATCAATTAAAGAAATCATCAATCAGAATAACCTTGTAAAAATTGATACTCTCGATGCAACTATCCAGGTTAATACTCCGGTTTATCTCAACAGACTCTGGGGTGCCATTAAAGATAATACTGATGTAAAAGATTCTTTTGCTTACCTCAACTCAAAAGATGAAAATCATAAAACAACAGTAAGTGCAGAAACTACTCTCGGTCTTACAGTTACACCGCTTGAAAATCTTTCCGGCTCAGTAGTTATCAAAGCCTGGAATGATGCACCAAGAACAGCACTTGGTGATGAGTATGCTTCGTATTATAAAAAAGGTCCGGATTCTTCTGACAAACAGCCTGCAAGTGAACTTAAGTATATTGATTTGTATGCTGCTTCTTTGAACTATTCAGGAACTTATCTTGATATAAACGGATATTACCATACAGGTCATGCAAGCTTTGAAAATACTGGAGATATTTTCAGCATCTCTAAAGAAGCCTTCGACATCATTGGTTATGATACCTACGGTTCAAAGGCTCCAATTGCACTTGAACTTACAGGAAAGAATATTCTTCAGGGACTTTCTATTATTGGTGGTCCGGAAATCTGGGGTGGAGCAAAGCCACAGATTCAGATGAACTACTACCGCTGGTTCCCTACAGAATCTCTGCTTGTTCCAGATTTCACAATCGGTGCAGTTTATGCAGAAGAGTTTGGTGCAAAAACAAATGCAAAACTTGATCCTTATAATGCGTACGGTGCCGGAAGAAAGATTTCTCTTTATGGTGAAGCCGTTATTGATCCTTATGTAACATTAAAACTTGCTGCCCTTCATGCTGGAAGTGAGAAGCTTGGTGCAAAGTATACAAATCAGGATGGTAAGGCAGATGTAATTACTTTCCTTGATACTCTTGGCGGATACGTACAGCTTGGAACAAGTTTTGTGCCACACACTTACATTTATGCAAATGGAATCTATCGAGGTCTTGTTGCAGAAACAAATCCTGCAGAGGTTCGTGGCAGCTTCTTTACTGCAGACTCTGGAGCTGGAAACAGAATCGAAGCTCAGATTGGAGTTGATGCTTCTTATGGTGATTTCGTATTCAAGCCAGTTATTCGTGCCCGCACTCCGTTACAGCAGCCTAAGGGACGCAGTCTTCTTTCCGGCTCACCATTTATCGTAGGTGTAGGAAACCGTCAGGCAATCGAAATTGAAGCAGTTCTTACTTATGACCCTGAAGGAGCAACCTGGTTCCACGAGTGGAATAGCGATGATATTGAAGGTGCGAAGTTTGCCTTCTCTATTAGCGGAATGTACACCCTCTATGCAGGAAAAACAGATAACCTCCCATATAAGAGTAACAACTGGACAACTGTAACAAGCAGTAAGTCTGGAACTAAATACAGTGATATGGAATGGTACGATGGTGGAGCTCTCCCGGCTCAGTGGAATCTCTGGCAGGTTGGAGCAAGAATTGTTACAAATCCACTTCCAGGACTCCGCATTATCGCAACAGCAGACGGTGGTTGTCTTGGTGCCCTCACAGGTGCTTATGAAGCAGCTGGTAATCCGGAATTGATTTACTTCGCAAATGTTGGTCTTGCTGCCCGTTACAATCACTGGATAGCTTCAACTAACTGGTCTTTCAATGCCTGGGGCCCAGAAAGCTGGTGGCGAAACTTCAATATGGTTTTCCCATTACAGTTCAGCTTTGATATTGCCTACGGTTTTGGAAATCAGCCTTCATTCCAGGATGCAACAAACAGAATCGGTATAAAGGTTAATGGTCGTAAGTTCGGACAGTACAGTCAGGATCCATACGGTGCTTTGCCAAAGGGTGCTCCTGTAAACGGTTCAACTTATTTTGAAATCACAACTTATTTGAATATAGGAATTTAAGTTTATGAAAAAGCAGCTTTCTTTTAGTTTAAGATTGCTGCTGCTTTCAGGAGTAGCAGCAATAATGAGTGTGTCTTGTATCTTCCTTCCTCCAAAGGAAACAGTAGAAAAGCTCACGAAGGATGATCTCACTTGTGTATGGCAGGACGAATTTGAGTATGAGGGTGTTCCAGATACATCTAAGTGGAAGTACCAGACAGGTAAAGGTAATAATGGTTGGGGTAATAATGAACTACAGTATTACACGGATAATACTACAAGTCCAGACACCGCAATTGTTGAAGATGGTCACTTGAAAATAAAAGCCTATAACAATGGTTCTGGGTGGAAGAGTGCCCGCCTTAATTCTAAGCAGAGCTGGAAGTATGGTTACATTGAAGCCCGCATGAAGATTACAGATCGTCCTGGAGCATGGCCTGCATTCTGGATGATGCCACAGGGAAGAGCAGATTGGCCTGCTTGTGGTGAAATTGACATTATGGAAAATGCACCAGCAACTGCTGGTAATCATACAATATTCAGCAGCCTGCATGCGGATGGTCATAATTCAGCAACTCCTGCAAGTATTGGAAGAAAGAAGTTTGATGCAAATCTTTCTTCAGAATGGCATACAGTTGGAGTTTTGTGGAATGGTCAAAGAATCACTGCTTATTATGATGATGTAGCTGTTGGCAGTTATGATAATGATGGCAGCGGAGTAGTGAACTGGCCCTATGATCAGAACTTCTATATCATCCTGAATCTTGCTATTGGCGGAAAGCTTGGTGGTGATGCTTACGTTGGAGATTTAAACGGACAGGCAGAATTTCTTGTAGATTACGTTCGCGTTTACCAGTAAATCAAAACAGAAAAAATAACACCTTTCTGAAAATTACAGGTCTTTTAATTTTCAGAATTCGAGAGAGAATAAAAAGTGAAAGAAAATCAGGAGGCTTATATGAAAAAAGTTCTTAAGCTCATTGCAGCTCTCGGAATGATTTCTTTGATGTTGTCGTTCGTTAGTTGTAACTTACTAACCGAAGCAGAGCTCATTGCAAGAAACAATGAAACTCCAGGTTCAGTTGGTAGTGGAACTGTTGGTAGTGGCAGTGGTTCTGGAAGCGGAAGCTCAGATACTATTGGAACATCATGGGGAGCTCTCTTTGCAAGTACTGAACATAATTCAGTTGATTTGCAGGTATGGCAGGGCTTTGATGCAGAGTTCGATTCAGAATACGGAATGAAAGCTACTGTTATTGGTTCACAATGGTTTGGTGGTGCTATCGTACAGAATAGTGGTCCAACACCTGCAAACAGTATCTATTACGATATGTCTTCAGTTGCAAAGGTTACTTTTAAGGTAAAGGCAAGTAAGGGAATGACAATCTGGGCTGGTTATTCAAACCAGAATCAGACAGATTCCTTTGTTAAGCAAAATATTAATGTAACAACAGATTGGCAGACAATAACAGTTACCAGTCCTGGCGTAGCTAAGGCATGGTCAATCTTCGCCTTTGGTAGTGACGGCTCTACTAATGGTGCATGGGTTGCCTTTAAGGATGTTACATATTTTGACGCTTCGGGCAAGAGTTTATCCCTCAAATACGCGCAATAAAAAAATAAAAAAAATAAGGAGCAAAACATGAAAAAAATTAAGTTTTTAGGAGCAGCTGTTTTGGCAGCCTCTCTGATTTTTGCAGGCTGTTCATCACCGGCAGGAGCAGCCCCAGAAATTAACAATCCAATCGACAACAACGAAAACAACAATGAAACTGGCCAGGAAAACAACAATAATAACAACAACAATGAGAATGGCCAGAATGAAAACAACAACAACCAGAACAACAACAATGAGCAGAATGAAAACAGCAATCAGAATAACGAGAATAATGGTGAAAATAGTGGAAGCGAAACTCATAACTATACAGCACCTGCTATAACTGATTATTACAAAAATTATCTTGTAAGTTCGCCGGCTGTTGCTTCAAATAAAACTATTGCAGACTGGGGAGCTGGTTCAACAGCAGCTCCAAATGCAGATGGAACCTGGACAATTTCGGCTTCAGATTCTATGTGGACTGGAGTAGGAGGCATTTGTGCTCCATTTACAGGTCTTGAAGCAGGATCTCTTTCAAATTATGAATACATTGTTTTCACAATTGATACAACAAACTATGTAATCAATAATACAGACGATGGTGCTGGTAACTGCGGTGTAAATATTAAAGTTCCTGATGTTCAGAAGGATATTTCAAACAATTATGTTGAAACTGGAAAAGTAAGAACTTACTATGCTCCAATGTCATTGTTTGAGTCAGCTCCTGAAACAGCAAATGAATTTGCAATTATTATTGGAGGTTCAGGTTCATTAAAGTTGAATGAAGTTTATTTTGCTGCAGCACAAGATCCTGCAAACAAGCCTGTTTCTTCAATTTCTATAACACCAGCCAGTGCAAATATTGAAGCAGGTAGTACTTCAAATTTCATTGTAAAAGATTCAAACTTCGTTGATGTTACATCTTCTGCAAGTTTCGAGATTACTGGAACAGCCGCTGAAGGATGTTCTATTGATGCTGGAGTGTTTACAGCAGGTACTACTGCTGGTGATGTTACTATTACAGCAACTTATACTGTTGATGGAAAAGTATTTAGTGCAGCTGCAAATGTTGTGATTGTGGTAAAAGCAACAACAGCAAAAGAATTGTTAGATCCAACTTCAGAAGGTTTTAAGCTTGATAATGTTTTACCATTTGTAAATACAGTTGACTGGGGTGGAACAAATACATCTCCAACTGCAGAACAGGTTAATGGCATAGATGCAATAGTTTGTACAGTTCCTGAAGAAGGAATTGGTGGCTGGGGTATTAGTGCTGCATGGCAGGGACCTGCTGGAGAAAAAATCAGTCTCATTGGATACGACAGTATCTCAATAACTGTAAAGGATGAATTTGGAGAAGGAAAAGCATTTACTTCTGCTATTCTCAAAATCAAAGCTGCTACAGAAATTGAGAAAAATGTAAACGTATCTGAACCTGATGCAGATGGTTGGAGAACAATAACAATTTCTCTTTCTGAGTATTCAGACATTGATTTAGGTTCAGTTGTTTGCATTCATCTTGCAAATTGGTCAGATGCACCAGCCGCAGGTGGAAAACTTTATATCAGTAAAGTGACACTTAATCCTGCTGCTGCAGAATAATATATAGAAAAATCTCTCCTATTCCCTTTGCTGGTCTCTGCGTTGCAGGGGCCGGCTTTTTTTATTGTTTTATAAATTTATTATTCTTTCATTCCTGCAATAACAAAACTTTAAAATCTTTTTTTCGAAAATACTTCCTAAAACATTACAAGTACTTCTATTTATATATAGGAGGAAAATATATGCAACAAATTCTTTGTTTACAAAATGTATTACACGGAGTATTATATTATGGAATTTGAATGGGATGAAATAAAAAATGAAAAGAATAAAAGAAATCATGGAATTTCTTTTGAAACGGCTGCCTTCGTATTCAATGATGTAAATCGTATTGAAATATATGATGCTCTACATAGTAAAATAAATGAAGACAGATATATTACGATTGGAAAGGTTCGAAAAATCCTTTATGTAGTTTATACAGAACGGGAAGATAAAATCAGAATTATTTCCGCTCGATTAGCAGAAAAAAGAGAGAAGGAGATTTATTATGTCAATAACTAAATATACTCTTGAACCAGATGCAAAACCTACAAAAGCTCAAATTAAAGAAATAAAAGAAGCATCCAAAAAGCCTGTTGTTTATGATGAGGATTCTCCAAAACTTACTGATGAACAGCTTTCAGAATTTGCTAAAATTGCAAAACAGCAAAGGGAAGAAAGAAAAAAGAAAGTCATTGCTTTACGCGTAAATACTTCTACTCTTGAAAAAGCAAAAAAACTGGGGAAGGGGTATACCGCAATTTTAAGTAGAATGATCGATTTGTGTATTGATGATAAGGAATTATTAAAAAAATGCCTGTAAAAAAAGATCCTCGGGGCAAGCCCGAGGATGACATGACGTTATCGTTTTAGTTCGACAAGCTTCTAGAAAAGCTTTCTGCATTCCAGGTAGAAACGCTTTTCATCTGCTTCGCCCATGCTGAAGCTTTTACGTGGGAGAGGTCCGCGGCCGTTGATGGTTTCAAAGAAGCTGTCTTTTGCAATTGGCGGCAGAAGAATTCCTACAGCGTTATCACGTTCACCAAGTTTAAGGACTTCTTCATTTCCGTGGATGTAGTCAATCTCTGGAGCCTTTCCATCAATCTTTGTAGAACTCTTAAGGAAAGAATCGATTTCCGGCTGAAGTCTTGCAACAGCGAGTTCTTTAATTCCTGTTTTCAAAAGAACGTATTTCTGTTCGCCGTCTAATTTATAGGCAAAGCCAAAACTTGCGGCAGAAGCCTTAACTGCAGCATCAAGTTCTGCGGCACTGCTGATTTCGCTTATAGAGCCTTCAAGCTTATCAGCCAGATATAAAATCAAACTCTTTACATCGCAATCAAAAATAACTCTGTGAATTGGTTCAAATGTAAGGCCTGTGTCGTAAATATTTACAATCTCTACAAGGGCATAGCGAACAGGGCATTCTTTCAAAGCAGCTTCATCTGCACCCTGAGCAAGCAGTTTTTCTTTATGTTCATCCCATACAGCCTTTGCAGTTGCAAGAGAATGGTTTCCGTCTCCTACAGCAAAGAGGAAGGTAGAGCCGTCTGGGGCGCGGTTGGCATCTGCGATTTTTGAAACTGCATCTGTAACAGCAGAAATCTCATCATCACTTTCTACTGCCCAGCCTGTAATTGAACCGCCCTTGCACATAAGTTCTCCGTCATACACCGGAGTCTTTCCCTTAACAAGCTTGCCAGCTCCGCCAATCAGTAAATCATCTTTATCATCAACTAAGAGCATAATGTGAGGAAGTTCAAGAGCAGCACCACGGCGAATCTCCATGCGTGGAGGAATGCGCTCTACAATTGTTGCTTCTGTGGCGCGGATATTTGCCTTACTGAAAGGCTTCCATTCGTAAGTTTCAAGGTCTATCTGAGTAACAAGGCCCCGGCGCATACGGCCAAAAGCTGTTTTTCTTTCTATATAAATCATGCTTTTGCGGGGTGAATCAAAAACTCCCTCTTCAAGATAAGACTTCATTGTCTCGCGGATTTTTCCAATGCGTTCTGCCTTGTCTGGAGAGTTCAGATAAACTTCCGGCAAAATCAGGTTGAGGGTAGAAGGCTTTCCACTGGCCGCTGCTTCCGCTTTTTTCCAGTAATCAAGATCCTGAGTGTACTGGTCGCAGGCAATTACAGACCAGCTCTTTACATCAATATTTTTTGGCAAAAGGATTTCCGGCACGCGGATTCCAAAATCTTCAATCTTTTTCATAAATGCAAGTATACAGTTTGACTTGGATTTATGCTATAATAAAATCGATGAAGGATCCTCATTCTTCTGCTTTTGAATTAAGCCAGAC
The DNA here is from genome assembly GCA_004554075.1 of Treponema sp. Lineage (GTDB taxonomy): Bacteria > Spirochaetota > Spirochaetia > Treponematales > Treponemataceae > Treponema_D. The sequence goes on from SFOB01000008.1 coordinate 126,329, forward strand.
ACAAAGACAGCTTCAAAAACTTTCTCAGATTCAGATAACAGCCTTGAATTATCTTGCAATGGGCAATGAGGCTTTGCGCGAGGAGATTTATCGGGCTGTCAGTGAAAATCCTGCTCTGGAAATTGTTCGTGATGTGGCTGCGGAAAACAGAAAGGAAGAAAATTTTTCTTCGCGCCAGACTTCAGCTGATTCAGACACGTTGCAACGCCTTCTGGAAAATCAGGAAGATTATGGAGAAACCCTTCAGGCTCATCTTTTACATCAGCTTAATGCAATGAAGATTTCTGATGCGGAACTGGAGCTGTGTACAAAACTGATTTATAATCTTGATAAAAACGGCTTCTACGGTTCCATGCTTTCGCCTGAAACTTTTTTGCCTCATAAAAATCCAGCAGCCGAAAAAGACATGCTGGACCGCTGCCTTAATATTGTGCAGGCTCTGGACCCGGTTGGAACATGCTGCCGTACTCCTGAGGAAAGTCTTCTGGTTCAGGCAAAACTTTCAGAAGAACCGGACCCTCTTGCCATTTTTATTCTGGACGGGCATCTTGATTTTCTTACGCCGCCCGAGCCCTCAAAAATCTGCCGCAAACTCATAGACTTTCGTGAGGCCTGGAATAAAAAAGCTTTTGCTTCCAAAACCATTCTGGATACTCTGGAACTTACAGAAGAGTCTGTCGCAGCGGCATTAAGCTTTATTCTTTCTTTAAATCCTCATCCGGCCCAGGGCTATAATTCAGAAGGCGGAATTAATTCTACAAGCCCGGATGTTGTTCTTACCGTTACAAGAGAAGAGGGCGCTGTAGAAGATGATTATTCTCGCGGCCTTGTTGCCCTTAATGCAGATTCTCATTTTCAGATTAAATATGCTTCGGGGTCCCTGCCGGAAATCCGCATTTCTCCGGAATTCAAAATGGATAAGGAAAATGTTGCAAAGGCTCAGGCTCTTATTAATTCGCTTCAGTTTCGCGAGTCTACAATTGTGTTACAGGGCTGTGCTATTGTTCATGCTCAGAAAAACTTTTTCCTGAAAGGTCCGGGCCATCTTGGTGTTCTTACCCGCCGCCAGATTGCTTTAGAACTTGGGATTCATGAATCTACTGTTTCCCGCACTTCGGCAAAAAACAGCAGTAAATATATTCAGACGGAATGGGGGCTTTTCCCAGCCAGCTATTTCTTTACTTCCGGAGTTGCAAACCGGGACGGCAGTAAGAAAATCTCTTCTGAAAGAATTAAGGAAAGAATAAAAAAAATCCTGGCAGAACCAGGAAATGAGAATCTTTCAGATCAGAAGCTTTGCGAGCTCCTTAATCAAAAGGGTGCCAGAATAGCCCGCCGCACCGTTGCAAAATACCGTGCACAGCTGGGACTCAAGAATTCTTATAAGAGATAAAAAAAGCCGGACTTTCACCCGGCCTTTTGTCATGAAGATCCTGAAACTAGTTCAGGATGACGTTTCAACATCTATTACTTCTTCTGAACTTTATCCTTTTCCTTTTTGATCTTGTTGTCGAGTACGTCCATCATCTTGTTGAGGGCTGCTCCAAAATCAAAATCTTCTCCTGTAACGTGAGCCTGTGTGCCCCACTTAAAGTTTACAGTTGTATCAAAAATATAAGCCTTGTCCTGCTTGATTTTAATAAGCAAATCGACAATCAGGTCTTCTGCATAAGCAATTCTCTTAAGCTTTGATTCAACCATTTCTGACTGTTTTGGTTCAAGTGAAAATCCTACTGCGCTAATTGAAGGTGTCATAGTAGTCTCCTTTAGAGTAAATTTGCTTTACTCCGACTGTTTATGATGTAGTGTTCGCATACGCGAGCAGATGTCGGGTGCACATTTTGTTGCATCTTTCCATCACCTTTATAGTAACACGTCTTTTGTGAAAAAACAAATTTAGATTTGCAAAAAAACAATTCTCTATTGCTAAAATATCTTAAACTGTGTATAGTAAACTATATGGCAGATAAGAAATTCACTGTGTTGGATTTGCTTGACCTCGAACTTTCAGGACATGATGCTCTGGATCTAAAATGTATTGCAGGACGTCGTGGATTGCCTCGCGCTATAACGGTACCTGAGCTTAACCGCCCGGGACTTGCTCTTTCGGGCTTTTATGAATCCTTTGCAAGTAATCGTGTTCAGATTTTTGGTCGCGGTGAAACAGCTTATCTTCAAAAACTTCATAAGGAAAAGAATACAGATTCTATCCGTAATTTTTTCCGCTCGCAGATGCCCTGCTGTATTTTTACTTATAATCTTGAGCCTACAGAAGATTTTCGCAGTATTGCAGAAGAAAGCTACTGTCCGCTCCTTCAAACAAGTCTTACTTCTACAGAATTTTCTAACCGTATAATCCGTGTTTTTGCAAATCAGTTTGCGCCTCATCAGACCCTTCATGGAGTTCTTGTTGAAGTTTACGGTATTGGTATTCTGCTTGCCGGCCATTCTGGTGTTGGTAAAAGTGAAACCGCTCTTGAACTTGTAGAACGCGGTCACCGTCTTGTTGCAGATGATATTATTGAAATCCGCTGTGTAAACGGTAACATCATTCTGGGCCGTGGTGCAAATACTGTTATCAGCCACCATATGGAAATCCGAGGTCTGGGTATCATCAATATTTCCCAGCTTTATGGTGTTGGTGCCATCCGCGATCAGAAGGAAGTTCAGCTTATTGTTCAGCTTGAAGACTGGAACTCTGCCAAGGCCTACGACCGTCTTGGAACAGAGTCAAAGTATAAGGAACTGCTTGGAGTTAAGGTTCCGGTTATCGAGATTCCGGTTCGTCCGGGTCGAAACCTTCCTATTATTATTGAGGCTGCCGCTATGAACGAGCGTCTTAAGAATATGGGATATAACTCTGCAAAGGACTTCAACCAGAACGTTCTTAAATGGATTGAGACAGGAGAAGCGCAGACCGTTTATAACGGCAACGACGATTCTTACTAAAATAAAAAAGCGGCAGAGAGGCTGCGAAGGAAAATAATATGATTGAGAAGATTTTAACAGTTCAGAACCGAGCAGGAATTCACGCAAGACCTGCAGCAATTATCGCTCAGACATCTAACAAGTTCGAAAGTGAGATTACCCTCACCAGAGATGGCGCAACAGTAAACGCTAAATCAATTATGGGCGTAATTGCAATGGGAGCTGGTTACAACACTCAGCTTACTATGCAGGTTGTTGGCCCGGATGAGTCTGAAGCTGCTTCTGTGATTGAAGAGCTTTTCAACAGTAAATTTGAAGAAGAGTAGGAGGTCCCCATGCGAGGAATTACAGACCGCCAGAAAGAAGTATTAACTTACATTTCTACCTACACTGAAGAAAACTCTTATCCGCCGACTGTCCGCGATATCAGCGAGCACTTTGGAATTTCCCTCCGTGCTGTTCAGGATCATATTCTTGCCTTGCAGAAAAAAGGCTTCCTTTCTCAGAGCCAGAAAAAAGCAAGATCAATCCGTGTTCTTTCAGACATGCGCGACAAGGAGCCTCAGACATATATCAGTAAGGTTCCTCTTCTGGGCACTGTTGCAGCAGGCAAGCCTCTTTTGAGTGAAGAAAATCTTGACGGCTATGTTAATCTTACAGAGCCTTTTGTTCGTCCTGGCAAAAGTTATTTTGCTCTCCGTGTTCGCGGTCAGAGTATGGTTAATGCCGGTATTCTTGATGGCGACCTTGCAGTTGTTGAACAGTCTTCTACTGCAATCGACGGACAGATAATTGTTGCAGTAATTGATGATGCAATTACTCTTAAGCGTTACTACAAGGAATCTGGAAGAATACGCCTTCAGCCGGAGAATCCTGATTTCCAGGCAATTTACTGTACAGACGTTCGCATTGTAGGAATCCTTTCTAACATCGTTAGAACATACTAACGTTTTCAGCAGCAAGCGAAACATAAGGCATAAGGCAGATGGCAGCAAGTCCGATTTTTCTTTACACCGGTCCAGAGTTTGGTAAACGAAACGATGCAGTTGAGGCTGTAAAAGCAGCTCACAAAAAGCAGTTTGGTGTAATTGACGAACATTCTTTTTATCTTCTCGAAACTCCCCTCAGTGAGGTTATGACAATTCTCCAGAGCGGAACTTTGTTCTCGGACGGTGTCTGCGTTGTATGCCGCAATGCTGAGCTTATAAAAAAGAAGGATGAGATTCAGATGATTGCGGACTGGCTTTCAAACCCGGATCCTTCTGCTGTCCTCATTCTTATTTCAGATGAAATTTCTGTAGATTCAAAACTGGAAAAACTTGTTCCTTCTGCAAACCGCAAAAAGTTCTGGGAGATGTTTGAAAACGAAAAGCTTCCATGGGTAACAAGTTACTTCAGCAAAAACGGTTACCGTATAGAGCAGGGCGCAGCAAAGCTGGTTCTTGAGCTGATAGAAAATAATACTCAGTCTCTTGCTGCAGAGTGTTCCCGCTTCTTTGTTCTTTTTCCTAAAGACCACGAAATTACAGAAGTTGATGTAGAAGCCGTTCTTACTCATAACAGGGAGGAAAACGCATTCAGCCTTTTCCGCGAGCTTGCAAACTCTGCAGACCCGGCTCCGGTGCGTCTGGAAAAGGGACTTCAGATTCTGCAGAAAATCAGACTTTCAAAAGAAAATTCTTCTGTAATGATTATTGCGGGACTTGCTTCATGTTTTAGAAAATTGCAGGACTGGCATAAAAGGGGAGAGCAGGCTATTCCTCAGCAGATGCTTCAGAAGCAGTACAGAAGTGCAGCTAAGGTGTGGACAATGGGACAGTCTGCCGCAATATTGGCGGTTCTTGCTTCAACGGATATGGAGATACGTTCTGGAGGCACACAAATGGAAGATGTGCTTTTACAGAAAATGCTTTATGAGATAGTAATTAAAAACGGAGCTCAGCTTTCTACTCTATCTCAAGAGTGCTGAGAAGATTCTTAAGGGCTACAAGTTCTTCCTTTGTAAAGGTAGAACCCTTTCCCATTTTCTGATGATCAGGTGACCAGCTTCGTAAATCATACTTTGCAGGTCTTCCGCCCCAGGAAACAAGATTCAATTCCAGATTCCAGCCACCCTTACCTTCGGCAACAGTTCCAAGTGATTTCTCGATTTTAAATGAGAAGTCGTCCATCACACGCCTCCTTAATAAGCCTTTTTTAAATTATCGTTGTAAGATTAGAAATAATATAGTAAAATTATAGTTAATAATTTTAAATGTGAGGTAAATATGAAGAAAGTTAGTATTACCCTTCTTTCTATTATCACACTTTTGTTCTTTATCTCCTGCGGATCAAAACCTGCTGCTGAAGAACAGAAGCCTGATGCTCCCGATGTACAGGAAGCCGTAGAAGATTTATCAAATCAGGTTGTTGATGAGAGTCTTTCAGAAGCTGAAAAACTTGCTAAGCTGATGGAACAGATTAATGAAGCCCGCAAGGCTGCTATTGAGGCTGGTGCCGATAGAAATTGTCCGGATCAGATGAACAAACTTGATTATCTGCTTTCTGGTCTTAAAGACAGCGATGATCCTGAAGCCGCTGCAAAATCAATTATCGACAGATACAATCTTCTTGCAAATTACAGTTCTGCAATTGATGCAAAGAAGGAAATTGATAATAACGGATATGCATCTTATGCACAGAACAACTACGACAGAGGTGTAGACAACCTTTCAAAGGTAGATGCTGCATTTGATAAGAATCCGGATGATTTTGACAAGTCTGTTTTTGTAAATGCAGAAAATGCTCTTAAAGAGTTTAATACAGTTATCAACGTAGCTTACAAAAAGATTGCTAAAGAAGAACGCGAAGCTGCAATGGAAGCTAAGAAAAAGGCCGACAGTGTAAAGGCTGGTGTTGCACGCAAAACAGAGTACAACGAAGCAGCAGATCTTATGCAGTCTGGAGATTCCCTCTATTCAATGCAGAATGCAAAAAAGGCTGCAGAAAAATATAAGGAAGCAAATACAAAGTTTACATATCTTTATCAGGATGTTTCAGAAAAACGCGCTGCTGCTCAGGCCGCAATTGAAGAGGCAAAGAAGAGAGTTGCAGAAAGCGAGAAGTTTGCTGAAGAGGCAGATGTAAAGGCTCCTATTACAGAACAGGTTGAAGGTATTGAAGATGAAGATGCCGTTCTCCTCGAAGCTGATGAGTATGAAAATCCGGAAGAAGCAGAAGCTGACCTTCCAGAAAGTATTGAAGAGTTAGAAGAAGGGGAGGCTGAGTAATTATGAAAAAGATAATTTCAATTTTAGCAGCTGCTTTACTTGCTGCTTCTCTTTTTGCAGTAAGTTATAAGAACAACACCTTCCAGAAACTGGCAGACGAATATACAAAGAAAGCAGAGCTTGCTCTTGATGCTGGTGAATACAACGATGCAATTGAGTATTCAAAAAAGGCAGAAGAAAATGCTGCTCTTTCAGAAGCTTATATCAGAATGATGATGGCTCGTGGAGAAGCAGAGAATAACATTAAGCTTGCAAAGAATCAGATTGCATGGGCAGAAAAGATTGATGCCCCAAACACCTTCCCTATGGCTTATACTTCTGCAAAAGATAACCTTGAAAAAGCAGAAACTTCTTTCGAAGGTGAAGACTTTGAAAAGGCAAATGCTTATGCAAAGGCTTCTCTTGCAGCTCTCGATGGAATCCGTGAGGTAACTCCACTTCCTGAATTCTATATCGTAAAGCCTTGGGCTGAAACAAGAGACTGTTACTGGAATATTTCTGGTCGTCCTTATGTTTATAACAACCCTCTTCTTTGGGAAAACCTTTATCAGGCTAACAAGCAGAGTATGCCAAAGCCTGAGGATCCAAACCTTATCCATCCTGGTATGAAGATGAAGATTCCAAGCCTTACCGGCGAATACCGCAAAGGCACTTACGATCCAAAGAAGAGTTATTCAACTTACGGAGAATAAGGCTACAATCGAAGAACCGTTAAAAAACGAGCTGAAAGGGTCGTTTTAGGTTCATCGAAAGAACGCCTCAGAGCGAGATTTATCGAGCGATAAAACGGTGGAGTTTTCCACCGTTTTTTTATATCTTTCCACCATTATGTTTAATATACAGAGCCAGTGCCATTCCCATTATTGCATGAGGGAACTGTTCTGTTCCCATTCCTTCAAGAACTTCTTCCCTGCTTAATTCCATGCAGTTTATAAATTCGTCTTCATCAAGATTCTGTTTTCCGGTTGCTTCGAGTTCCTGGGCCAGATAAAAATGCACATGATTATTAAAGAGGGCCGGGTTAGGATTTACCATTCCAAGTTTTGTGAGTTTTCCGGCTTTATATCCGGTTTCTTCTTCCAGTTCGCGTCGGGCTGCAGTTTCAGGATCTTCTCCCGCATCTATTACACCACCTGGAAATTCTACGCTAAGAGCAGCTTCTCCGTGGCGCCACTGTTTTACCATCAAAAAGTTTTTGTTATGTTCTGCAATTACAATTACCCAGTCCGGAGCATCCATAATGATATAGTCACCTTCTACACCATCGCTTGAAACATTATGACGGGAAGTTACTGTGCACACTACAGTTTTGAGCAGGTCTTTTGGCTGGCCTTCTTTCCATTTGAGTTTATCATCTTCGGGTGTAAAATAATTTTTCATAAATATCTCCGTAACTTTTTGACAGATTTCAATTCTGGATTTATCATATTATAGAATAAATCTTATTTTCAAGGGGTGAACTTATGGCAGTAATTACAATTTCGAGACAAGTAGCAGCGTTGGGTGATGAAGTAGCCGGTGAGCTTGCAAAAAGACTGGGCTATAAGTTCATCACAAGAAAAGAAATCGAAAAACGCATTGTTGAACTAGGTTTTCCTGAGAACAAAATGCCTAAATTCGATGAGCGTAAGCCAGGCTTTTTTGCTTCACTGACAAAAGATCGCGATGAGTATTTAAATTATGCTCAATATGCAATTTTAGAAGCAGCGTCTCAAAAAAATGTGGTTATTATCGGTCGTGGAGCCTTTGCTGTGCTTCAGAATGTTCCGAATAATATTTCTGTACGCCTTATTGCAGATGAAGAGACCCGTAAAGAACGTCTTCGAAAGGAGTTCAACTGGGATGAAAAGCAGGCTCTTCAGCGTATCAATGAAAGCGATGCAAACCGTTCAGGTTTCCATTCAAGCTTTTATAATGTTGATATTAATGATCCTGTTAATTATCATGCAATCCTGAATACCGGAATTTTGAGTCTTGAGCTTGCAGTTGATTTGATTGCAGAGCTTGTAGAAAAGAAGGTTACTGTAAAACAGGAAGAAGAAGGCAATAAGATGATTGATGATCTTCTTAAGGCCCAGAGAGTAGTGAATAAACTTTCTATGGAGCGAAAACTGAACATAGAGTTTATGCATGCTTCAATTCAGGGCAATACTGTTGTTCTTCATGGAGTTTCAGATTCTCCTGCGGTTGTTGAGCAGGCTCTGCAATTTATAAGGGAAGAAATGCCAGGCTATGACGCCAAGTCTGCAGTAAGCATTATTCATGATTTCAAGACTTTCCAATAAGCCTGAAACCTTGACTTTCCTTTCTATAAAGTAGATAATATTCTCTATGAAACTGTCAAACAAGTTTACATTTACCCGCATTATTTTTGCACCTATTTTCTTCTTATTATACTTTATTCCAATCTGGACTGGTTGTGGAACTAAAGTATCCTTGTTGATAGCAATTCCTTGTCTTGTTTTTGCAGAGTTTACAGACTATCTTGATGGTCATTATGCCCGCAAGCACAACGAAGTAAGCGATTTTGGAAAACTTTTTGATCCTTTTGCGGATGTTGTCCTTCATCTGACCGGTTTTGTTTGTCTTATGCATTCAGTAAAAGCTGATGTTTCTTACATGCCGGTTTATTTCTTTGTTTTGATTATGCTCCGCGAGTTCTCTCAGAATTTTTTACGTATGGTAGCCGCAAAACAGGGTACAGCAATTGCAGCCAGAAAAGGCGGAAAACTGAAAACTGTTGTATATATCGCAGCCGAGTTTTATGGAATCCTCCTCGAACTCTTAGTTCGTCTTGATTTCGCCCCAGAATACTTCGGAGCTCTCAAAACAGGTTCCTACATCTTCTTTGCCCTCTGCGTAATCCTAAGCTACGCCTCATTCATCGATTACCTGATTCATTTTGGCAAGATTTTGAAGGACATCTAATCCGTTAATAAACAAAACATATTGCAATTGATTGTAAAGTGTTTTGAAAAATAGATGCGGAAGCAAAAAAAGGGTGCGTGAAACATCATTCCCGTTTCACGCACCCTTTTTTTATGGGAGCAGTCAGCCTGCAAGCATCAATTAACAAGCTTCAATTGCAATATGCTTTGGAGCGGCAATAGCTTTCTTCTGCATATTGATTGTCAAAATACCATTCTTAAAGTTAGCCTTAATTGACTCAGCATCAACATCAGCTGGCAAAGAAAAGCGTCTCTCAAAGCTTGAGAATCTGCGCTCTTTAAGGATGTACTTAGCCTTCTTGTCTTTCTTATCTTCTTTGGTTTCCTTTGTCTCTTCAGTTTTTGAGGCAATGGTCAAATTGTCATGGTCGAGCTCGATATTTACGTCTTTCTCGGTACGTCCAGGCAATTCCATTTCCAAAGTGTAAGCGTTGTCTTCTTCCTTTACATCAACACGAGGAGCGCCTGCAGAATATGTAACACAAGGTGTGTTACCCATCATGTCATTAAAAAGTGAATCAATAAATGAAAGTTCGTTCATATCTATACCTCTTTGTATTTAATTAAGTTTTGTTTTATAAGCTAACAGCTTACATTATTTAATAAGCAAGTTTTATGCCAAGTGATTAATTTATTTATCATCTATTATAAAATTGCCTCTCGGCGAAATAAAATCCCAAAAACGGCTTCCGCGCTTCGCTTGTGCAGATTGTTTTTGGGATTTTTTTCGCCTACGGCATATTATTTTCTATAGCGCACTGTGTCAAAATAACCCATAACATAAAAGCATAATGACACACTTGCAATCAAATATACTCAAAATTAACGGAAAAGAGTCTTAATAAGTGTTTTTATGTCCGAAATTCCTGACTTTTCGTCGTCGGATGGGGAAAGAACTGTCTTAAAACCAAGGCCTTCGGCGGCTTTTATACGCTGCTTTGTCTTGGTAACAGGGCGAATTTCTCCGGCGAGGCTTAATTCTCCGAATACTGCAGTATCATTTTTTACTGCAATATCCGTTCTGGCAGAATATAGGGCTGCGGCAAGAGCTGCATCTATAGAACTTTCGCTTAATTTAATGCCGCCGGCAACGTTTACATATATATCCTGGTCAGAAAAACACAGGCCACAGCGCTTTTCTATTACGGCCGCTACTCGAGCAACCCTGCCAGAATCAATTTTTTCGCTGTAAATTCGGGAAACACTGGCTTTTGCGGGTACTGTAAGAGCCTGAATTTCAACTAAAAAGACCCTGCTGCCTTCAAAAACTGGTGTGCAGGCTACTCCGGCCGGCTGATTTTCCTTTCTTTTTGTCAAAAATAGCGATGCCGGATTAATTACAGGTTCCAGACCCTTTTCTGTCATGCTGAAAATGCCGATTTCATCAACTGAACCAAAGCGATTTTTCTGTGCATGAAGGAATCTTATGTCATCTGCATTGCGTTCAAAGGAAATTACGGTATCTACCATATGTTCCAGAGACTTTGGACCTGCAATAGTGCCTTCTTTTGTAACATGAGCAGTCATAATAAGGACGCAATCCCGCTCTTTTACCCAGGAAATGAACTCGTTAGCACAATATTTCAGCTGATTTACGGTACCAGGAATAATTCCGGCCTCAGCACTGTAAATAGTCTGAATAGAATCGATAATTACAAAGGTAGGATTGAGGGAATCAAGGGCGTCTAAAGAATCCTCCAGCCTTGAAGTGCACAGAATATTTATACCCTTGCAGTCCAGACATAGCCTGTCTGCCCGGTCTTTTATCTGAGCTGCAGACTCTTCTCCGCTTATATAGAGTACAGAAGTCTTTCCAGAGCCAGAAATACTTGCTGCAGTCTGCAAAAGCAGGGTAGATTTACCGATTCCAGGCTCTCCACCAAGCAAAATGGCAGATCGCTTTGTGGCACCGCCGCCTAAAACGCGGTCAAATTCCTCGATTCCGGTGGAAATTCTGGTATTTGACTGGGCCTGTACCGTGGCAAGCCCTACAGGCTTCTGCTTTTCTACCGCCTCTTTGCCCCGGCCAGCCGGACTTACGTTATGCTGACTGTATCCGCAGTTGCTGCATCTGTAAGAAATAGAACCATTCTTTTTTGCCATGAATAAACCTCTTTTTGCGGTGGCGGTTTATAAAAATTTTGTGAAAATTTCACAAAAAGTATTGACATCTGAATCAGATGGTATTATATTAAAGACAGCTTGTAAATAAGCTGATAAACTCTCTCCGATGTCCAGCAACGCTGGACGGCAAGGTTCCCTTTTAGTGTTACTGTCTGGGAACCTTGTTTTTTTTAACATCAAAGTACCCCGGTGGTTGAGTGCCCGCGAGGCGGGCCTATCGAAACCACCTGAAACCACATTTATATTATCCCTGTGTAATAACCGATCCTGCCGGTACGCTTTCTGTAACCCAGGTGTTACCGCCTATGGTTGAGCCGCGGCCTATTACTGTTTCACCACCAAGGATTGTAGCGTTTGCATAGATTGTTACGTCATCTTCAATAGTAGGGTGACGCTTTTTATTCTGAAGATTCTTTTTAACACTGAGGGCTCCCAGTGTAACACCCTGGTAAATCTTTACATTATTGCCAATTAGACAGGTTTCACCAACAACAACACCAGTTCCGTGATCAATAAAGAATGATTCACCGATTGTAGCTCCCGGGTGAATATCAATTCCGGTTTTACCGTGAACGTGTTCGCTCATAATACGCGGAATAATAGGAACTCCGCTCTTATAAAGGAAGTGGGCAATGCGGTAAACAAGAATTGCTTCAAGACCCGGGTAAGACAAAACAACTTCTTCGTTGCTTCTTGCTGCAGGGTCTCCGTTAAAGGTTGCAACTACATCCAGCTGAATCTTACGGCGGATTTCCGGTATTTCTTCCATTAAAGCAAGGGCAGTTTTTTCTGCCAGCTTAAAGCAATGTGATTCAGCTATATTTGCAACTTCGTCATGGCTGCAGGTCTGAGCCTTTGTATAAATCAGGGCTTTTTGAATTTCGCGGGTAAGGTTTGCGATTATATTGTTAACCTTCTGGCCAATGAAATATCTGAGGTTTACGGAATCAATATCTTCTGCTGTTCTGAAGCCTGGAAAGATTACAGACTGAATATCCGAAAGAATTGAGACAACGTTCTGGCGGTTTGGAAAATCTTCTGTATGATTTCTGTTTACAAGACCATAGCGGTCATAGGAATCAAGGATTCCGTCTATCAGCATATCTATATTCATAGTGGTAATATTAATATATAGAAAAAAGAAATTCAAATAAATTTTGTAAATTCTGAAAGAATTTTATTGACTAAAATTATTTCTTAGTTTATATTCGTAGAACGCATGTTTTCTATGAGTTAGTGTGGAATACTGCATTTGCCCCCGTAGCTCAGTTGGTAGAGCACCACATCGGTAATGTGGAGGTCTGCAGTCCGATTCTGCACGTGGGCTTTGAAAATTATTTTTTTGGCGAATATATTTAGGAGTTAAATATGGGAAGCAAGAAGAAAGGTGCTGTTGAAATTATCGCTTTGCAGTGCACAGAATGTAAGAGAAAGAATTATACTACTTACAAGAACCGCAAGAACATCACAGGAAAACTTGAGAAGAATAAGTACTGTCCGTTCTGCAAGAAGAGCATTCTTCACAAAGAAACAAAAGCAAAATAATTTTTTGATATTTATCCGGTTTCGGCCGGTTTAGATATATAGGGCAGTAGTTCAGCTGGTAGAGCAGCGGTCTCCAAAACCGCCTGTCGTGGGTTCAAATCCTGCCTGCCCTGATTTTATAAGGAAAGGTGTTATGGCTAAGGTATTCCAGTTTTTTAAAGAAAGCAGAGCAGAATTGAAGAAGGTTGTATGGCCTACTAAAGATGATGTTATTTCTTCAATTAAGGTTGTTATCATCTCTACAGTTATTGTAGCTTTAGTACTTGGATTGCTTGACCTTGGCTTCACTCAGTTGTTCCGTATTGTAATGAGATAGGACGGAAAGATGTCTAAGAATTGGTACATTCTTCATACATATACAGGTTATGAAGGAAAAATCGAACGTACAATTAAATCTCTTTTAGAGAAATTTCCAACAGATAAAAATGCAGGTATTGATCCAGAAGTTGTAATTGACGTAAGGGTTCCTGTTGAAGAAGTTGTAGAAATTAAAGATGGTAAAAAGAAAACTCGTTCAAACAAGTTCCTTCCTGGTTATATTATGCTTGAGATGGATCTTCCAGAAATTGGCTGGAAAGATACTTGTGCAAAGCTTTATAAAATCCAGGGTGTTACAGGATTTGTTGGTAATGTAAGCCGCTCAAATCGTCCTATGCCAATCACTAAAGATGAAGCTATGAATCTTCTTCAGAAGTCTGGTGTTATCAAGGGTGATAAGCAGGTTCGTGTACGTCAGTCATTCAATGTTGGCGATGTTGTTAAAATTGCCGACGGTCCTTTTGCATCATTCACTGGTACAGTAAAAGAAATCAATACAGAAAAAGAGAAGCTTAGTGTTGAGGTTCAGATTTTTGGACGTCCTACTCCGGTAGAAGTAAGCTTCCTTCAGGCTGAAAAAGCCTAAGTTCTTTATAATTTATAATTAGCAAATTCAGGGGTTTGTATCCCAAATACAAACCGTTTGATCCTGTTTTTGGGAGAGGCGCAGGTCCGTTGGACATAGGCGTTTCGTTAGAAAGACTTCTATATGAAGCTTTCACACCAACATTGGGAGAAATAAAATGGCTACAAAGAAAGTAACTGCCGTGATCAAATTGCAGTGTCCTGCAGGAGCAGCAACACCAGCTCCTCCAATTGGACCAGCTCTTGGACCTCACGGAGTTTCAGCTCCAAAGTTCGTTCAGGAATTTAACGATCGAACTAAGTCAATGGAAAAAGGTCTTGTTATCCCTGTAGTAATTACAGTTTATCAGGACAAATCTTACACATTCATTCTTAAAACTCCTCCAGCAGCAGTTCTTATTAAGAAGGCTTGTAAACTCGATAAGGGTTCAGGAAATCCTCTTCTTAACAAGGTTGCAACTCTTTCTAAGAAAGACCTGGAAGAAATCGCAAAGACAAAGATGCCAGATATCAATGCTAACGATATCGAAGCAGCAAAGAAAATCATTGCCGGTACTGCACGCAGTATGGGTGTAGAGGTGGAGCAGTAATATGAAACATGGAAAGAAATATAACGCAGCTGCTGCAAAGTATGATCTTTCAAAGAAATATGATGTAGCTTCAGCTTGTAAAATGGTTCAGGACATGAAGTTTGCTAACTTCGATGAGACTGTAGAAGCTCACGTTGTACTTCGTCTTGAGAAAAATGCTACTGTACGTGATACATTGGTATTCCCAAATCAGTTCAAGGGTGAAAAGAAAGTTCTCGTTTTCTGTAAGGGAGACAAGGTAAAGGAAGCTCTTGATGCTGGTGCTGCTTTCGCAGGTGAAGAATATATCGAAAAGGTAAAGGACGGCTGGTTGGACTTCGACGTTGCTGTTGCTACACCTGATATGATGAAAGACGTAGGTCGTCTTGGTATGGTTCTCGGACGCAAAGGTTTGATGCCTAACCCTAAGACTGGTACTGTAACTCCTAACGTAGCTCAGGCTGTTGCAGAACTCAAGAAGGGTCGTACAGAGTTCCGTGCTGATAAGACAGGTATCGTACATATTGCTGTTGGTAAGTGTTCTATGGATACAGATAAGCTTGTAGCAAACGTAAACACTCTTCTTTCTGAAGTAAGCAAGAAGAAGCCTGCTGGTGCTGCTGCTGGTTTTGTTAAGTCTGTTTCTGTAAGTTCATCTATGGGCCCAGGCGTATGGGTTGACTATAAGGAAGGCGAATAATGGCAGTAAGAGCAAAGAAAATTCAGCCTGCTAAGACTCAGGCTATTGAAGAAGCAAAAAAGACATTTGCTGATTACAGCGACTTCATTTTCGCTGACTATCGCGGTCTTACAGTAGAGCAGATTACTGCTCTTCGTGATAAACTTCGCGAAAAGAATGCTGTTCTTAAGGTTGTTAAGAACAACTTCGCTCGCATCGCTTTTGAGGAAATGAAAGTAGAAAATGTTGCTGACTACCTCAAAGGACCAACTGTTGTTGCAATGGCTAAGGAAGATTCAAACGAAGTAGCAAAGGTTCTCTTTGACTTCGCTAAAGATACTCCAGCACTTTCTGTAAAGGGTGCTAGCATTGCTAACGAAATCTACGACCAGGCTAAGATTGAGGCTTACTCAAAGGTTCCTGGAAGAAACCAGCTTATTGCTATGCTTATGTCTGCAATGAACGGACCAGCTCAGAAGCTTGCCGCTACATTGAAGGCTTACGCAGACAAAAAAGCTGCAGAAGGTGCAAACTAATTACACTTTCTAAAACAACAAATAAAAACACCGTCAGGCTTCATAGCTGTCGACTGTCGGTGTTAAATGCAGAAAGATTCAGTTGAATTAAATCTGCTGCCACCAGCCGCTTGCCGGAAGGTGGAAAATATAACTAATTTATAGTGGAGAAGACAATATGGCAGCTCTCACAAATGATCAGATTCTTGATGCAATCGCATCTATGTCAGTTCTTGAAGTTTCAGAACTCGTAAAAGCAATGGAAGAAAAATTCGGCGTAACAGCAGCCGTAGCCGTAGCAGCAGGTCCTGCAGCAGCAGGCGGAGCAGCAGCTGGTGGCGAAGAGCAGACAGAGTTCACAGTAACTCTCGAATCATTCGACGCAGCAAAGAAGATTCCAGTAATCAAGGCTGTTCGTGAAATCACAGGTCTCGGACTTGGTGAAGCTAAGGCACTCGTAGAAGGTGCTCCAAAGGCTCTTAAGGAAGGCGTAAGCAAGGCTGACGCTGACGAAATGATCAAGAAGATCGAAGAAGCTGGTGGAAAGGCTAGCAAGAAATAAGTCAGAATAATCTGACAACTTATCTATAGGGGATGTCTGGTGCAGCATTGTACCGGGTATCCCCTTTAGTCGTATTTTACGAAAATGTCATATCCGGAAAAATTCGGGTATCCATATATAAAAATCGGGGTTTTCTGTGCTGTGCGGAGTTTCCAGCATGTAGCAGTCAACAATCCGAAACACAACATCATCAGGGGGATCTGATGTTCGCAAAGACTCGAACAATCAACCGTCAGAATTATGGAAAGGCCATCCAGCACGCTATGGATGTTCCTGATCTTATCGCAATCCAGACAAAATCGTATGATGATTTCCTTCAGGCAGAAGCCCTGAAAGAGCAGAAAGAAGTTCTTAATCAGGGACTTCAGGACGTATTTACTTCAACATTCCCTATCGAAAGTCCTAACGGCGATATGTCATTGGAGTATGAGTTTTATGAGCTCGACTGGGAGAACCAGAAGTTCACCGAGTTGCAGTGCAAGCAGAAAGGACTTACTTATTCAGTTCCTTTAAAAGCCCGTATCAATTTGAATTTCCTTCAGACTGGAGCAATTCTCCAGAAAGATATTTATATGGGCGACATCCCGCTCATGACAGATCGTGGTACATTTGTTATCAACGGAGCTGAGCGCGTAGTTGTTTCCCAGATTCACCGTTCTCCTGGCGTTATTTTCTGCCACGATAAAGGTGTTTACTCAAGCCGTATCATTCCTTACCGCGGATCTTGGCTTGAATTCGAAATTGACCAGAAAAAAGAGCTTATTTTTGCAAAGATTGACCGCAAAAAGAAGATTCTTGGTACAATTTTCCTTCGCGCACTTGGTTATTCAACACGTGAAGAAATCATCCGCTGCTTCTACGATGTAGAAGACATTAAGGTAAAGAAGGGTGACGAACTTGTAGACAAGGTTCTCGCTTCTGCTGTAATCATCAAAGATGAAGAAGGCAATGAAAAGAGACTCTTTAATGCAGGTACAAAACTTCATCCACATGATATTGATGACCTTCTCGCTAACAAAATCGAAGAAATCTGCGTAATCCGCTTTGATACACGCAGCAATTCAAATGGCGATGAAAAGAATACTTCTCTCGATTCACAGATGATTATCAACTGTTTCGAACGCGAGGAAGTTAAATTCGTAAAAGAAGGTTCTGTAGATAACGAACCAACAAAAGAAGATTGTCTCGCAGCTGTATATGCAATCTTGCAGCCTGGTGAGCCAATGACAGTTGAACAGGCTGAAAAAGACCTCAACTCTCTCTTCTTCTCTGAGCGCCGCTATGACCTCGGACGTGTTGGTCGCTACAAGCTCAACAAGAAGTTTGACTACTCAGATGATGTAAAAGACTTCACTCTTATTAAGGATGATATCATCAATACAATGAAGTTCCTCATCAAAGTTTATATTGGTGAAGAGCAGATTGACGATATTGACCACCTTGGAAACCGCCGTATCCGTTCTGTAGGTGAGTTGATGACAAATCAGCTTAAGTCTGCATTTGCAAGAATGGAACGCATTGCTAAGGAAAGAATGAGCCTTAAAGAAACTGATACAATGAAGCCACAGGATTTGATTTCTATCAAACCTATCGTAGCTGCTATCAAAGAATTCTTTGGTTCTTCACAGCTCTCTCAGTTCATGGATCAGATTAACCCATTGGCAGAGCTTACACATAAACGTCGTTTGAACGCTCTCGGACCTGGTGGTCTTTCACGTGACCGCGCTGGTTTCGAAGTTCGTGACGTACACTATTCACACTACGGACGCATGTGTCCTATCGAGACTCCTGAAGGTCCAAACATTGGTCTTATCGTATCTCTCGCTATGTACACACGCATCAATGACTACGGATTCCTTGAAGCTCCATACCGCAAGGTAGTAAACGGAAAGGCTACTAACGAAGTTGAATACCTTTCTGCTATGGACGAGGATAAGTACTACATTGGTCAGGTAGTTGAAGGAATGAAGAAGGATGGTTCATTCCCTACAGAAACAATTTCTTGCCGCAACCGTGGTAACTATACTCAGCGTTCTCCAAAAGACGTTCAGTACATTGACGTTTCTCCACGTCAGGTAATTTCTGTTTCTGCTTCTTTGATTCCATTCCTTGAGCATGACGATGCTAACCGTGCGCTCATGGGTTGTAACATGCAGCGTCAGGCTGTACCTCTTCTCTTCCCAGAACCACCACACGTTGGAACTGGTATGGAAAGAAAGTGTGCTTATGACTCTGGTGTTCTTATCAAGGCTAAGCACGACGGTGAAGTTATCTACGTTTCAAGTGAACTTATTAAGGTAAAGGTTGAAGGTTCTAAGGCAGTTGATGAATACAGCCTCTTGAAGTATCAGAGAACTAACAACGATACATGTAACCACCAGCGCCCAACTGTTAATGTTGGTGAAAAGGTTAAGGCCGGCGATGTTCTTGCTGACGGACCTGCAACATTCAACGGAGAGCTCGCTCTCGGACGCAACATTCTCGTAGGATTCGTTCCTTGGAATGGTTACAACTATGAGGATGCCGTACTTATTTCTCAGCGCGTTGTTCGCGAGGATATGTATACATCTATCCATATTAAAGAGTTCCAGATTGAAATCCGTGAAACAAAGCTCGGTCCAGAGCGCATTACACGTGATATTCCTAACACAGCCGAAAAAGCACTTGCTAACCTCGACTCAGAAGGTATCATCCGTATTGGTGCTAAGGTTCGCTCAGGAGATATCCTTGTTGGTAAGGTAACTCCAAAGTCTGAAACTGAAACAACTCCAGAGTTCAAGCTTTTGAACTCAATCTTTGGTGAAAAGGCTAAAGAAGTTCGCGATTCTTCACTCCGCGTTCCACATGGAATTGAAGGTGTTGTAATTGATATCCAGCAGATGAGCCGCCTTGAAGGTGACGATCTGCTCCCAGGTGTAGATAAGGTAGTTAAGGTTCTTATTGCTAACAAGCGTAAGCTTCGTGAAGGTGATAAGATGGCCGGACGCCACGGAAACAAGGGTGTTGTTTCTCGTATTCTCCCTGTTGAAGACATGCCATATCTCGAAGATGGTACTCCACTTGATGTTTGTTTGAACCCACTTGGTGTACCTTCCCGAATGAACATTGGACAGATTCTTGAGTCTGAACTTGGTATTGCAGGTAAGTACCTCAACCAGTTCTTCGAAGTACCTGTATTCGAATCACCTTCTCAGAAGATGATCGAAGCTAAGCTCGAAGAAGCTAACAAGGCAGTTGCAGGAACAGGACTTAAGATTTCTACAGACTGTAAGCAGATTGTACACGACGGACGTACTGGTGAACCTTTCGTAAACCCAATCTTCGTTGGTGTTATCTACTATATGAAGCTTCATCACCTTGTTGATGATAAGATGCACGCTCGTTCTACTGGACCTTACTCTCTCGTTACACAGCAGCCTCTTGGTGGTAAGGCACAGTTCGGTGGACAGCGTCTTGGAGAAATGGAGGTTTGGGCACTCGAAGCATACGGTGCAGCTAACACTCTCCAGGAAATGATGACAATTAAGTCAGATGATATGAACGGACGTTCAAAGATTTACGAATCTATCGTAAAGGGCGACCCTTCATCTCCAATCGGAATCCCTGAATCATTCAACGTACTGGTACAGGAACTCCGTGGTTTGGCTCTTGACTTCACAATTTATGATGCTAAGGGTAAACAGATTGCTCTTACAGAACGTGATCAGGAACTGATTGACAAGAACGCTTCCGGATTTGATAAGGAGGATGCAAATGCGTGATGTACAGGATTTTGACAGCTTAAAGATTAAACTGGCTTCTCCAGAGACCATTCGTTCATGGTCTTACGGTGAGGTAAAAAAGCCTGAGACTATAAACTACAGAACACTCCGCCCTGAGAAAGACGGTCTTTTCTGTGAAAGAATTTTCGGTACTACAAAGGAATGGGAATGCTACTGCGGTAAGTTTAAGTCTATCCGCTATAAGGGTGTTATCTGTGACCGTTGTGGTGTTGAAGTTACTCACTTCAAG
Source organism: Treponema sp. (assembly GCA_004554075.1). Taxonomy (GTDB): domain Bacteria; phylum Spirochaetota; class Spirochaetia; order Treponematales; family Treponemataceae; genus Treponema_D. The sequence goes on from SFOB01000008.1 coordinate 146,382, forward strand.
GTACGCCGTGAACGCACAGGACACATTGAACTTGCAGCTCCAGTAAGCCACATCTGGTATTACCGTTCAGTTCCAAGCCGCATGGGTCTTTTGCTCGATCTTCTTACAGAAGAAGAATATCAGGAAGCACTTGAGCACTACGCAGGTTCTGCTTTCACAGCAGATATGGGTGCTGAGGCTATCAAGACTATGCTTGAGCGCCTTGACCTCGATGAGCTTGCTGCAGAGCTCCGTGCAAAAATGATCGAAAAGGGCGCTAAGTCTGACAAGAGACTTCTCCGTCGTATTGAAATCGTAGAAAACTTCCGCGCATCTGGAAACAAAGTTTCTTGGATGATTCTGGACGTAATTCCAGTTATTCCTCCTGAGCTTCGTCCAATGGTACAGCTCGATGGTGGACGTTTCGCTACATCTGACCTCAACGACCTCTACCGCCGTGTTATTAATCGTAATAACCGTCTTAAGAGATTGCAGCAGCTTTCTGCTCCTGACATCATCATCCGCAACGAAAAGCGTATGCTTCAGGAAGCAGTTGATGCTTTGTTTGACAATACAAAGAGAAAGCGTGCAGTTAAGGGTGCTTCAAACCGCCCTCTCAAGTCAATTTCTGACCTTCTCAAAGGTAAGCAGGGACGTTTCCGCTTGAACCTTCTTGGTAAGCGTGTAGACTACTCTGGACGTTCGGTAATCGTTGTTGGACCAGAACTTAAGCTCTGGCAGTGCGGTCTTCCTACAAAGATGGCTTTGGAATTGTTCAAGCCATTCCTTATGAAGAAGCTCGTAGACAAAGACGTAGTATTTAATATTAAGAAGGCAAAGGCTCTTGTTGAGTCTGAGTCTCCAGAAGTATATGCAATTCTTGATGAAGTAGTAAAAGAGCATCCAGTAATGCTCAACCGTGCGCCAACCCTTCACCGTCTTGGTATTCAGGCATTCGAACCTGTACTTGTAGAAGGAAAAGCTCTTAAGCTTCACCCACTCGCATGTAAAGCTTTCAACGCCGACTTCGATGGTGACCAGATGGCTATCCACGTACCACTTACTCAGGCCGCTCAGATGGAATGCTGGACATTGATGCTTTCTGCTAGAAACCTCCTTGACCCAGCTAACGGTAACACAATCGTTGCTCCATCTCAGGACATGGTACTTGGTATCTACTATATGACTGCTATCAAACCTAACGCTAAGGGAACAGGTAAGCGCTTCTCTACACCAGATGAAGTACGTATGGCTGCAGAACTTGGTGCAATTGAATGGCAGGCTCTCATTAAGGTTCCAGCTCCAAAAGATTCTTTCGATGCAGATGCTCTTAAGGTTAAGGGTGATGACGGATTCCTTGGTGGAACACAGTCATTCAAGAAGGGTGATCTTATTGAAACTTCAGCAGGACGTCTTGCTTTCAACGAAGCAATGCCTGCAGAAATTGAATATGTAAACCGCCAGATGTTCGATAAGTCTTTGAAGAAGATGATTGAGCATGTATATCATACAAAGGGATCTTGGCTCACAATCCAGATGCACGACGCAATCAAGGATGTTGGTTACAAGAACGCTACCTTCTACGGTGCAACACTTTGTATGAAGGATATCCTCGTTCCTGATGAAAAGCCGGAAATCATGGCTCAGGCTAACAAGGATGTTGAAGATATTATCAACCAGTATGGAAAGGGTGTTATTACAGCAGAAGAAAGATATCAGCGTGTAACAAACATCTGGGCTCGTACTAACGAAAAACTTACAAATCTCATGATGGATAATCTTGAGAAAGATAAGCAGGGCTTTAACACAATCTACATGATGGCTAAGTCTGGTGCCCGCGGTTCTCGTGGACAGATTTCTCAGCTTGCTGCAATGCGTGGTTTGATGACTAAGCCTAACGGAGATATTATCGAGCTCCCAATTAAGTCAAACTTCTACGAAGGACTTTCCGTTATTGAATACTTTATTTCAACTAACGCTTCTCGTAAGGGTCTTTCGGATACAGCTCTTAAGACAGCCGATGCCGGTTACATGACACGTCGTCTTGTTGATGTTGCACAGGATGTAGTAATCAACGAAGAAGACTGCTGTACAATCAACGGTATTGACTACACAGCTATCAAAGAGGGTGATGAAGTTAAGGTTCCACTTAGTAAGCGTATCGAAGGTCACTACACAATCGAACGTGTTGTAAACGCTAAGGGTGAACTTATCTGTGACGTAAACCAGTACATCGACGAAGCTATGGCTAAGAAGATTGAAGCTGCTGGTGTTGAAAAGGTTAAGCTCCGCACAGTACTTACCTGTGAAGCTAAACACGGTATTTGTGTTAAGTGTTATGGTAAGAACCTTGCACGCAATAAGATTGTTGAAATTGGTGAAGCAGTTGGTATTATCGCTGCTCAGTCAATCGGTCAGCCAGGTACACAGCTTACACTTCGTACCTTCCACTCGGGTGGTGCGGCTGAGATGTCAACAAACGATAACAAGATTGTTCTTAAGTTTGATGCATTCATTAAGAATATCGAAGGAACTCACGTTGAGAAGAAAGACAAGTGGCTCTTTACTCGTAAGGGCTTCATGACTGTAATCCGTATTCTCGACAAGATTAAGTTCACTGCAGATGATGAGCTTCTTATTGAAGATGGAAAGAGCCTTATGCGCGGCGACGTTATCCTTAAGCACAAGGGCAAGGAAGTTCTTGCCGGTGTTAACGGTAAGGTTGTTAAGGGCGACGGCGTAATCTACATCACAAGTAAGGAACAGAAGATTGAAATCTCTAACGGTTCTACAATCTTCACAAAGGCTGGAGCAATCGTTAAGAAGGGTGAAGTAATCGGTGAATTCGAACAGTTCATTGAGCCTATCCTTGCAGAAAGCGACGGATATATCCACTTCGAAGATGTAATTGTAGGTTCTACACTTGAAGAGAAGGTTGACCTTCAGACAGGTAAGACAGAACGTTACATCACAGATCTTCACCTTGATGTAAAGCAGCCACGTATCATCA
>SFOB01000103.1 GCA_004554075.1 Treponema sp.
TATTAATGGTAAGCAGGGCAGAAAGATCTGTTTCCTGCTTGAATATGGGGACGGAAGGAGAAAAAGCAGGACTTGTTCCATTTCCAAAAGAGAGGTCAAAGCCTGCTGTAAATTCCATTTTCCATAAACCGCTTGCAGAAAAATCTACATGGTTTTTATCATTGATATCATAATCAAAAATAGAAACTGATTCTTTGGATTTCGTTTCTTCCCGGGCTTTGACTTTTTCCTGAGTTTTTGCTTCCGCAGGTAGAGCCCCAATCAGAATAGCAAAAAGAAGAGCTTTTAAGGTTCTAGCTTTGCTTACCTTTATTTCCGGATGTTTTTTTGAAAGCTTTAAGATAGCCTTTTCAACAGCCTGTTTTTTTTCATCATTATTTGTGGAAAATAAATCCTGCTGGTAAGGCTTTTCTTCCTTCACAATATTTTCAAAGCCAACTCCAAGAAGCCTTATACCACGACCATTCTGGTAGCGCTTTTCAAAAAGTCTTTTTATGATTTCATAAAAGGAATCCAGGGTGATGATATTTCTTTCTACAGTTTCTTGAACAGTGCCCGTAGAAAAATCATCATAGCGGATTTTTACAAAGGCAGTACGGGAGTAACCTTCTTCTTTGAGGAGACGGAAAAATACACCCTGGGCCAGCTCAAGAAGCTCAGTTTCAATCATGTAAATATCAGTAAGGTCGTAGGGAAAGGTTGTTTCTGCACTAATAGAATGAGATTTACTTTCTCTGCTGAAGGATTCTTTTTCAATGCCGCGCACTACATTATAAAGAAAGCTCGCCATATTTTTCCCGAAAAGAAATTCAAGAGTGTCATAATCCCGCTCATAAATATCTCTAGTGGAATTAAAGCCCTTGCTGCGGATAAGCTCCAGAGATTTTGGTCCCAGCCCCCACACTTTATTTAAGGGAAGATTAAGCATAAACTTTTCTTCTTCTCCGGCATTAATCTGGAAAAAGCCGTCTGGTTTTGAAAGTCCGGAAGAAATTTTTGCAAGATATTTTGTAGTGGCAAGACCAACCGAAACAGTAAGACCTGTTTCTTTTTTTACCCGGGCTTTTATGGCATGGGCCGTTTCCTGTGGCGGACCAAAAAGTTTTTCTGTACCTGTAAGGTCTATAAAGGCTTCGTCTATAGACATCTGGTCTACATCCGGAGAGTAGTCTCGGAAAATGTTCATAATCTGATGGGAAAGTTCTGCGTAACGCTGCATGCGGCCATGAACAAATATTCCCTGGGGACAGAGCTTATAAGCCTGGAAGGTTGGCATGGCAGAATGAACACCAAAAGCTCTTGCTTCGTAGGAAGCAGTAGAAACAACACTGCGTCTGTCATCCGGCTTTCCACCAACAATAACAGGCTTTCCCCTTAATTCCGGATTATCAAGCTGCTCCACAGAGGCAAAAAAAGCGTCCAGATCTACATGAAGGTACCAGCGGGTGGTCTTAGCCTGTTCTTCCATCAGTATTCTCCAAGTTCAAGTGAACGGCTGATAAATGAATAGTCACCAGGCCTTTCGCCTTCAATTACAGCAGAAACTGTAATTCTGCATGGAGTTTTTGCAGCTCCATATTTGAAAACCATTTTTTTCGGTGGATTATCAGGAATGCGAAAACGTGCTGTATTTCCGGAAGGATTAGTATAATCGTTATCCGAATACAAAATCGGATTTATTTCGTCTGTGGTTATAAGAAGGTCGCACAAAAGACAGTCTGTGTTAAGGGTAATATCAATTGTTCGTATAATGTCATCAAAAATATAACTGTCTTCTGTCTGCAGAGAAATAAGCTCGCTGCCAAGAGGACTTATAGTAATTTCAGGTTCGGCTGGCTGATTTTTGTTAAGGCTTTTTGTACGCACTATGCCTGTTACAATAAGCGCTGCTGTTACAAGGAGGAAGGCCGCCCCGGTGGAGCTTGTAACTAAACTTAGTTTTTTGCGGTTGGTGCGAACAGAAGTAATAATTCTGAAAAGTACAATGTAAACAGGGTAGAGTACAAAAGGAATCGTAAGATTTACATTATGATTAGTGGACAAAAAATCAGACAGTTCCCTAAGGTCTGCAGCATCAATCATTCTGTGGCCATAAGGTATAAGCGGCAGAATCATAAGCAGGAAGATTGCTATGTGAAGATAATTATTTTTTACTGTCAGGGCTACAAGTGAAAGCAGACAGATTATAATAAAAATCGGGCTAAGCGAAATATCTGCCAGAATAAAAATAGACTGATTTATAAAACAGCTGATTACAAGAAGATAATCTACGGCTCTTTCAGCAAATCTGTAGTTATACATTAAAATTACAAGATAAACAGAAAGAGTTACAAATAATGAAAGACAGATCTGGAAAATCAACTGGCCGTAAATTTTCCCTGCGTAAGAGGCATTAGGAAACATGTTTTTGAAGAAGAATCTGGAAATAATAAAGATAAAGACCATAAGAAGGTAGGTTAAAGGAACAGACCACCAGATTTTTCCAATTGTATACCAGGCGTGTTTTTTCATTCGTCTGTTTACGAATATCAGCATAAAGATAAAAATAATCCATACAAAAATTACCGGGGTTACAATGTGTAAAATCATTGCCTCAGAAATTATATGGTAACTTCCAAAAGCTTTTATTATAAAAAAATGATGTTCCCAGCTGAAATCGCCTGTTTTAGAAAAAAGTTCTGTAAAATCTGAAATGATATTGACCGCAGTTTCTTCTTTTTCTTCCTGTGGAATAGCGCCAATGGAAAGCTTGATTGCAGGAATCTCATTTTCAAAAAATCCGCTTAAAATACGGCTTGAAATAAAAGAATATGTAGAAAGCTGACTCAAAATGAGGCGGGGAAGTTGGCTTTCAATTTCATATTCTGTAAAAAGATTCATTGAGTTTTTTATCAGCTGAGGAGGAGATGAAAGACGGTTTGCAGTGATTTCTATTTCATTAATACTGCTTTCCAGATCAAAAATAACTGCTGTATACGAAAGATTTGTACTAAGGCTTTCAAGAAATACGTTTGTACCATAAATCATATCAGCCTTTTGAATCTTCTGCTTTTCTCCGTAAGCAAATAGTGCCGTCACTGTAAAAGGGTAATCTGCTTCTTTTATGCGTTTAAGGGCTTCTTTAATAATATTTTTGTTTTTAAGCACATCTTCCTGAAAGAAAACCAGCAGCAAATTTTCTGGAGAAGAGTTCTGTTCTGGGGTAAATGTGACGATAATATTATAAGGAAATGTATTTTCACCTGATATAACCAGACTTTGAGTCGTGGGCGAAAATCTGTTTTCTTTTAGAAAGGAATGAACCTGGCGGCATAATTCTATACCTGAAGGCTCTTTGTTTTGAGCATAGGCAAGGCTGCAGAAAAGAAAAATCAGGATGTAGCATATGAATCGCCGTGTTTTCATCCCTTTCAGTTTAAATTTTTATTGTTTACAATGCAAGTCCTATCGTGTATAATAGATAAAAATAAAAAAAGATTTGCATTTAGCAGGGTATATGGGATCAGATAAGAAATTCATTTTGGAGCTGCCACTTAAAGTCGTATTAACAGAAGATGGTGCTTCAAATTTCATAAGCCACAATAAAAAACTCTTGCGCTTCCGCCTGGCAGATAATGTTGAAGAATACGGAATCTCTCTCGATAAGTTCTCTCCACAGTCTATTCAGAGCATGATTCTCCTTGATTATATCTCTAAAATCGAAATTTCTATGTCAGAATTCGTTTCTTCCCGCCAGGAAGTAATGGATTTGTCAAAAGTTATTGTATATTCTCTGCTTTACAAGCAGTTTGACCGCGATGTATATGCCGCTTTAATTCAGTGTGAATGTGTACGCAAGCATAACCGCGCAAATCCTTCTCATCTTATTGATGAAAGAACAAATATGTCTGAACGTCAGCTTCGTTCAATTCTCCAGAACAAGGAAGCAACAATTCAGAATACAAGACGCCAGATTCTCGATCCTATCTGGAAGTCTATTATGTCTAATAAAGACTATTCTTCAGAAGAAAAAAATATCTACCTTTTAATGTCTGAAAAGTTTATGAACCGTCTTGGTCTTATGAACTGGTATATTATTACTCTCTTTGCCAAGAATGAGGGAGCTGCAGAAATGTATGTTGCAATCCGCAATCTCCTTTCTTCATATATGGACAAATCAAAGGTAGCAGAATACATTTCCGTAATGGTAATGGAGCTTGCTCTTAACAACGAAAATACAAACATCCGTAAAGAAGCAAAAACCATGTATCATGGAATTGATGATATTGATTCCCTTATTTTTGACCCTGAGGTTCGTGCAAAAATTGTTCAGGAGCTTCAGCGTAAGCACGAACTTGTATTCCTTTCATGGAAACTGGGTGGTGGTTCTACTTCTATTGGTAAACAGGGCCGTCTTTCAATTACTCTTTATAACAAAGATGACGAGTTCCAGGAAATGAAAGACAACATTGAGTCTGCCAAGAATTCTAACACTAATAAAAAATCCCTCATAGACTTCTACCGCGAGCTGCCGGAAGGTCAGGAGGGAACAGACCTTGGTCTCTACTATCTTTCTTATCTTGATGATGCCTGCAAAAAGGTTAATGTAAAGTTTGAATCTCTGGTAAATCAGTTCTCTGCTTCAGACCTTACAGTCATTAACCTGAACTTTAACTTCTGATATTTTATATGCAGCATCACTCCAGAATCTACAGTCTTATTTCTCTTTTACTTGCAGCATTTGCAGGACTTTTTATATCCTGTTCGCAAAATCTTCCTGAAGTTGAAAGTACAGATTATTCTGTTATTTTTGAATATAAAAATGAAAAAGATCTTCCTTCTGCAAGACTTTCAGTTTTTGCAGCCTCTGTTTCTGATGTAAGACGTTATCAGACTATTAAGATCACTTCTCTGGAAACCGGCTATTACTGGGAAAGTCAGGGGCTTACAATGCTTGAGGCAGACAGTAAGCAGTGGACAGGCTGTACCAATCTTCTTGCTCCGGAAAATGAAAAGCTTCCTACAGGTACTTACGAAATCACTTTTATTAATGCTGATGAAAAAGAATGTACCCTTACTCTTGATATAAAATATGATATTGATTTTTATGATGTTCTTTTGCCTTCACTGACAGACGTAATGACTCAAAAACGAGGCATAGAAAAAATTGCTGTTTTTGATAAAGAACACATTCTGATTTATTTTGGTGACAGAACAGAAGAGATTAAAACAACACGTGATATCTGGAACCGCTGGAGAGAGGCTGTAAGCTATCAGATAATCTGGTATACTAAAGATGGAAGTGTAATTTGTCTTACACCTGAAAAACCTGTTTCACCAGAACAGGCAGAAAATGAAGAATTATAATTCCGATAAAGAAAACTGAAATAGAAATACTGGAAAAATATAAAGGATATAGAATGGACAATAAAACAACTGTTGAAAAAATTGATTCTGCAGAAACTGCAGACGCGGTACCACCCTCGGGTTTACGCAGGGAAGTAAAAACTTATGTATTACGTGCCGGCCGTATGACTGCCGCACAGGAGCGCGCATATAACGAGCTTGCTCCTTCATGGTGTATTCCATTTGAACACAAAAAATTAAACTTTGTAGATGTGTTCGGAAACACAAATCCTATTGTAATTGAAATCGGTTTTGGAATGGGAGATGCAACTATTGCTCTTGCCCAGGCAAATCCGGACATTAACTATCTTGGAATTGAAGTACATACTCCAGGTGTTGGAAAAGTACTTTCAGAAATTCAGAAACGCGAACTGAAAAATCTTTACATTATTGAATACGATGCTCTTGAAGTTCTGGAATATATGATTGGCGATAATTCTGTTAACGGCTTTCATATTTTCTTCCCGGACCCATGGCCTAAAAAGCGTCATCATAAACGTCGTATGGTTCAGCGCCCGCGTACAAATCTTTTTGCCCAGAAGCTGGCTCCAGGCGGCTACCTTTATTTTGTAACAGATATTATTGATTACGCTGAATTTGCTCTTGAAGAGCTGCGCCAGACAGAGCACCTGAAAAACAAATACGAAGGCTTTGCAGAACCACAGCCATGGCGTGCCCAGACAAAGTTTGAACGTAAGGGCCTCAAGGCAGACCGTCAGATTACTGAGTTATACTTCGAGAAGGTTCAATAATGGACTTGTTTGAATCTCAGAGAATCTCAGAACTTGAAAAACTCATAACCCGCTACCAGAAATCTTATTATGATGGTGAAGGTGAAATCAGCGACGCAGAATTTGATAAACTCTGGGATGAATTAAAAGCCTTAGACCCGGCTAACCCGATTCTGCATCGCGTTGGTGCGGACTCAGGAAACTTTGCAAAAATCCACCATGTTATGCCTATGGGCAGCCAGGAAAAAGCCGCAAACCCGGAACAGTTTTTAGCATGGGCAGAAAAACACAAATACGATGCCTATCTTGTAGAATATAAACTGGATGGAGCGTCTCTTGAACTTCAGTATGAAAACGGATATTTGAAAAGAGCCGTTACCCGAGGTGACGGTTCGATTGGAGATGACATAACCGCCAATGCCCGCAAAATGGGTGGAGTAAATGCTGCAATTTATAAAGACGGTCAGCTTGTGCCATTTACAGGCGGAATCCGTGGTGAAGTAATTATGACTCATGAGGTTCATAAAAAACACTTCCCGGATAAAGCTAACTGCCGCAATGCCGCTAACGGACTTATGAAGCGCAAGGACGGCGAGGGCAGTGAATACCTTAAGCTTATTGTTTACGATGCTTTGTCTACAGACGGCAAATCTTATTTTAATAACGAAGAAGAGAAAATCCGCTGGCTTATGGATTGCGGTTTTAATGTAGTACGGCTTGTAATCTGCCAGTCTCCTGACCGTGTAATTGCCTACCGGGCAAAGGTTATGGAAGAAAGAGCTGCCCTTGAATACGACATTGACGGTCTTGTAATTAAAGAGCGGGTCATAAACCTTGCAGATGCCAGCCGCGACAGACCGGATCGCCAGATTGCCTTTAAGTTCAGTCTGGAAGAAGCTGTTACTACTTTGCGTGAAGTTGAGTGGAGCATCAGCGGCGGAACCTATACCCCTGTTGCTATTTTTGATGAAGTTGAATTAAACGGAACCAGAGTGCAGAGGGCAAGCCTTGCAAATCCGGATACCTTGCGTAAACTTGGCGTTCAGATTGGAAGCCACGTTGTTGTTGTAAAGCGCGGGGAAATCATTCCAAAAATAGAAAGTATTGTTGAAGAAAAGGGACTGGAAACAAAGCCTGTTGAATTCCCTAAAGTATGCGAAGTCTGCGGCACTCCTCTTGTTGATGAAGGAAGCCGGCTTTTCTGTCCTAACAAAGAATGCAGTAAGCGTGTGCTTCATCAGCTTTTAAAATTCCAGCAGGTAGCCGATATCCGGGACCTTGGTGAAACCCTTATTACTTCGCTTTTTAATGACAAACGTCTTAAATCAATTTCTGATATTTACAGCCTGCAGGTAGAAGACCTTGTTCCATATTTCTTAAACGAAGAAAGTATGGAAGCAGATAAAAAATCTCTTGGTGCTGAGAAAGTTTATAATTCAATTCAAAATCACCGCCGCATGAGACTTGCCACTTTTATTGGTGCTTTTGATATTGAAGGAATTGGTGAAAAAAATGCTAAAATTCTAGCCAAAAAATATAATACCCTTGATAAATTAATGGCTGCATCAGAATCTGAATTACAATCAATCCCAGACATTGGACCAATCCTAGCTCAAAATATCATTATTTTCTTTAACAACCCAGAAAATATAGAGCTAATTAATAATTTAAAATCAATTGGAATGAATACAACTTATCTAGGAGCAACTACCAAAGAAAATGAAAATTTTATTGGTAAAAGATTTGTTGTAACTGGAACTTTAGAAAAATATACTAGAGATGAAATCCAAGCTTTAATTGAAGAAAATGGTGGTTTATGGTCATCATCTGTTACTAAAAATACAGCGGCAGTTATTGTCGGTGATAATCCAGGAAGCAAATATGACAAAGCCAAAGAATTAAATATTCCTATCTGGAGTGAAACAGATTTTGAAGAACAATTAAAAAGCGAATAGCTTTTTTTCTTGTGAAATAATTTGTCAAAAAAACTGATTTGAATTATATAATTATGTATAGTATAATATGAGTACGAGGTGGATAATTATGGGAAAATTAAAGGGGTTCTACAAAAATAATCGTATCTATTGCATCATGATGGCAATAAGTATATTTTGTATTGCACTAATTGGCGTTGCATTCTTAGTATACTTTATTAATCAAACTAAAACTGATGCATATGGCGATCGTTTAAATGGAATAGAAAATGTTAAAATAACAGATAAACATAAAGAAGAAGTAATCGCTGGAATTAGTGCAATACAAAATATACTTATTG